>SOKL01000369.1 GCA_004376265.1 Candidatus Thorarchaeota archaeon
ATGGAGTCCTTGTGCAGCAACTGCATCTGTATGGAATGTGATTCCTTTCTCAGAAGCTAGTTTACCGATTTCATTAATCGGTTGGATAGTTCCAATTTCGTTGCTTGCCATCCCTACCGTGATTAATATTGTCTGTTCTGTGATGCGCCGTTCAAGCTTGCGTAGATTCACTTTACCGTATTGTCCAACTGGTACTTTCGATATCTCGAATCCCAGTCTCTCAAGATGTTTGACTATGTTGTGAATTGAAATGTGTTCTATCTCAGACATGATGATATGATTGCCCTTCTTCTTGTTCTTTAGGGCATACCCAATGATTCCTAGATTGATTGCTTCTGTAGCTCCTGACGTGAAGATAATCTCATCCTCATCCGCATTGATGAACTTCGCAATAGTTTTACGACTCTCATCTAAAGCATCAGTAGCTGTATCTCCAACTTGATGTAGCGCTGAAGGATTTCCAAACGCTTCGTGGAAATACTTAGTCATTCCCTCAATGACTCTAGGGTCGACTGGTTTTGCGCTCTGGTAGTCTAGGTACACCTGTTTCATATCACCATCAACCTCGAACTAGAACCACATCGTAGCGTCTGCTTCTAGAACAAGGTCGTTAAGTGTTGCTGCTCCAACAATCTTCAGGTCAGGATCAAGTTCGACTTTGTCCCAACCCAACATCTGTTTGGAAGCTTCACACACGTAGACGGGAATTCCCATCTCGATTGTCTTCTTCATTGTTTCATGAAGACTCGGAAAGTTTCCCAGCTTGATCTTTTCTGCTGCTCCAGGTTGTAGGACCCTCAACGATTGTCCTAGGAAGTAAACCTTTGCATCAATATCCATTGCCTTTGCGCTCTGCGCAAGAACGAATGGGGAATACTGACGTTCGGGGTCGTCACTCGTCTGTACATAAAGTATACTACTCATAGTTATTCCTCCTTCTTCTTGATGAGAAACCTCTGTACACCATCCTCAAGACGTTCGAAGACCAACAGGATGTTCCCGGTTCGTTTTGCAAATCGTTTGATGTCCTCCTCTGCGGCAGGATCATCTGATAGCATCTCAAGTATTTCACCGGGATTAATCCCATCTATTGCTTCTCGGGTCTGGAAGAGTGGTTGTGGACAGAATAATCCCACACAATCCAGGCTCTCAACTGGTTCCATATCTGACATGGAATTCACACCTAACGATTGTTAATTATTCTTATAAATCTGATTATCTAATCCTCGCCTATTCGGACTCGTTTTAATCTGAGAACTTCGAGGTCATTAGGTCAAGTGTGTGGACCTTTTTCCCTACATGAAAAGGTCAGAGAAATGGCTAGACAACTCAGGGCCGATAGAATGATATAATCTGAAATGAGTATGAACTTGGGGATAGTATGCCTGGTAAGGATGGGCCAGAGAAAAAGGTTCATGAAATGAAGAGTGTCCACACTCCTGGCCTTGTCTTTGTGCTTTTCCCTGCAATTACTGGCCTCTTGGGTGCCCTTATACTGACTGGTTATTTACCAAGGCTAGTCATAGCATACAACTATCTTAGGGGGGCATTATCTCCAATCGATCAATCCGCCTT
>SOKL01000274.1 GCA_004376265.1 Candidatus Thorarchaeota archaeon
TGCAAAAGGACGGTTTGTGCCAACAGGAGGACCAATCCAGCAGACTGTGAGAGACCGGTGTGTTCTACTGGGGGAATCAGCAGGTCAAGTGAGGCCTCTTACTGGAGGTGGAATTACGTATGCGATGAGAGCTGCCCGATATGCGGCTCACATCATTGCGGGTGCACTTGAAAACGACAATACCGACGCTTCGACGCTACAGAGGTATCAGCGACTATGGCAATCAGATTTTGGAGATGAGTTCAAAAACCAGCTTCTCGCCCAGAAAATTTTCACTGGACCTTTCACGGATATCTTGTTCAAAATTGGGAGTAAGGACAAGAAGATACAGGAGATGGTTTCTGAGTCCATGTCTGAATCAGGAGATGGTGATATAGATGTTAAGCACCTCGTTGTAAGAACCTTGTTTGTATGTTTACGCGAAGGTTTGAAACTATAGCCAACTCTTCATCGGATAATAAATGCACATCCAACTTTTCTCTCTATTCTCCTAGAGATTTACTATATCAGTCTGATAATTTTCAATCAATGAGTGAACTTCTGGACGACCTAGAAGTTTACGTCTGGTTTCGCTCATATTGTTGATGACACACGCTACACCGACCACTTTTGCTCCCAGCTTCTCAACAATTTTGATTGCAGCAAGCACTGAAGTCCCCTGGATGAGCCAGTCATCAACAATAGCAACCCGATCACCAGAATCAATTGATTCCGAAACGATTGCAAGACGTTTGTCTGCAAACATTGTTGAGGGAAGATATTCTATCGGCCTTTCATAATCTTCAGGTAGATAAGCTATAGACC
This sequence comes from Candidatus Thorarchaeota archaeon, assembly GCA_004376265.1. Taxonomy (GTDB): domain Archaea; phylum Asgardarchaeota; class Thorarchaeia; order Thorarchaeales; family Thorarchaeaceae; genus SMTZ1-45. The sequence goes on from SOKL01000274.1 coordinate 805, forward strand.
GTGCAGGTACAATTCCACACCCTAAATAGTATGCAATCGCACTTCCCAAAGCTAAACCTCTCTGTTCAATTCCTATCACTTTGTTGGGTCGAACCTCAAGTAACGGTTTTGCAAGAGTGACCACAGCCTCATGAAAGATATGAGGATGTTCAAGAATTCTACTAATGTCACAAACAGCTTTTCCAGGTTCAGGCCAGTCCTTGATCACATCGATGTACTCTGTAAAATCTACGTCCACCATTGTTCCAACCTTGAAACGGACTATCTACTAGTAAGATTTTATTCTTTCTATATCACTAGTTTGCAATACAGTATGATATCACTATAGTGCTCACACACGAAACAGTTAAGATGTTGGTGCAGATGGTGGTTAATACCCGAAAAGGTGGAGCTAGGCAATGATAATTCCAGGTACAACTATCTCATTGACACTAAATCCAACTTCAGTGGAAGTACGCGACAAAGGCTTGATCAAAAAGAAAATCCCCCTCAAAGAAAGATCTTTCGATGATGTTTCTCTAGAGCTCCAAAAGTATCTGCGGTATCTTGGAAAGCGTCTTGCTCCGGGCGTGCTCGAAGATGTTTTGGTAAGAATCGGGTTACCAAAGGCACGTCGAGTTTTGGAGGAAGAGTTGTTGACACCTCCCGAACCTGAGGAAGAACCAGAAGTTGTTGATCGAGCACCTGAATTGATTGCTGAAGAACCCGAACCAAAGAAAAAGAGAATGAGTTTTCTAAGAAAGAAGGAGAAGCCAGCTGAAAAACTTGGGGAAAGTTTAGGTGTTAGTGCAGATGCAGAAGGCGCAATCAACGGAGATGACTTCGATGATATTACAGATGCATTACAAGCTGTGGAAGCATTGAGTGATTCGTTTATGGCAGGAGCTCCGAAGGAGAAAGAAAAGCAACCAGAACCACAACCCAAAATCAGTATCCACGTGAATGGTCAAGAGGAAATCATAGCTTCCGACAAGTCATATGCTCGGATTGCTGAAGCTGAGAAAGTTCAGGATATTGTGCAAGAAGAAGCACCTGCTGAGGAAATTGTAGAACTTGAAAGCGATGCTGTTCAGGAAGAACCACTAGTCGAAGAAGTTGAAGTTACTCCCCAAATAATCCCAACTCATCAGATCAAACCTTTGATTGAATGTAAGGGTCTTCTTCTAGGTGAGGATGGTGTAGGAAAACGGACGCTGAAATCCATTGTAGGAGTAGTTCCAATTACACTTGAAGATGGAGAAAAATCATCTTACATCTACGGAAAGGTCTTCGAAGGAGAGAATCATCGAATCGATCTTCGAGTATGGTCTTTTGATCTTGCGGTGAAAGCCAAAGTGCAGCGGAAACAATTCTACATGGATTCCCAAGTCATAATAATTGTCTATTCAGCCTCTGACAGATGGAGCTTCGAGAGTATCGATTTTTGGTTGAGAGAAGCAACATTGTCATCTGAAGAAATGCCGCCTATTATCATAGTCGCAAACAAGATTGATCTAAGAACAGAAACGGGAGATGACACTGGAGATCAACCAGTTTCATATGAAGAGGGGTTCCAATTTGCTGAAGAACTCGCGAAGCGGTTTGGAGAGGGTAATAATTTACACCCTGTAGCGTTTATCGAAACATCTTGCAACACTGAAGAAGGTGTCGAGGATGTGTTTAAAACTGCGATTCAGCTATTCGAGAACAGTTTGCAGACATGAAACTTTTTGAGTGCACGTTACGAAAGTAAAAAGGGTGGAATTACTCAGAGAGTTCATATAGTCGTCAGTCATTATATTTTGAGACTGAAACTGTGGCCCAATTAAGTTTGAATCTGGAATGTGGTGTTTACGTCGGTAGATTACTGTGAAAGCTGTGGCAAAGAAGTAGATATGATTCAACCAGCTATGAATCTTGAAGATAACTTTGCTAACGACACCAGAAAGAATCTAAACATCTGTACAGATTGTTTCAAGAAGAGATTCAAAATTTCATCAAAGAAGAGAAGTGGGTATGGAGGAACCATCTACGAACTTGAGGAGAAATCCCAGCCTCGCTTCGGACTAGGAAGTCAATCCTTTAGTTGTCTCAAGTGCAACTGGGTGGCGTGGAACGATGTAGGTCTTGAAGTTCACATGCGCAAAAGGCATTCTGAGTGAGTTACTGATTAACAGCAAACTGTTTTCTTTCTTTCACGATTTCATGACCAGTGATTTTCAGACCCTCTACATTTCTGGCTGCGTTTTCCAGCATCCCCATCCTATATGTTGCTGTGCGGGGACCGATTGCATGCAACCAATCGAGGCGCGTCATATCAAGCCTATCATGAACTGAGAAGTAGAGTTTTAGGTCGGCTGAAATTGCTCTTGATCTCTCGAACATTGCTGCAGTAAGACCTAAGCTCGGAGCTGCAAATCCTAATATCACCCAAATGAAAATCAATGGATCCGTACCAAAGTATTCGAAAAAGAACACAAAACCTGTGAAGATTGGCCAGACCAAGGACAGAATCACCAGGACCAACGAGAGATGCTGAGTAATATCATCACTACCAAGTCCAGCAATTCCAATGACATCTTGATCCGGAGGATACAGATACACAAGAACCCCCCCGGAGGTTATACCAACAACCAGTGACGAGAAGGTAATCAAGAAACCATATGAGAGAGCTCGTTCACTCCAAACTGCAGGAAAACTGATTGCGGACTGGAGAACCAGTGACAGCACCATGACTAATGCGCCCATGGCAAATCCCTGCCAGCTGAAGAACTCATATTTTCTTGCCATTATCTCATCAGACAATGTCAAATACTCCTCTAGGTATTCTATGATTGGATAGGTCAAGAGACGACTTAAAGCTTCTCCTGATTAACCATAGTATATTATGTAATTACGTTAATTACTGGTTGTAAGTACGCAAATGTGCTTAGACACTGTACTTCAAGATTGAAAGGAATGGATGCTCTAAGTAATCATTGGTCTCTTGGTGGACCTGTGGTTGAGGAGTAATACTGATAAAAATAGTACAATTCCTTGTACTTCGAAGGAGTGATTTATTAGCCCTCAGCTAAGCTTTATAATAGCCTGAAAGAGTGGAGTGGGTTTAGCTGAGTAACGACGTAATTGTGGATCTTCAATCCGTTTCAAGAATATACAATATGGGTGAAATTGAAATACATGCCCTTCGGGGAGTTTCTCTTCAGATCAAGAAAGGTGCTGCGATTGGAATTATGGGTCCCTCAGGTTCAGGAAAAACTACACTGTTGAATCTAATTGGAGCGCTTGATAGACCTTCACAGGGTTCAGTTATTCTCGACAATGTAGATATCACAAATATGAATGAGAGCGAGCTGACAAAGGTTCGCCGTAACAGGATAAGCTACGTGTTTCAGTTTTTCAATCTACTTCCAGTTCTATCAGCGTACGAAAACATAGAGCTCCCCTTGCTTATTGGGGGAGTTGATGAAGACGCACGAAAGGAACGTGTGGACCATCTTCTGTCATTAGTTAATCTGACTGAAAGAGCAGACCACCGACCAGACGAATTGTCTGGTGGCGAACAGCAGCGTGTTGCTATTGCCAGAGCATTAGCAAAACCTTCCGGTTCAGCTAGTAGTACTATCGTCTTAGCTGATGAACCCACAGGCGACCTAGATCACAATACAGGTAAGGAAATCTTGGATGTGTTAGTATCGTTGACAAAGAAGGAAGGTGGAACTCTGATCACAGTCACTCATGATCCAGAGGTTGGAGAGAAGATGGATAAAGTATACAAGATGCGCGATGGCCAAATCGAGAATAAAAAATAGAGGTGTTAGAAATTGTCTGGTGTTCCCGCAGGCTATGAAGCATTCCAGAGTAAGAAAAGGAAAGGAGTCACTTTACTTTGTTTTCTATTAGCTTCAACCATGGCAATGGGAATAACCGTCTATGTTGATTCATACTCGGTTCACGAGTGGGACAAGAATCTAGATGTCGGTGAGATTGCTATTATTGCTCAGGGTCAAGGTATACAGGCATATATTGGTGCAATTAGAGAGATTGATGGAGTGACCAAATCAGCTTCACTTCGAACAGGGTACGGAAATCTTCGATTTTGGGTAAACGACACTTGGGGATTGTATGAGGAATATATCTGGGGAGACACCATCGCTCCGGATCAAGAGTTTATGGAAACCTTCCCTGGATATATCACTCTTGTAGAGGGTTCTTTTCCTACCACAAATATGTCAGAAATTGCTGTGATCAACGAACTCGCGGATTACTATGGAATTGGTATTGGAGATGTCCTGAATTATAGCAATGATTTGTATATGGATGAACTAGTTGAAGTCATTGGGATTTACAGCCAGGGCCAAGATGAAAACTCCAATCCCTACTATTGGAATTACGAAAGCATAGTCATTGTTGTCCCTGATGCAATTTACTCTGGGGATAATAAAATCTTCATTGATATTGATAGAACCCGAGTCACCGCTTTCAATGCAGCTGGATCACTCGCATACTCTAATGGGATTGATCAAGCAATTCGTATGTTAGACCCAGCCTATGATCCACAGAATCCTTGGTCATCGAGATTTTGGGCGTCGAACCGCATCTCAACTGGGATAACCACATACATGTATTGGGTTCAGAGTGTGAGAATCACGCAATTATTCCGAGCAACAAGTATCATTCTACTAATTCTCATGGTAACATTCCTAGCTATACGGCATAACGTAAACGAAAGAAGATTCGAGTCAAGTATCCTCTATTCACGAGGTGCAGCTTCAAGGGATCTTGACAAAATTGTGAATAGAGAAATTTTCATTCTATCGATATTCTCATGCATTCTTGGAATTTTCTTGGGCATTGGAATAAGTCGAGTTGCAGTAGCTGCTACCGGTTTCTTTCAATTTGATTTCGCGTTAATGATTTCAGAGCCGTTCCTTATCACCTTAGACTCTTTGATAATTTCAGTCATTGCAGGTATCGCACTGCCGATATTAGCATTAGGCAGCTATCGAGTTGTCTATTCAACTAAGAAATCTGTGGATCAAGACCAAGGCAGATTGTCTAAAGTTGTGAAAGGACTAAATTTCGTAAAGTGGGATGTTCTGGTTGTAGGATTAGCTGGTGTCCTCTTGATGGCGTTGGTGTCTGGAGGTTCAGATGTTCAAAATAATCCAATTTTAGGACTCATTCTTCCGATTGTACCTCTACCACTATTCCTTGGAGTTGCTAGTTTATCAATTAAAGGACTCAGAACTGGTGCTGGGAGAATTTCGCGGACCATGACAAGAGTTGTTGGTCAAATTCCCGCGTCTATCGGCATTCGGAGGATTGGAAAAGGAGCATCTTCAGGAGGAGCAGCGGCAATGGTCTTGGTACTTGCCATAAGTCTGTCGTGGAATAGTGCTATTGTTGATGCATCACTTCCAATCACGAAAACGTATCAAGGACAGCTCAGTGTAGGAGCAGACATCACATTTGCTCTCGATAATAATAAGATCGAACAGTGGGATAATTTTACATTAAATGTCACTTCCAATGCGAACGTTGTATCAGCAACTTATGTTTCAGAAACTGGATTTTATCTCTCAAGTGGATATGGTGGATACAAAACTTTTCTCGCTGTGAATCCCAGAGAGTATACTAGCATAGGGTACCACTATCTAGGGAATAGATTGAACAATTCAGAGATGGCGAGCATGCTCGTATCTCTGGAATCAGTACTGGATGGAGCAATCATATCACGAGATACTGCGCAGGAATACAACCTTGAAGTTGGAGATATTTTGCGTGCATCTGAAATCAGTGAAGAGGCGATACCGTTCATATTTCGTGTTATTGCGATTGTTGAAGCAATTCCTGAAATGCCGAGTGATGATTACTGGTATTATTACGATTACATCATCATGCCTCCAATGGTACCATATTTCCCGTACACTGATGTTGTTGGACAAGATAGAGTCATGATCAATCGGGAGTATCTCCGTTCTCTCTTAGGAGCTCTCAATCAAACAAACAATTTCCTTTGTGTGAGTACTTTAGATAATGCAAATGGAACAGAAACTGGTGAAAGCCTTCTTGAGGCTGGAGGGTATGAAGTTCTATATCAAAATCTCTGGGATTCCGTATCCTCTCAAACTGACGAGTTTTTGAAACAGACATCATATCATATTGATAGATCCGTCGATACTATGTTGACCGTTCTAACTGTCGGGACCATAATGGGAGCGTTTGCTGTTTATGCTGTCGAGGGTGTTCGAGCCAGACGAAGGGAGATAGCTCTTCTTCGATCAGCAGGTGCTGACAGCGGCTTGATTGTGAAAGCACAGGGTGCCGAGATGTTGATTCTTATGCTATTCAGTCTCATCGTTCTTCTAGCATATGCTCCATTATTCTTGAGTACATCCATTTCAACTATCCGTGTATCTGCGTTCGAAACATACCCTGTATCGGTATTTCTGATTATTCCATGGTTGACAATATTCACAGTACTTGCTTTCTTCATTGTGTCAATAATGATTTTCATTGGATTTGTAGCCTTCTTTGGTTCCAGAATTAATCTCGCTCAGACATTGAATGCAAGTTGGGCTGAAGCTGCACCTTATGGGGAGGATATGTAGATGTTCCTCTTCTCGCGTCTATCAGCTAGAACTCCAGAAGTTCTTGCTACACTACTCATATTTTCGCTATCCAGTGGAGTGTTAGGGGGAATTCTGTTTTATATGGATTCTACGGCTCTTAGTGTGCTTGATGATATGACCTCTGATGTCCCAATCGACATGGAAGTGTCGTTCAATTACCCATTCTATAATCAAAACACTACCACTGTGGAGGACATCAGAAGTATAGTCGAAGAACAGGAGAATGTAGTTTCAACGGAAACAGCAAAGATTGTTCGAATTGAGGATTATGAGGAAGAAGATTACATATACTATGCTAAAGCATTCCTCGGAATCAATAACACGGTCTTTGATAATTTTCAAAAAGCAATCGAGCTTGATGAAGGGACTTTGTCTTATGACGACAACTCATGCATCGTTGAAAAATCTAGGTTCCTCCTAGATGGTCTGGAAATTGGGAGTAACTTCACTGTTTCTCTAAGTCTTCGTGATGAGAATTGGACTGAGGTGATTGTGGAACAGACATTCGTAGTTGTAGGAACATTCACGTCAAACATCTATATGTATACCCCAATTTGGGGACAGCCTGCTGTCACATACCTTCAGCTTATCACTACTCCTGAAGCAATTGAATCAATGTTTGGCATTTTAGCTCATGATGACTACTACGGAATCACAGAAAGGATATGGGTTGGGTTCAATAAACAAGCGATAATAGAAACAGATTCTCAATCTATGCTTGAATCATTGGACTCTGTGAAGAAACAGATAGAACAAGCAACACTTCCATTTGCACTGATAGACTATGATGATTTCAAGCTCATCGATGCAGTGTACGAATTTGCGATCTGGTCAATCAATGTGAGAGCAATTGCATTGGCTTTCTCTTTGCCTTCAGTTATCATGGGTATAATGTTAATCCAATATAACTCCAAGCTATTATCGGATGAACAACGTAGAGATGTTGGAAAGCTCAAGACTCGAGGAGCATCAGGAATGCAGGCTTTTAGCTGGGTCTTAAGTAGTGCTATTGTAACGGGTATTATTGGAAGCATTGGAGCTATAGCGACAGGTATTGCATCAGCAATACTCTCAGGTTCTGTGAGAGAATTACTCGTTTTTAGTTTTGAACAATTAGAAGGATTTACACTTCTGTTACAACCAGTAGCAGTAATTGCAGTCTTCTCGTTCTCATTTATAGTGGGAATAATCATTGCTCTCCCAGGTGCTGTCAAAGCTTTGATCATGACTCCTACAGAAGCTCACGGGATTCTGGAAGGGGAAATACTTGCTCAGTCTGAGAAGATGGGTAACCCATCCATTGACCTACTAGCAGTTGGAATTTCAGGATGGTTATTGATTCCGATGATGAGTTTCTTTGCCTTCATTGGTATATCATCTTTCGGTGTCATCATCATTCCTCTGTTTGCTGTGTTTCTCTTTGCATTCACAAGAGGTCTCTCACGACCAACTGCATTAATCAAATCAAAGATTCTCTCGAGAATTCGAAGGCCATCATTGGTTGTTGGGTCTCGTTTGATGTCGAGATCAGTCCTAATGTTCAAGAAATCAGAAGCTATGGGAACAATGTTCATTGCAATGGTATTCTGTGCTGGTCTTTTTGCTTCAATATCGGCCACAACAGGCGATACACACATGAAACAAGTCTTTAGTTTCCAAACTGGAGCAGATATCGCAGTAGATGTGAATTCAGCATTGAATAATGTTACAATTGATCTTGTGGACAATATTACTGCGGTAGAGGGAGTAGCTCAGGTCAGTCCAATGTTACGTACGACAGGATATATCCAATATTGGGATGCGTACTATGTTGGTTCTGGACGGAATGTCAATCGGACAATATCGGTTTATGGAATACAACCTGATACTTGGGCTTCAACCGCATTCTTCCTTGATTACTTCACTTTTGCGAGCACTCCAATTGCGTCAATATCGAGATTATCGGAGAACAATGAAAACAACACGAACATAATTTCATCATTCAAACCAATCGCCAGTTATACGGTGGATAGTGTAACTCAACAATCCAGACCGGTCTATTCCAATATCCTAGACCTGCAGATATTCAGCCCGGGTTGGTATAATGAAACAGAATGTACAATTGTCGATCTCATGATCAACACACTTGAACAAACAATGCCGCGACAGACATACTTCCCGGGAGAGCCTGACGCCTCAGACTTTGTGATTATGGACTTGGATTTGCTTCATTCTTGGATTAACTCCACAAAGGTGAACAAGTTTTATGTTGATCTCGAGCCTGGAGCCAATTATACTCAAGCCATGATCGACATCTATAACATTGCCCCTGATAGCTTTACAAACGTTGAAGCAGCATATGAATCAATAAACTCAGTTCTTGACTCACGAGCAACGCAGTCCATCAATGGAGCATACACACTCAATGTTGTATTCTCGTTGTTATACCTTTCAATTGGAATGATCATTGTGTCAACAGTCAGAGTTAGAGGATTACGCAGGCAACTGTCAGTGCTTAGAGCTCTTGGAACTGAATCAAAATCGATGATAGTAGCAGCACTTGCAGATACCTCAATTGGTTTACTTTTAGCTGCACTCATTGGAGGAACGATCGGAGTAAGTCTCGCGTTTCTCTTACTGAATGTACCTCTGCTTTACATGGGAATAACTACATCTCAACTTTGGTCAAGGCTCCCAGTGTTTCTTAATATTCCCTGGTTTATTGTATTTGTTATAGTTAGTACAGCAGTGATTGTATCCCTATTAGCAACCTATTTCGTTCTAACTAGAACGCTGAAACTCAACATTGCAGAAGAGATTCAATACACGGAGTGACTACCATGTCAGAGAATTTAGAAGAAATTGCATCCGAAAACAAGATTGTGGTCCGTGACCTAATGAAGGTCTATAAACGTGGACAAAAAGAGGTCATTGCCTTAAGGGGTGTTGATTTCGAAGTAAGCCAGGGTGAGTTCCTCTCAATCGTAGGGCCAAGTGGAAGTGGAAAATCAACGCTACTAAAGCTGTTAGGTGCCTTGGATAAACCAACTGCAGGAATTGTGTTGTACGATGGTCACAGCGTTACAATGCTCGATGATAGAAGAGCTATGCTCTACCGAAGACAGAAGGTCGGATTCATCTGGCAAGTTGGAAACCTAGTTCCTGGACTCACTGCACTCAAGAATGTAACTTTGCCAATGAAGCTCGCAGGTGCACCCTCGAAAATTTCAGATACGAGAGCTCGAATGTTGTTGGATACAATGGGTTTAGGTCCACGGGTGGAGCACAAACCAAATCAAATGTCTGGAGGGGAGAATCAGCGTACTGCAATCTGCGTGGCTCTAGCTAATAACCCTGAGCTTCTTCTGGGAGACGAAATCACTGGAGAGCTAGACAGTGAAACAACTGAAATGGTTATGCAAGCTCTCAAGATGACAAATGAGGAGTTCGGAACAACTGTCATCAATGTCACTCACAATCCAACAGTAGCCAAGTATGCAGATAGAGTATTGAGAATCAGAGACGGTCTCATTGAAGGACAGAAACATACACTCTACGGTGACATTACAGAAATTGATGCAAAGGGAAGGATGGTAATCCCTGAAACTATGAGACAGCTTGCGGGAATAAAGAAAAGAGTGGTTCTTAGAGCAACTTCGGAAGGTCTCTTAGTCAGCCCTCTAAAAACTGATGATGAGAATAATGACAATCAAGCAACACAGTAGTGCTTCGTTAATTGTTAGACAATCTCTATATTGAGGTATTATCCTAGACAGAGTGTGATTGTACAATGAGCCAATCTTTTATGCCTTGGTCATATTATGCTGTTATCCTTACTTTTGGACTCTTCTTTGCAAGTCTGAACATCTATGGTTTTACCTTGTGGTTAGCACACCCTCTTGCGAGTCCATTGTGGCTCATCGGTGTCGTTATAGGTGCTGTAGGTGTATTATATTCAATCAGAATGGTTCGGATACACCAACGCGAAATGATCGAGAAGAAACATCAAGAGGAAACTGATGATAGTTAATGTGACCAGATTGTCTTCAGATGAAAAAGTAGTTACGCGACCTTTCCCGATAACACTTTAGTATTGGTTTCCTGAAATGGTAACTCATGAAGAAGCAAGCTATCATTATCATAGTCATCATTGTAATAGGATTAGTAGGATTTGGACTAATTCAGGGAGGATTGGTTGTTGATCTGTTTCCTTTTGATACAGAAGGACGCTATGACTCGAGCGAACTAAATGATATGGGAGTCATCTATGCAAATAGGTCAGACATCGAATCGTACAACGAAGGTTATAGTGAATCTGATAGCTGTCCTTGGGGGTTCATCCATAACGGAATTGACTTTTTCTACTTCAACAACTCTGATGTTATAGCCGGGGCACCAGGACTAGTGGAGAGAATCGACTTGAATGACTGGGGTCCAGAGGCTGCTCATCGTTACACAATCAACGTTGAAATCAAATTCAATTACACAGTTTCATTGTGGTACGGTTTTGAACCATGGACAAATTCTACACTAGCGCAGGCGCAACAGGTTGCTATGTTCAACTTTGAGGTTGGAACGTGGGTTGCTAAAGGGGATGTGATAGCAAAGTTTCTGGCCAAAGCAGGCTCAGCTCATATCCACTTCGGGGTTGTGCAAGAAGGCGAGTGGCGAGACCCTACACTTTACATGTCTAATTCCAGTTATGATGAACTTCAAGAAATGATATGGGATTTTCATCCATCATGGTCCATAAGCTATCCGTGAATTCAGATAGCTTCTTCTCACTACTATGGAGAGATACGACTAACAGTTCTTGGGAATGGGATACAATCGCGTATGTGTTCAAGGTCCAACATCCAGGTCATTAATCTGTCAATTCCGACTCCAAAACCCGAGTGTTGAACACTACCATATTTTCGGATATCTAGATACCACTCATACTTCTTTGGGTCGTCACCAATTCTATTGAGATTGTCAATGATCAACTGATAGTCAGTTTCACGCTCACTTGCACCTATCATCTCTCCGAATCCCTTGGGAGCAAGAAGATCGTTGTTCTTGTACGTTCGCGGGTCATCCTCATTGTTTTTCATATAGAAGGATTTGATCTCTTTTGGATAATATTCAACGAAGAGGAATCTCTCTCTGTCATCTGTGAGAATATGTTCAGCCTCAGTTCGTAAGTCCTGTCCCCACTCTATTTTCAGTCCAGCTTTTTGACAGATGTCAATTGCTTCGGTATAGGTAATCCTATCAAAGGGGGCTTTGACACTGTAGAGTCGCTCTGGATTGACTTCAAGTTCTTTTAGCTCCAACTTTCTGTTGTCAGCTATTGAATGACACATGTGGCTGACGAGACCCTCCTGTCTCTTCAAGTTGCACTCATGGTCGCACCAAGCTTCTTCCACTTCTAGATGCCAGAACTCAGTAAGATGTTTTCGGGTTCTTGATTTCTCAGCCCGAAACGATGGGGCTAAGATGAATACTTTTTCCATTGCAAATAATTGCGGTTCTAGGTGCATCTGGCTGGTTTGAGTAAGATAGACCTTCTTTCCGAAGTACTCAACCTCAAAGAGCTCTGCTCCCTCTTCACCCATAGTTGATACAAACATGGGAGAGGTTGTTTCGTAGAATCCTTCGTCACGAAGGTATTCCCTAGCTGACCTGAACACTTCATCTCGAATTTTCAGTACGTTTGTGAGCTTGCGAGATCTCATCCACAGATGACGATTATCATTCAAGAATTCAGTGCTTTGGTGCTCCGTTATTGGGAACTCTTCTGCGAAGTGCAACACTTTGAATTCTTCAACTTGCACTTCATAACCGCCCTCAGCTCGAGTATCAGCCTTTACAGTACCAACTATCGTAACGAGGGACTCTATCAGCATCTTCTCAGCGTCAGCGTATTCCTGTTCACTGACCACAGCTTCTTTGATAATCGTCTGAACGACACCTGAAGGGTCTCGAAGAAGAGCGAACACCATTTTCTTCTGTTTTCTGATTCGATGGACCCAACCTCGAAGATGGACTTTGTCTCCTTCGTGCTTTCCTTCAAGCACGTCGCTAACGTGGATGTAGCTCACTATTTTCACCATAAATTTCGATGTCAGAACCTCACAAGGCTCTGACTCCTCTCTTCTCTCTTTTTCAAGAGATAAAAGCATGACGGCTTTCATGGACGGTCATTGAATTTACCGATATCTCACAAACCAGATTAGAGCAATGAAGATGATTGCACCAATTGCTATTAGTCCAGCTGAGGTAAGATATCCAATGGCTGTCGGAGCTGAAACATGGACAAGGACTGTAGACTCTACCATGTTAGCGCCAAGGTCATAAACTTTCAATGTGACCTCATGTTCACCTTGAATCAGTCCAGAGAAATCGAACTCGATATCATCTGTTGTCCAATCCGCAGTTATGATGATCTCACCGTCTACTGCGATAGTATAGTAATCTTTGAAGTCGTCAGTTGCAGTCCAACTGTAGATTAGATTTGTATCACCTTGTGCATATGAGATGTCAGGAGGTGCATAGACAAGAATCGGAACTACATCGTCGCTAAGAACTGTAACAAGAACACTATGTATAGCTGTGTTTCCACTTGTGTCATTTGCATACATAGTGAAGTTGTGTACTCCAATTGCTAAACCATCCAAACTAATTGTGATTACTGGTTCATCAGGATTGATTGTTCCTTCTAAGAAATCCTCATCGTTCCTAAGAATGTCGTACATATTGAGATAATCGTCAGTTATGTTCCAAGAGAGTGTATAGCCGGTTTCAGAAAAGTAGAATTCGACAGGATCAGGCCCCTCGATAATAGGGGTAACGTTTTCGTAAAGGCGGACATTCACAGTATCTTCTGCAAAATTGAGGTTATGGTCAATAGCTACTAATTTAATCTCGTAGTTACCGATTACAAAATCTTGGAATGATGAACTAATGTTATAGACAAATTCGCGAGTACTGTTTACCCAAGAGATTGATACGTTGAGTTCACCATCAACCCAAAGTTCGATTGAGCTTGGGAAATCATCTTCAATTGTCCAGGTGAGTGTCACATTCTCTGCATCAATTAGAAAGGATTGATCACCCGGAGTTGTGATTACTGGGTCTCTAACGTCTGATGAAACCGTAGTAAGATTATACCAGTAGTCTTCTAATCCGACTGGTTGGCCTCCGAAAGTAACTGACCAGTTTACGAAAGCAACTGGTAGGTCAATAAAGATAACGGTACCATTTGTTGGTGTGACCTTTGTATCAATCACAGACCCATTCTTGTACATTAACACAACATCAGCACCCACAATCGGGATTAGGCTCGTCTCATAGTAAGTGAAGATCTCCAAATCAAAGTAATAGGGATCTCCGATTAGTGGGCCAATACTCTGGTGTAGAAGAAGTTGAGTACCATTTGATTCTACATCTCCCTCTTCCAACAGATATCCATCATATACTGGACCTCCAAGTACTGATAGTTTCCAGGTGTAATTTCCGGGTGTAATATCTTGGAAATCCGCTCTTCCGTCAATAACCTCAACCTGATCATAGATTGAACCATCACTTACACGATGTATCGAGAAATTAAGATTATTAGCAGGGTTGTCTTCGATATCTGTAATCGTAGCGTTTAGATCGTCGTCATCATTATCCCAATCAATGTTTCCAAAAAGAATCACAACATCAGCTTCTGGACCATCTGATGTGATCAAACCAGTGGCATCAGGTGTAACGACATCTGAGTCGTGGGAAACATTCCATTTGTAAGGACCCAGAGCAAGATTGTAGAACGTTGCAACTCCAATTCCATTAGTCTGGGTTTCAGTCTCTAGCAGATCAGTTGTAGTGCTGTATAAGCGAACCCATGCATTGTTCAAAGGTATTGATCCATTCCAGACAGTGAATTCAAAATCATCGTCATTGAAAGCCATCAGGTGGTTAAAGATTCTGACATCTACATTGTAGGTTGAAGCAGCTGGCTGATAGGATGTCTCCAGGAGTTTTGCATCTGAAATTGCATCATTAAATGCAACTGGAGCGGCTGCACTAGCTAAGAATAATATCACGAAGAGAAATGCAAATACTCTGTGTGTCTTGCTCATCCAAAGTCACTCTCGATAAAGATTGAAACAGCATATCTTATTACAATCTTAATGCTTGGCGGCGTCGAATCTTCGGGCTCCATAAAAGGGTTTTCATAGTAAAAGATAGGAACTAAGGTAATCCTTATGACTAAGAGCTAGTGAGAAATGAATTATGACAAAAATCGAGTGGGAAGATAGCCTATCAATTGGTGTCGATTTGATCGACGAACAACACAAAATGCTAATCAAGCGGATCAAAGATCTGTCAGATGCTGTCACCTCAAGTAGAGGTGCGGTTCAAATTGGGAAGACTCTTGGATTCATGATAGACTACACCGAGTTTCATTTCTCAGCAGAAGAGAAGCATATGAAGGAAATGAGCTATCCAGGACTCGATCTTCAGATACAGCAACACGAAGAATTCAAATCCTCACTGAAGCATATGGTGACAGAGTTTGAGGAAGACGGTGCTACTGCGCAACTCAGTGAGGGGGTGAATACGTACTTAATCAATTGGTTAGTCAAACATATCAAATCAATCGATTCAAAGTTCGGTGAGTTCCTTCGTGAGAAAGGACTTGAGGGATAATCTAAGCAAAGCTATCCCCAAATTTTTTCTTTCAAACGTTCTATCTCAATTTAAGAATAGAAGATAGATTTGCATTCGAGTCAATTACAGGTTCAATCATTCCAGAGGTTGATGTGAAGAGAGTTGTGACCCCAGGACCATGACCAGCGATGACACAGTCACTATGAACAACAATGCCTACTGAAACTGCATCTTTCTTGTAGATTCTTCCGAAGGAATGATCAGTATCCAGGATTGCTACAATATCGCCAAATCTAAGATTATCAAGCCCAAATTCTTTGTTTGTAGCTTCATCAAAGAGCTGAATATCATAATCACCAGTATAGACTTCATCAGCTCCGAGCCCGGAACCCATAACGCGAGCAGGAACCTTGTGAGTCACTGGAATACCAAGTTTTCCGTTGCTCTCACTAAAATTAAATTTGCTCATCAAACCAGGATCGATATTCATTACTTTGATCTCCGGATAATCCACAAGCTCCAAACCTACTCCATACGCCTTGACCATCATCTTATCGCCAATGATTAGTTTCTCCATTATTTCCTCCGAGAAATCCACCATGACGTGTTCGATTCCACCGTGCTTACCCGTGACGATGCCCTTCTCTCCCTTTGCATCATTCGTCACGACCTTCACCTCATTTCCAACACACGAAAGAATGTTTAACGATGTGTTTGCCATCTGTTTGAACCGAGCATCATCCTCTTTGTTCTCGATACTCACACCAGGCTCCACATGGTCAGCTTTCCATCCTGCCGCAAGGTCACCGACCCGGATATTATAGGTAATCCCTCCAACTCCAGGAAGAGTGACTGGTCTGCCATCAAAAGTAATTCGATACGCTGTTCTGGCCACCGGACTTGCTACTTCACCCATTACTGAAATTTTCACTAGTTTGTCTTCATTTGTCTTGACTTGCATGATTAGATCAACCAATGAAGCATTGAACTATCCAACTCATAAGACTGACGCATGTTTCATATTATTGATGCTCATTGAGCCAGCTAAACAAATCGGCAAAGACTTCTTCACTGCCTTCTTCTTGGAATGGCTGATGAAAGAGATCTGGATAGAGCTTCCAAGTTTTATCCACAGAAGCGATGTTATCGTAGAACTCTTTGTTTCGTTCAGGGTCTACAATCTTGTCTTCTCCAGCTTGTTGAACAAGAACAGGTATAGTAATATTGCTTGCAAGATTGAACCCTTCCTCACTTGCTTTCAACCCTTCGACAGCATAACGAGGTGTAGCTTTATCAAATCTAAGTGGATCTTCTCGATTTCTCTTGACTACTTCAGGGTTCCGTGAAAGCAGATCATAATCAAGACCGTTGTTAAAGTAGATTTTTACATTCAGTTTTGATAGGAACTTTACTAACGCTCTAACTGCTCCACTCATCTTCAGTTTCTCAGAAACTGCAGGGCAAGAAAGAATTATGCCGTCAGCTTCACCGGGATGTCGAGCAATATAGCGAATTATATGGAGACCACCAAGTGAATGGCCAAATAGAAACAGCTTGCTGTCGTGATGCATCAGCTTCAGATATGCTACTAATGATTCCATATCATCAATGTATTCATCGTAATTCTCCACGTGTCCCTTTCTTCCTGGATATGCTCCAAAGCCGCGCATATCAGGAGCGTAGAAAGTGTAACCCTGTGTAGTGAACTGTTCAGCTAAGAAATCCTGTAGACCACTATGAGATCCTAATCCATGAATTCCCAAAACGACAGCCTTGGATTCCCCTTCAGGGCGCCAGATTCGCAACAGCATCGTGGTGCTGTCAAATCCCTGATATGTACTCTCTTCACTCATTTCAAAAACCACGACATCATGTAGGCAGAGTCCCCTATGTGTCTTCCTGAACCTATGAACTATGTTCATCAATGAATGAAAATCGTTTATTCGGATAATCGATGACTGTCTCAAAATTCTTCAAGAAGTCATAGCCGATTATTCCGTTTTCAATGAGCCCTCCTTTGGGTGAAACCTTGTTGAGGTCAATGACTACACCTTGCGAATTGGAAATTTGTACAGATCCTACAGAGAGCGATTCTAATCCAGCAAGTTTCAATTCTACGTCTCCACCGATACCCCGAGCAATTCCATCGACCGCTTTTGCGTCAATACCCAACTTCTCAGCGAGGCTAGGTGTAATCACCGTGTTTCCTGCACCTGTATCGAGTACGAAACTATATGGTCCAGAACCATTGATATGAACTGGTACACCGACCAAGTGGGAGTCCATGATGTACTCGAATGAACTCCATTCAATGCTATTGTGATTAGGTTCTGAATCGGTCTTAGAGAGTTTGAATAACTGCTTACTGTAGCTGAGGGACATCAAACAATGCTTCAATGTTGTATATCCTAGTACTCCATCACGACCACTAGCACTCTTCAACATAGCATTAACATCAAGAACATATACTTCATCCTTCTCAAACTCAAGTGATCCAATCCCAATGGTTGCATCTGCATATTCTGTGTGGATACCACCACCAATTCCACGTGCTTCTGGTCGATCACTTGGACGAGTTGAGATTTCCAGCTTCTTGGCAAGTTGTGGTGTAAGAGTGGTCGCAGAAGCTCCTGTGTCCAAGTCAAACATGAATGGCCCCTGACCATTAACGTTTACTGGAACTTTGACCATATGCATTCCTGTCTTAATCTTGACTTCAACTTCCATTGAAGATTACCTCATTACTCAGGTTTTCTGCCAGCGACATAAGCACTATATGATCCATGAAGACTCTGTCCTGCTTTGCTAGTTATCTTGACATCCTCAAATCCTGCGTCACGCATATGTTGCAGATACTCTTCATCAAGAATGGCTCCACCAATGCATCCAGTGTAGGTGATTACTTCATCACTGACTTCCTTTGGCAATGGTTTTGAGAGAACGATGTCTGAAACCATTACACGACCACCAGGTTTCAGTACTCGGTAGGCTTCTTGGAAGACCTTAGCCTTGCTTGGAGCTAAGTTAATGACACAATTACTAATCACAACATCAACAGAATTGTCATCAACTGGCATATCTTCAATGTCCCCGAATCGAAATTCCACGTTAGTTATTCCGAGCTCAACAGCGTTCTTCTTGGCTTTCTCGATCATTGCTGGGGTCATATCTACTCCAATCACTTTTCCACTTTCACCGACTTTCTTGCTGGCCACAAACATATCTAGACCCGCACCGCTCCCTAGGTCAAGCACAACTTCACCTTCTTTCAAGCTCGCTAGAGCTACTGGATTTCCGCATCCAGCAAATGATTCAGTAGCAGAGATTGGCATTCCTTTAGTGTCATAACCAAGTGCCTCAGTAAGACTCGCTGTCGTAACTTTGGCTTCTGGGGGGCAACAGCTTGAGGATGTCTGAGCTGGCGGGTCACAACAGCTTGTTGCACTATCCTTTTCATTACCTACGTCTGCCACACGGGAGTAAGCCTCTCTTACTGCTTTCTTAATTTCATCAGGTTCCATTTCGCTGACTTTTTTCGTTTCAGTCATATTATCACCATTTTCATTGGTTCATAACCGACACACCGTAGAGATTGATCCGTCTGATGAGACTCGCAAGAGAATTGTTGTGGGTCACTAATTTCGTCACATTTCTTCTTCGTCATTCAATCACCAACTATATTGGGTGTCCAATATTATTACAATATCGGACATCCTATATATACATTTAAATGTATCGGATGTCCAATAGGTCAGTATGAGTGAAGTTCCTGATTCTGTACAATGTTGTCCTCCCGACTGCTGCGATATGAGAGGATTTCTTACATTTCAGATCCTCTGGGAGCTGGACAAGGCGGAGCTGAATGGCCAACAAATTGCAGAGAGGATTGCCAAAAGAAGAGGTACAAAACCTACTCCGGGAACAATCTATCCAGCCCTTAAAGAATTGAAAAAGGGAAAGTACATTGACGGCGTGAAGGAAGGCAGACAGATAGTATATCATCTCACTCCCGAGGGGGACAAAGCACTCATTGAAGCTTCACGTTATTTCTTGCAGGCTTTTGGTGACATTGCAGACGACGTCAAGGTAAAGGTCGTTGTCATCAATGGCAGTGATTGTGGATAATAATCACGATAATTCATTCACCATTGCTCAC
>SOKL01000281.1 GCA_004376265.1 Candidatus Thorarchaeota archaeon
CCGTTTTCATAAAGAGCTCATTGACTCTCTCAGCTTGTTTGTGAGCTTGAGATTCATCACCTACTCTATATGCAGGAGAACCGCAGCAAATCGGGTCAGTCAGTATTTTGAAACTAACTTCTGCGGCTCTAAGGACCTTGAGTAGAAAGGCGATGTCCTCTCTATCCCTGTAAATCTGCGTGCATCCAAGAAAGAGTGTATACTTAGCTGTGTCCAGTTTTGATTCAGGCAGAGACTGTAAGTATTGTGATCCCTCATTTACATCGGCAGAGTATGGGTTGCCACTTTCTCGCGTTTTTGTACTGATTTTCATGTAGCCTTCAGGGAGAGCTACGCCTTGGTTGTAGAGAACTGTCTTCATCTCTTGAATTGCATCACTTACATTGTATCCACAAGCGACATCACACAGACCACAGCTTGTGCATGCAAATATCCTTTCAGCCACTATTTCATCCGCGTGTAGACTCCCCTTCAGCATGTGATATAGAATGGTCATCTTTCCTTTTGCAGAATAACTATCTAGTTTCAGCTGACTGTAGGCAGGGCAATTATCACGACAAAACCCACAACGGACATGCATACATGCGCGAGCCCAATCTTCAAATCGCTCAAGTCGATTCATCATGATTTGAACCCCCTGTTGCCTCGATTCAAGATGTTTTTTGGATCCATCATAGACTTCAAGCTAGTAAGAAGGTCCCAGGCAGAGCCCAGTTGCTCTTGAACCCAAGGTGATGAACGGAGCCCAAGACCATTTGCATTTGAAAGACTGCCACCCATCGCCAAAGCTCGTTCATACATTCGTTTTTTGAATTGAAACCACTTATCGATCTCACCCTGAATTCGGGTGTCAATTGGGACACTGAAGTAGATACAGAATGGAATTGGTCCTCTAGGTCCAGCTACAACAAAAGCTCCAAAATCAATATCAATCCATCCAAACTCTTTCTTCAAATCATCACAGAAGTCACTGTATTCTTGGAATCTACTGAGGGGAACGCAAGCATCTACCAAATCTGGTTCATATTCAGTATGTGATAGCGCAAAATTGCTCTGGTCAAAAGTGTCTTTCCCTATATTGATGGAATTCCACCAAGATTCTGTAACGTTTGTAGGAAGTTTACTTCCACCTTGTTCCTCTGAGCACTTCGAAATGACTTCGAGAGTTGTTTCCACCATTTCAGTACAACCAGATGCTCCAAAGAGGATTGCCATCGAAACCTCATCAGGAATTGGAGTCTTCGCTCGTTCCATGTACTGAACAAGAGACCTTCGATCAAAAAGAAAAACTGTTTCTGGCCAGCATCCAGCCGCATGAGCACTCTTACACGCTTCAATTGCTGTAGTTATATCAGGAAAGCCGAAGCTCAATCTCGCTCGCATAGGAGGTTTGGGGTATACCTTGAGTGTTGCTTCGGTGATGATTCCCAACGTGCCTTCGGCACCGAGAAAGAGATTCAGGAGATTGTGCGTTGGCAGAGAGAGGTAGCTTTTACTTCCAATCCTTATGCTCTGACCGCTGGCAAGAATCACTTCTAGTGCAAGAACTTGGTCATACGCATAGCCATACTTAG
>SOKL01000337.1 GCA_004376265.1 Candidatus Thorarchaeota archaeon
GTTGTTCCTGTTCGAATCATCTCAGCCATACAGAGTTCTGCAGAGACCCTTCCATCATCCTTAGTGAAATTTCCTTGAAGAACCCAGACGTATTTCTTGAGCCAGTCGACAAGCGATACATCATCTGCACAACCTCGAATCAGAGCCTGGGCAAGATGAGTATGCGTATCGATCAGTCCGGGCATCACTATCATATTCTTAGCATCGATGACTAGCTCGGGATTGTATCCCTTCAGGTCATCCGTCTGTCCTACTTCAACGATTTTTTCATTCTCGATATAGACCGAACCATTTGACAAGATTTCACGTTTGTGATTTAGAGTCAATACATATCCATTCTTTATGAGAATCGACTTTGCATCCAAGAGTATGCTCCTCCAGTACGCAAAAGTATCGCTATACACGCGACATAACACTTGCGGTGGATACTGACTAGTCAGCGAGAGTAAACTTGATTTTTACTTTGAGACCTTTGTCCGGTTTGTTCTTTACCCTATCAACCACTTGAGGTGTGCTTCCATATTTCTCAGCAAGTCGTCTTACCAATTGGAGACCCACCCCACCATAACGTCGGGTTGGCTCAAACAACTCACTCTTCTTAACATCATGAAGACCAGGTCCATTGTCAGAGATACTCAACCAAAATGCGTCAGCAGACAGCTTAGTACGCACTCTCACAATCTTTTCAGAGTCCTTTTTGGGATTGTGAATAACAGCATTCTCAAGCAGATTCCAGATTAACTGACTCAAAGCCTGATCTGCAAGTATCATCACTTCTTCAGGGAGTTTCCCAATATCTACTTTGACTCCCCTTTGTTTGAAGAGCAGCTCCGACTCTGCTCGAATTACTTCGGCTATGTTCATCGGTTTGAGAGGTTCTGTCTTTGATTCCTCAGCTTTTCTCACCTTTTGGATGAGTTCTAGACAGCGAAGTGCCCCATCCATGACATATCTTTTGGACCTCATGAGTTGATCAGGTGACGTATCCTTCTCTAGAAAATCACCACCTGCAAGTATGAGTTGCAATTGGTTGCCTATGTCGTGAAGAATCAAGTCCAATAGAAAGTGCACCTCAGCTTCTGCATTCTTCAAATCTGAAACATCAGTGAAGATCGCAATGCTACCCATATACTCACCGTCTGGATTAAACAGCGGAGACGCTGAAACCATGACCGGGATAAGAATACCAGACTTGTGTTTAAGCTGTGCCTCATAGTGCTCTATCTTGCCCTCTTTTCGGTCTTCCATCTTCTCGAGTAATTCACTCTCAGTCCACCCATAGAGGAAATCTGTGATTGGCACTCCTATCAGCTGTTCTGCATTATCACAATCAATCATCTTACAGAGAGCCTCATTGGCTAGAACCATCATTCCATCTGCATCATCGACTCCCAAACCAGAGTCCATAGTTTCAATGAGAGACCTATATCTAAGTTCACTGTCGTGAAGTGCAAGATTCCTCAATTTCTCATCGGTGATATCAATCAATTGCGCTACTGTCTTGATCTTCCCATCGCTGCTTCGAATTGTACCCACATTTATTCTGACATCAGACACTGCACCATCTTTTCGGACAATTCTATACTCATACACTGAAGGTACAGATTGTCCATTCTGTCGTTTTCTGTAACGCTCGGCCACCAAAGCTTTGTCGTCTGGGTGTAGGGTGTCTCTGAAGTCAGTTCCCAGTATTTCACTTCGCCTACGACCAAGAATGTCACACATTTTATCATTAACATATTCAAACTTGTACTCGTCATCTATAACAATCATTCCCGCAAAGCTGTAGTAGTCAACCATGAACTCGAGAATCTCTTTTCGTGCGTGAATCTTTTCTTCAACAGCTACTCGACGACTCAGGTCTAGGAGGTAGACCGCATACCCAACAACCTTGTCTTGCTCGACTATGATATTAGTATAGACTTGAGTGGGAATCTTAACTCCATCTCCCCTGACGACCCTCAAAGAGATTGATGTGGAGGGTGTACCATTTCTGAGGGCACGTAGACCCTCTACAACTTGCGACAACTGTTCTGGCACAACCAAATCACGCACAAGGATGTCTTCCTTCAATACTGCATCATTGAGCTGCAATATCTCTCGGGCAGGAAGATTTGCATAGGTCAGAACAAAATTCTCGTCGAACTCGAGTACGGGGATTAACATACCATCGGCTACTTGATGGAACGATTTCCTTTTTGGGGACGGCTTTCGTATGTATGACTGTTTCATAGTCCCACATCTGTATTTGATTTATTGTTCAGGCACGCGAAGCAAAACAACAACCAAGTGCATGTGGCTCGAAGAAAATGTCGTTCATATACTTTAGTGAGATGTACGGACCTTAGCAGCCGAGAATACCCAAGTTTCGGGAAACGGTAACAACTTAAAGGGAGGGGAATTGAAAGTGAAGGCTGAATCACCTGCGGAGAGTCCACTCTTGAAGAGCATACTCGTGATTGATATCAACAAGTGCACTGGTTGTAGGAACTGCGAACTTGCCTGTTCGGTAGCACACACGAAATCATTCAACCCGAGTAGGTCACGAATCCAGATTCTGAAAAATGAAGATCAGAATATGATCCTGCCCATGGTATGTCTACAATGCGAAGAGCCTCTCTGTGAACAAGCATGCCCGAATGGTGCTATTTCATACAATGAGAAAGGTACTTTGTATGTTAGCAGTAAGGTCTGTATCGGTTGTATGAATTGTGTCACTGCCTGCACGTTTGGAGGGATTGAGATCGACCCAATGACTCTGAAAGCGATAAAGTGTGATCTTTGTTGGGGAGACCCTGCATGTGTCAAGGCTTGCGAGTATGATGCAATCAGTATGGTAGAAGCAGAGAGAGATGGACTGGCTGAACGCAACAAGGGTGTTGATGTCGTCAATCAGACACTTGGTTTGAAGACAGGAGAGGTGTAAGAATGACATTTCCATACAAAGGCTATGCCGGGTATTATCTGGAAGTTGATCTTACAAAAGGAAAGGTCCACAAGAAAGAGATGGAGAAAGAATGGGCGAGACTCTATCTGGGCGGAAGTGGAGTTGCTGCGAAAATCCTCTGGGATAGAACGGGACCAGAAACCGATCCTCTTGGACCAGACAATGTTCTTGTTGTCGGAACAGGGCCACTGACTGGTGCAATGTTCTCACCATCAGGAAGGATGATGTTTGCCGCGAAAAGCCCACTGACTGGAGTCTGGGCGGAGTCGCACGTGGGGGGTTTCATGGGCCCAGAGTTGAAGTATGCTGGTTTTGACTTTGTCATTATTAATGGTCGTTCTGAGAAACCAGTCTATCTTTACCTAAAGGATGGAGATGCTGAATTACGTGATGCCTCTCATCTCTGGGGTAGAGAAACTGACGTGACAACGCGAATGCTTAGAGAGGAACTCAAGAATCCTACTATCGAAACTGCAGTGATTGGTCCAGCAAGCGAGAACAAAGTCCTGTACGGAGCAATCATTGTCGGCTTCTATCGAGCCGCAGGACGAGCAGGTCTTGGGACTGTCATGGGATCCAAGAACCTCAAAGCAATTGTCGCTAGTGGGTCTTTGGGATTCGAAGCCTATGATATGGACAAGTTTCTTGCAGCAAATGAACAAGAGATGGAAAAACTGAGAGATCCAATCTGGACTGAATCTCTAGCTTCTCTAAGAAAATATGGAACTACAGACCTTGTGGCAATAATCAATGAAATTGGTCGACTACCCACCAAGAATCACTGGACTGGGTTCTATGAACAGGCTGATGATATTGGTCCAGAAGTGATTGCTGAAAAATATCGAATCGGACAGGAAGCGTGTCATGGATGTGCAATTGGATGCAAGTACATCGTACAAGTAACCGATAGCAAATTTGCAACAGGCCCGATTGGCGGCCCTGAATATGAAACACTAATGGCGTTTGGTTCCAACTGTTTGAATAATGATGTCGAATCTCTATTCCATCTGGGAAAGAGATGCGACCAACTTGGGATGGACACAATCAGTTGCGGAAAGACAATTGGATTTGCGATGGACCTATGGGAACAGGGATTATTGACCGCCAAGGACGCAGATGGACTAGACCTTGGTTGGGGCAATGCGGATACACTGGTCGAGCTTGTTGAGAAGATAGCCAAACGTGAAGGAATTGGAGATATTCTAGCAAATGGTGTTAGAAAGGCAGCTGAAAAAATTGGTGGTGAGGCTTGGAGGTATGCTGTCCATGTCAAAGGTCTCGAAGCATCCGGTCAAGATCCAAGAGCCCATCAGAGCATTGGACTGACGTACGCAACCAATGTTAGGGGCGCAGACCATCTGAGAAGTCTCTCAAGTCTTGAAGAACTCGGATATCCAGGAATCGTCATTGAAAGATTCGGAAAAGAAAAAGCTGACGCAATTCTAAACATCATGTCACCTGAACATAAGGGTGAAGTCGTCTGGGACATGGAGGACCTTTACGCTCTTGTAGACTCAGCAGTCATCTGCAAGTATGGTACTATGTGGCCTCCAGTCTATTATTATGGCACCTTTGTTAATACAATACCCCATTTGACTGGTATGACAGAGTGGGGAGATGCAAAATTCGTACGATCTGCCGCTGAGAGAATTAGTCATCTCCGGAGAGCATACAATCACAGGTTAGGTGTGACACGAAAGGAAGAGAACCTTCCTCCAAGACTTCTCGAAGAACCAATGCCAACTGGACCCTCTAAGGGAGGTCTACCAGACCTCGACATCATGCTTGATGATTATTACAAGTTCCGGGGTTGTGACAAGGAAACTGGATATCCTCTGGAATCTAAGTTGAAGGAGTTGCAATTGGACTTTGTCGTGGAGGATCTCAAGTCCCATGGAATGACTAGATAATGATATTCTAGAACATTCATTTGGAATTTGACTGTCGAAATAAAAAGTCGTATTCTAATTATCACCGGCTGCTCTCACGCTGGAAAGACAGTTTCACATTCCCATACACTTTTATAGATATATTAACGATAGTTAAGTTATGAAGATACTAGTACTTTACTACAGTAGTTATGGACATACGTTCCAAATGGCTCAGGCCATTAGAAGAGGTGCAGAAGAAGGTGGAGCTAAGGTGCATTTGAAAAGAGCGCCCGAACTCGTTCCTCAAGAGATAATCGATGGCGATGAGGGGCTGAAATATGGAGCAGAACTTCAAAAGGACATAACTGTTGTGAACCCTAATGACCTTCAAGATTATGATGCCATAATCTTTGGTAGTCCAACTCGTTATGGTAATATGGCGGCACAGATGAAGAACGTGATCGACCAAACAGGCGCACTCTGGGCGGAGGGGAAACTTGTCAACAAGATTGCTGGAGTTTTCTCAAGTACAGCAACTCCACATGGTGGACAAGAAACAACAAATATCACCATGATGATTCCACTCATGCACCATGGCATGATAATTGTGCCACAAGGGTATACTTCCCCTGGGACTTCAACTAACTACGGTGGTGGAACTCCGTATGGCCCATCAACAACGACTGGAATGGATGGTTCAAGACAACCCGATGAGGCGGATCTGACTATAGCTGAAGACTATGGAAAGAGAATTGCTGAGGTCACAAAGAGATTTGTTAACTAGTGTTGTATTGAATGAGCTAGTTAGTTAATATCTCATTTATTTTCGTCGATATTGAGTCTGCTTTCAAGGGG
>SOKL01000113.1 GCA_004376265.1 Candidatus Thorarchaeota archaeon
AAAAGCATTCTATGATAACAAGGACTATTCCGAACTAGCAACAGGATTCTATGGGGCTGCGATCACATTTAGTGAAGTTGTTACAACAGAAACCGAAATGTCCGAATCTGCGGAGTTCATCAAAGCAGCTTCAGCTTCCTTATCACAGGTGCTAAGGAGATTTTCTCTAGCCCTAGAGAATCAATATGCTGCATACATTGACAGAAATCTATTCCAAGGGACACCTCCTGTGATTGATGAGAGTAAATACAGCTACCTCCTTGCTGAGGATTGGCTTGGTCTGATCAAAATCGCTAATGCCTATCTCCAGATGGTTGAACAATCGGAGATGGTCGAGGCACAGCCTTATCTCAATGCAATTTTCTCTAACATGACACGGTTTTTGAGAATGATGGACAGTATCTCGCTAGTAGATCGTCGAGTGCTATCTTTGCTAGGTACAACAATGAATAGACGAATCTATTTGAGAAAGTAGTGACTTTTCACTCGTACCTAATATCTGGATTCTTTATATCACGAAATCCCCCGGCTTCAGCTCCCCAAGTTGCCCAACCAGAAGTCGATTTACGAATCTCATTCGCAAGACCAAAGGATTCTCTCACAGGAATCTCAGCTTCAATTCGATAGAGAAACCGCTCTGAGTTAATTTCAAGAACTTGTCCTTTCCTTTTTGATAAGATTGATGTAAGAGTTCCAACGTGTTCCTCTGGGGAACTTATGTCAAGATGAATCCAAGGTTCGATAACAACAGGCTCTCCTGTGAGAATGCTTTTTCGTAAAGCATCAAGTAATGGTTGTGTTATATCTCTCCATGATGTTTCGGGTGCTTCAGAGTTGATATCAGCTTTCTCTATGATTATTCCCACCCTCCGCATTCTCTCTCCACTTTTCGTACCACTTCGGATTATGGTTCTGAAGGCATCTTTGACCCACTCAGTTTCATCACCAAATGGGTTGATTTTGGAAGTTGCATCCACCATCCAACTAGCTGACCCTGGATCTGTTTCCAGAATTGTTCCCAAACTCTCCGGAGCCCTGTCCTCCGATGTCAACACTACTCTAGCCGTGAATGAGCTTGTACCCTCATTTCCTCCAGTACATTGATTTCCGTCTTTCGTTATTTGCTCCCTGAGAAGAACCATTGGTTTCCCAAGCCGCACCTCTACACCCTGTCTAGTCAATTTCTCAACGGTTATTTCGATGTGGAGTTCTCCTGCACCTGACAAGAGCATCTCGCCAGTTTCATTGTTGACTTCAAACTCCAGCGCTGGATCAGTTCTGACATACTCTTCGATAGGTTCTTGGATATTTCCCAGTTCAGAGAGTTTCTTAGGTTCAATTGTGTAGGTGACAACTAGTTCAGTTGGATATTGTAGACTACTCATCGGTTTCATGTTCTCTATTCTTTTGCTAACCAATGTATCACCAACTGCAATATTCCTCAATCCAGTAATGAATGCTAAATTTCCTGCAGGAACATTCGGAAGTTCTACCCTGGTCTTTGACATATGCAGTCCAATCTGCAGAGATTTTCGTTCTTCATCCGTTCTCAGATTTATCAATGGTTCAGCACGAGTAAGAACTCCTGAAAATACTCTAACAGCAGCAACAGAAGATGCGTGTCTGTCTGGTTGTACATCACCAACCATGCAGATACAAGGTCCATCATCACTGCAACTTAGGAGATTCTTGCCAATCTTTGAAGTTGGGTCTCCCTCCCAGAATGAAGGAATTCGATAGGTCTGAGCTACTTCTGGATTTGGAATTATCTTAACCACTGAATCGAGAATGACTTTTGCTATTGGATACTTCTCTGTAAGCTCTTTGTGTTTATCAACTCTGTATGTTTCCTCTATTGCTTCCAATATCTCAAGAAATGCATTTGCTAAATCCGGTGGATCTTCACTTCCCCCAGTCTTATCCTTTAGAGAAACTATGTCTAGTCCCCATTTATCCAAAGCTGAGCCCACTGATAGTGATCCATTACTGAACGAAACTTCCCATTGCTCTAATAAATCGTCATCAAGATATTTTCCAAGCATCGCATTGAATTCGCGAACTACTTTATTGATCTCCTCAGCAGTCTTTCGTCCTGTGAGCTTTCGTTCTCTCATTAATCTGTCAACTTTATTCACAAAAAGAACCGGTCTTACAAGTTCCATCATAGCTTGTCTGGTCACGGTTTCTGTTTGAACCATTATTCCTTCAATGGCATCAATGACTATCACTGCACCATCAGTCAGTCTCAAACCCCTGGTGACATGACTCGAAAAGTCGATATGCCCCGGAGTATCGATTAAATTGATCAAGTAGTCAGACTCATGGAATGAATGAACAAGAGAAATGCCCGAAGCTTTAATCGTAATACCTCGCTGTTGTTCAATGAGGTCGTAATCCAGAAGTCTTGCGGCCGCGGCAACATCTTTTGAAAGGAGTCCTGAGGCTGCAATCAGTGAATCACTAAGTGTAGTTTTGCCATGGTCAATGTGTGCGATGATGGTTACATTTCGGATGTTCTTCTTCTGACCAACTAGGTCTGTCACTCGCTCCTTCACAAACTTCTTGTACAACGATGACAATGGAGACCTACCTCTCTTGGTTTCTTAGTTCCTCGATATCTTAATCTTCGAATCGCAAGCCGAACATCTCATTGTTATGGATTCGTCGTCCTTTGAAACCTCATCACTGAGTGGTTGGCCGCACATGCAGACATAACCCACCAACCTGGCAGGATTGCCAACTACCAGACCATGAGCCGGGACATCCTTAGTGACCACAGCTCCGCTCCCGATCATGCAGTATTCACCAAGAGTGGTATTGCATAATATGGTTGCATTAGCTCCAATAGACGCACCTTTCTTGACCCGTGTGTCAATGATCTCAAATGTATCACCAACCGCTCTGGGATATAGATCATTTGTGAAGGTCATATGTGGGCCACAGAAAACATCATCCTCGATAGTAACTCCTTTGTAGACTGACACACCATTCTGAATTTTGACGTTACTCCCAATGACGACATCAGCATCAATGTAAACGTCTTTCCCAATGTTGCAGTTCTTCCCAATTGAAGCTGTTCCTCTGACGTGTGCAAAGTGCCAGATTCTAGTTCCTTCTCCTATCTTTGCTCCATCATCAACAACAGCAAGTGGGTGAATGAAGAGGTCGCTCATTGGTCTCACGTGGAAGTCCACGCCATAGTTAGAGTTAACTCTTGCTCTTTCGTCGTTTCTTTACTTTCACAGGTGATGCCCACAGTTTACCTCTATAGACACTTGTTTGTGGGCAACCCATGCATTTGTTCGCAACATACCTCTTACAGGTTCCACAATTCCTTCCACACGGTGAAATAGGAGATCCCGTTGTTGCAGGAGCTAAATCCAATGGAATGAATTGAGGATAGATTGGAGCATTACCAAACCAGCTCTCTGATCTTCTCACTCCTGGTTCAGTCCTAATGCTGCATGTACCGATTATTGATTCCAAACTCCAAGTATCTTCTGCAATCATTACCGCAAAGATATTGTATCTTCCAGTGACTGGAGCTAACATCAATAACCTTGGACAGTTTTTGTAGTCCTCTTGAATGCGTTCCGCCACTTCCATATTTTCGGTTTCAAGCCCCATGAAGAATATCTTGGTATCGAGATATTCTGTATTTACACCTGCAGTGATTTGGACAAGATTCGATCCCACAAGTTTGTCAAGTCTTTTACTTACAGCAACATGGGACATCCCTAATTTTTTCCCGATATCGGAGAGACTGGTTCTACCATTCTTTTGCAATATTGAGATTAGATTCTTATCGATATCATCCATTCAGTTTCACTCCATTGGTATTTAGCAGGTCATAGGTACTAATTGAAACTTGAAGAGCGATTCAGGTTAAAGGTCTATTTGAATTATGTGGGTCCGATTTTTTCTGCTTTTTCCCAATCATGCTTGTAGATATGAGCATTCACTGAGAGAGTAGTTATAGTCCCACGATTTAGTTCCACTCTCTCAGAAACGTAAAGCAGAAGCTCACCAAGCGCATATGCATTAGCTGGCCAAGCTCCAAACATGTCATTTGAACGTATCATGACAGAGAGGTCAAGGAAACCATCCCGCATCATGAACACAAAGTGGTTCAAGCAGGGCACCTCATCAACAATCATGTCCTTTCTCGGATCCCAAGTCGTAGCCACGGCTCTTCTGGAATGCGGAGTCTCTTTTAGTTTTTTAATCACATAGTCAATCTGATTGAGGTTTTTTTCACCCCATGCATTGAGTCTTTCGCCATATGTGTAATCAAAGTCCATTCGGTCGGGATTGAGTAGTTGAGTCGCATATTTGTCACGGAGAACTTCTTCACTGAACGGGTATTTGTCACTGACTCGGTCTGTGTATGGGTCGACTATGTTAATCATTACATTCTCGTGCCATCGAGTTTCACTATTCCTCTCATCCACACGTAACATACCAGTTTCCATGATTTTCCTGACGATACGTATCCATCCATCCAGAGGAGTCTTTGCTCTCAGATATATTGGCACTTTGTTTACTCCTTCAATCTAGAATATACGCTCACCTATTCTAGTTTTCCTACTAAATCTGAGTTTGACATTTCTATTGCACATAGTGTGCGTGAACCGCGCCAAATTCGATTGCCCATTTTTTTGAATAGTTTGTAACCTTCACTGGAGACTTGTACTAATTTGCCCTTTAAGAACCGCAAAACACTACTTCTACACGATGTTGGGCTCACCAGATTTCATATGACCTTAAGAAGCAGACCCAAACAATAACCCTCGACAAGATGTATGAATCAAGGATTTCCCCGGATGGCATAGAACAAGAGTACAAGCCGACTCCTAGCGGCGTCATGCTTTTATTACCAGAATTGCACATCTTGTTTTACCCCTTCTTGCCGGGAGGGCGTGTTTGAAGCAACCGTCGGGAGGACTAGCTACGACACCAACTCTGTATCTATTTACACAGGACGATTGTGCCAATTGTCCTGCAGCGAAAGAAGTAATCAAAGAAGCTTTTGACGGGTCAACTAATGTTGAGATAAAGACAATCGATTTACAGGGGATGGATCCTGACTTTGAATTCAAACTCTTGGACCATCAGTTGTTCATTTCAAGTACCCCTTCGATTTTGATTGAGAATGGTGGCAAACTAAAACTTCTCTATAGTGGAGAAGTACCTGATGTTGAGGCAATTCGTGAGGAGGTTCAGAAGTACGCATGACTGACATAAGCAGTACAATTACTTCTAATGAGGCCCTCCAAACCAGAGAGAAGAAAATGCCAAGGGTTCGAACGACTAGTAGCGCTATGGAAAAGTTCGACGCAAACATGATCATTGATAGTTTAATCTTAGAAGCTGGTCTTCTTCGTGTGGATGCTCAGCTTGTAGCCGTCAAAGTCATGGACCGAATAGTTGCATCAGGAATCAAGTTCCTATCTGGTCCACTCATTCGCGAGATGTGTAACAGCATCTTGGCTGAGACGGGTTTTGAACGTGAGAGAATCCTCTATACTCGTGTTGGTATTCCCATGTATGATCTTGGTCTGCTAATACATAATCCAGGTGAACACACATCCAATGCTAATCTTATGCGTAATCCTGAAACTATTGCCAAATTGGTCCACGATCAGGTAATGGAACAACACACCTACCTGTCAA
>SOKL01000063.1 GCA_004376265.1 Candidatus Thorarchaeota archaeon
GGTCATGTCAGGCCCTCCATCTTTTCCTCAAGAGGACCTCTAAGTGGCACAAGCCGACTGAACGAGTCCAACTCCTTGTGAGGTATCAGAACGTCTTTCCCTGTTCTGTACATCTCCATTCCAGGAAAGAGTGCGGCAACAGTCTTTTGACGCCGCGGAGGAACTGAGAATTTCAATCCCCTAGGGGTCATCCTTCCTGTAACGCTGACATATCCTCCAAGGGACTCATAGAGGGACCCATCCTCCAGAGATGTGCCGGGTTCAGCGGGTTGTACTTCCATCATGAACCGGAATAGTATCTCAAGTGAGTCATAGAACTCCGCCCATGCTCCCTTTCCGACTCGGCTTACAATCTCGTTTATTCCAGCCTTTGCTCCAGCCACCCATGCCAGATCAAGTGTGCCAGAATAGTGTCCCATTTCTCTCGGTAGATATTCTTGTGTAAACATCATGTCACCTCCATCGCTCCAGTGGGTGCTGTAGATACAACATCAACCTGAGGTTCGATGTTCCGCAGCCACTCATAGAGCTCAATTACCAATCTATTCTCCATCTCTGCAGTTGAGAGAAACGAGGAGAGCAGTGCCAGACTTGCATTCACAATAGACTTCAATGCATCAACACGATCCGTGAATGACATCGGTGAGAACCATGGCATGGTAGCAAACCCTGACTCACCAGCAAGGAACTCGCGCCAGTCTATCTCCCAAGTTCCCACTTTAGGATCTCTTGTCAGGATGTTCAGAAGCATGTCAGTCCAACCCTTCCAGCGGTCCATGACATGGTTGACGCAGGAAGTAAGGTGGTCCATATTGGACCTCTGAGGGGTTTCCTCTCCTTTGAACGTGAACACAACGTGAGTTGGTTCACCGGTCTCATGATTACAGATAATGGAACCATCAAGACCCTTCATCCGTGATGACACCATGATACATATCGCAGGAACAAGCGACGGAATGTCACACGGTAGATACTTTCCATTCTGTTCGTGGGAGAATTTGGGGAATCCTTTGAGTATCTGACTTCGAAGACCAATCCTCATAGCAAGGTATGCAATATCTTCCTGTGAAGTGAACCTCAATCGGGATTCCATTACTGTTCGATCTGCGTTAGTGAAGTGGACAGCCATCAGCTGTGTCACATCCACAAACTCTTCTCCTCTAACTATAGAGGACTCAAGTGCTTCTGTAAGTCTTAACGACAATCATACTCACCTATCAAAAGAAGACGCATCAAATTATATTGAAACTTGTGAGAGGGGAGTATAAGGTACGATATCGGTGGTGGTCCTTAATGAGGGCATTAGACGGCCTCCGATTACTAACATGGAATTATGATGCCCTCTTTATACTAGAATCGGGTCGTATATACATAATCTGAACCGCTTTTGGTACAAATATGCACAAATGTTGGGTCTATGAGGGTATTTTCTCTTTCCTAGCCCTCTTCAGTGTCGAGTGGTAGACCAAGACCCCTACCCTGACATAGCAGACCTGATATATCCTCATCCCACGTCCCATCCTCACATAGAAGCCTCTGAAGCAGTCCCCACCTGTACCCGCTGTAGCGATTCACTGTCCATGGCTCAACTAATACATCGTTCTCTATGGCACTTGTGACAAGTGTCTTGATGAAGGGGTCCATCTTGTCGGGGTGCAACGACACTATGATGAATGCGCTGTCATCGAAGAGATAGACGGAACAGGTTGGTGCGTTCTCCAGTAATGTGTACGCTAGGGAACGTATTCGACCCATATCTCCCTGCAACACTAGACAACGTGATGCGTATCGGGGGGGATGGAACTGATATGACAGGTGAATCATCCCTTCGTTCACAAGATTCTTCAATCTCAATTCAAACTCTGCAGGAGTAAGGCTCATGGTGTCCCAGAAACCTGTGCTCCGCTCAAGGTCATGGTACTTGATACTATGGCTGAGAGCATCGATGATGATTGCGTCCTTACTGTCTGGTATGGTTACTATTTCAGGATTCCCAATACTGAAGTCTTTAGCAATTCTCTTCATTGATACCCTTCGCTCAACCTGTCTAGCCATCTTTATTGGATCGTACTTCCATTCTCCACTATCTGCTTCAAAGGTATGATAGTTTACACGTCGAGAATACCAGCGTGTGATGAATACACGTTTCAGGAACCTCTTTACCTTCTCAACAGCCTTAGGAGGAAGCAGGAATTCCTGAATCTGGAGGTGTCGTTCATCGGAGACTGCCTCAGCCGTCCATGTGCTGTGTCTGTGTGGCCAACGATAGGCTCCACCTAAGTAGAGAAGACTTCTGAGTCCCAACCGTTCTGGATTGAATCTTCCAGTCATGGTCAGGAGACCACCTATGAGAGTCACTCGCTCATTCCACATCTCACGAGACTGTTTTGCTTGTTTCCAGGTCACTGGAAAGGTTGGTTTTGTGGACTGGTCGTTGGTCAGTTTCAAGGCATGCCGAATGATTATTGGCCGTGTTTGAGGAGGAAGTGGTTGACTCTCAATCTCTCTCAGGGGTAAGACCCACTCAAACGGAATCTTGCTCTCAACGGTAATCCTTCTTCGAGGTTTTGGATTATTTATCGTCCTGACTATATCTGAGGTCGTAATGCCTCTCACAATGTTTGTGTAGTGGTACATTATCATTGTATGAGCTACTGCTGAGTCAATGAAGCCATCCACAAAGTCCAATGGGTCTTTTGTCATAAGGTCAGGAGACAGGATAGCACATAGAGCAAGACTGTACATATCTCTATAATATGATGGCCATTCTGATGGAACAAGTTGCTCCACAGTGTCACGCATGTTCTTGCCTAACCTGAAGTTCTTAGCGTCATAACCATCCGTAATCTTATACAATCCTTCCCAAGAAGGTACTTTTGCCTCCTCCAAGTGTTTCCAGAACTCAAACCTCCTCAAATCTGCGAGATGTTTCTGTGGAGAACTGTCGATGACATCGGTATGGACCTTGTAGCTGTGATAGAACACTTCATGCTCAAAGACAGGATGGTGATGGATGAGCCTTGCGTCGTCCTCATTGAGAATACACAACCAATGAGTATTCGAATCAACTTCCTTCTGTAAGATCCTTCGGACTGTAATATCCGAGTTCATCAGACGCCCGTATGTTCTCTTTGCTGAGGGAGGGTAGATATTCTCTTCCACATCTCTTTCAGTAAAACCATGGTATGCCTTGACATTGACTGGATATAGTTTCAATAGTACAGATTGGTCAAGTACCTCCTCACCTTGAGCTGATACCGTCTTGTTGACCGAGTAGCAGAGGTTGTCTAGCAGTGGGGTCTTCCCCCCATCTAGGTTTTTAATCTCGAAGCTGAACCGTCTCCAACCTATTTCAGCATTGAATGAGCTATCAGTGTCAATCTCTTGGAGAGTTAGTTTTTGAAGTAGAGGTGTATCATGGGGGTGCCTACTCACTCTGATTCCTCCCAATTCCCATTCCAAGCCGTGTGTATTAAACTTGTCATTTTCATGGTGAAAAGGTGCATATTTGTACCCTGACGTACTGTACTTTGATTGGTATAGATGTTTTTTGGCGATTTAAAGCACTATAGTTCCTATTTACAGTATCGGGGCATCTATGATACCTTAATTCACGTAGAAGTGGTGTGTTTTCGAGTATATTCCATTGACCTACAACTTATGATACTTTGTTTCTACCTTATTCCTAACAGTCTCGAAAATATATGACTGTTGGAGACAAGAAACAGATGTCAATAATAAGCAGGCTTATCCCCTTGCTGGCTAAGAGGAAAGCAAGACTCATTGATGAGATCTTGAACAATCCCATTGAGCTGACCGAGACCAAGCTCATGTCTATACTTGAGCGACATGGTCACACAGCGTTTGGAAAAGACCATTCTTATGCCAACATTAGGACGCCTAAACAGTTTGCGGAAACAGTTCCACTCTATGACTATGCAGCAATGCAACCTTATTGGGAGCAGGTGCATGAGAGTCCGCAACTCCCCATCATCACAGCTGATCCTGTGATATGGTATGTCCAATCGAGTGGAACCACAGGAAAACCGAAAGCACTTCCCATAAGCAGAGGTGGTGTCAAAGACTACACTGGAGCAGCTACGTTGACCATCATGTCGTTCGTCAACGCCCAGAAGGGAAACAACAAATTGTTTGATGGCACCATGCTCACCTTCGCAGCACCTTCGCGGCTTGGAGAGATCAATGGAGTCCCACTCGGATATATGACTGGGATTTCTCGTGAGTTGATTGCAAACGCTTTGCTAAAGAAACTCATCAGGCCAGGTGAAGATGTCTTCAATATGACAGACATTGGTGAGAAGCTCTGGGCATACGCAAAGTATGCCGTGAAGGAGAATGTGACCGCACTGGCAGGGATTACGACCCTATCCATCGCATTCATTCGACGTATGCAGAACGAGTATGGGCCAAGTCTGCTTGAAGAGTTTCGTGGCACAAAGCACGAGAAGAGAATTCGGGAGGCTTTGAATGATGACGGGACTCTTGATCTGAACACACTCTGGCCCAACCTCATCATGATTGGAGCTGCTGGAATCGATGCAGATCCGTACAAGCCATGGATAAAGAGTACACTGCCCAATTCGACCCTTTGGGATAGCTATGCTGGCTCAGAGGGATTCTATGGCACGACATTACTCAAGCACACTGACAATGGCATTCAGCTGATGCCACACATCAATTAC
The DNA here is from genome assembly GCA_004376265.1 of Candidatus Thorarchaeota archaeon. Taxonomy (GTDB): domain Archaea; phylum Asgardarchaeota; class Thorarchaeia; order Thorarchaeales; family Thorarchaeaceae; genus SMTZ1-45. The sequence continues at coordinate 4,704 of SOKL01000063.1, forward strand.
TTCGAGTTCATTCCAGAGAATGAGATTGAGAAGGAAGACCCAACAGTGATTCCTCTCTCCGAGGTCAAGAAGAACCACAGGTACGAGATTGTCCTTACAAACATGATGGGATACACTCGCTACCGAATTGGTGACATGATGACCTTTATCGATACAGACCCATTCTCCGTCCACAGGATAGGGAGAAAGGGCAGGTCCGTGAATCTAGCAGGCGAGAAGCTCACTGATGCTCATGTCAACGAGGGAATCGCTTTTGCGACAAGACAGACTGGAGCAGAGTTACTCGACTACACGGTGGTGGGTACTATCGACCGTGGTGATGCACACTACGTGATTGCTGCCATGTTCAACAACGCTGTGGATCCAACCGCTTTCGCCAATGCGTTTGATGAGGCAGTATGTGCAAACAATGGTGAATTCGAACACTCCCTTGAGTTTGGGGCGCTCAGTCCCACAATCGTAAAGGAGATGAAGAAATCACACACTGAGAGCATCATTGCGGGTCGTCACATTCAGGCCAAGTCTGAGACCCTCACAGCAGACACTGCGGTTCTGGAGGAGGGTGCCTAGTCGGAAAGCAGATGATAGGGAATGAGGACCTACAAAAATGGATGGAGGCCTGCTTCGCGAACCTACCTGTTTCGAACGTACATGCCCTGTACGGCCTCCGTCCACCCTGAGGGTGACCTATGAGTGACTACACTAAGCCAACACCTCGGGTATACCAGACCAAGGTATTGGATATCCTCGAATCAATAGACACGCAGAATGTAATCCTTGAGTTGGACTGTGGTCTGGGGAAACGATTCATCACACATCAGATTGTAGCAGAGCGTTTTCCCGACCTCCGTTTTATCATAGTGGCCAACTCGACTGGATCAAGAGACGAGACCGTTGACTACATGTACGAGTATGGCGACATGGAAAGTGACCTTGGAGAGGTCTCCGCTAGGACTCCCTATTGGCTCAG
>SOKL01000305.1 GCA_004376265.1 Candidatus Thorarchaeota archaeon
CCGCAGATGACACCATTTGGTGATTTAATGCTGGACCAGCTCTTTCACTTCATTGCTGTACCAATCGTCTTCTCAGCTCCTTGGGTTGGACTCATGTACTATCAGCGTTTCAGATTGGCGAATACCGTTCACATAATGGATGAAACCATCGCTAGCGTCCCCCTTCGATGGCGTGTCTTCTATGGAGCAAATGCAGCCTTTGTGCTCATGCTATTCGTACTTCCAATGGCAACCCCACCCCTAGCCATTATTCTCGGTCTGATTGTGGCAGGAACAGTATTCTACAGGATTGGTGTTGGAAAGTTTGGAGGTGGAAAAGCTGCTGCAGTTCTTGTAGCTCTTGCGGCTATTGCGCTGTGCATACTTCCAGCCTTTGTGATGCTTGAATTCATGCCAAGTTACATTGCAGTATGGGACACAATACTTGCAACTTGGGAGAGCTTCTGGCTGAGAATTGTGTACGGGTTTGCTCAATGCCTTGTCAATGCACTCAGTTTTGGAGCACCCGTGTACTTCATCTACTTCGGAGCACAAGAATATGACAAAGGTCTCTATGGCGAGGTCTACACGAAAACACCGACAAAGTGGATACGAATTGGGGAGTTTATTCTTTTCTCTGTGTTCCTGATCCTGTATCTCCCACCAATCCCAACTCCATTGGGCACAATTCCGTTCATGGATCAATCAGTCTTGTTCACGAGTTTCATCAATTGGATCTCACTATCCATTGTCGCAATCATGTATATTGTGAAATTCGCACTCAAGGTTAGAAATGATACGACTATAGGCGGGGTTTCAAACATCTTTGTCATAGGTCTCTTCTTGGTGGTGGAGCTGTTCTTCAAGACGAATCTGCTGCTCATCACTGCAATCATCTGGCTCGCTTTCCTAGTATACGGTGGACTCACTGCAATAAGCTACCTTCGTGCATCTTCTAGGGAAATCTATTGAATACTTGAAGTTTTAAGACAATCCTCAGTATTGATTGATACTTACGAATACAAATCAGTAGTATCATCAATATTCATAGACATGATTGGACACATGAATGTTCTGTCATTCAATATATCATTGTTCTTGGGATTGTCATCGTAGATCAGAGGAGGAGTGGGTTTGAAAGAGGTCAGACTGAGAGTTCTCGCAATTTCTTTATGTGTAATATTATTGACAGGTATGTGTCTGTTCCTCAGCTCAACCACATCACATGTCATCCAGCAAGTGAACGATGTTGAAGTGATTGGCAATCGTCCTAACTATCAGTTAGCAGCTCTAGGCATTTTTGAAAAATGGTCGTATCCAATACCAGACACTCAATTCTGGTCTTCTCCTGCAACTTACGATCTGAATGATGATGGATATTTAGAATCAATATTTGGAACCGCGGACTTTTCATCTTCAGGGGAAAGTGGATTATTCTGTGTAAATTATACCGGTGACTTAGAGTGGAGTTTTGATACTGGAGATATCGTTCGGTCTTCTCCCTCCATTGCTGATATAGACAAAGATGGGCATCCGGAAATCATAGTTGGTTCAGATGATGGACACTTGATTATTCTGAATCACACGGGTGGTT
>SOKL01000321.1 GCA_004376265.1 Candidatus Thorarchaeota archaeon
CCTAAGTGTTACGTAACGAAAGCTTGGATGAATGAATCGTGAAAGGCATTATTGTGTTTGATGAGGGAGGCGTCGGAATAGCCTCAGTAGGCTTAGAGAGTATCAAGCTCAATCACGAGTTATTCGGTTCATTCATATCAGCAATCCAAGCTTATGCTCAAAGATCTATTGGTCGTGAAATGAAAGCGCTGACCTACAGCAAGATGAAACTCATGATTGATTATGTTTCGGACAAGTATGTCGTCACACTTCATTCTATTGATGATCCTGATGCTGATTGGAATCACAGTGCAACAGTGAATGTCATTGAAGGGGATGGATTCAAGCTTGATGACCAATACCTAGGTATACTGCGAGAATTATTGACCGAAGAGATAATCTCCCGTGATGAAGTTGAGTCTAGTATCGACAAACTGAAATCATTGTGACATCTAGTCCTCAACTACGGCTCCACCACCCTCTGACCTAACACTACTTCTGATAGGTGGTGTGGGAATAGGGATTGTACTCATAATCGCGGTTGTGTATATGAAACGACGTTTGGTCGTGTCCACAAACAATATACGGTAGATGAGGTGCAGCAGAATCAGGGGTAAAGATGAAACTCGACATCACTCCACGTGCAGCAAATCTTCAGTACGCTATTCGCGATATAGTAGTTGCGGCAAAACAATATGAAAAGAGAACAGGTGAAAAACCCCTTTACCTCAATATTGGAGACCCAATCAAGTATGATTGGAAAACACCGCAATACATGGTAGACGCGATTTGTAAGGCTGCTCAGGATGGTTGGAATGGTTATTCACCTTCAGATGGTGAGGAACAGCTCAGAGTTGCCGCTGCTGATAAAGAGAAACGTGTCAATGGAATCACAGTGGATCCAGAACGAATGATAGTTACAGCCGGGGTTTCAGAAGCAATCCAGTTTCTTTGCGGAGCTCTCGTCAAGTCAGGTTCAGAACTCCTTGTACCAGGGCCGAGCTACCCTCCTTACATCAGCTATGTGAAATTCTTCGGAGGGAATCCAGTAGCTTACAGAACTATTGAGGAAGACGATTGGAACCCCGACACTGAGGACTTGAGGAAGAAGATCACTGACAAAACAGTTGGAATCCTAATCATCAATCCTAACAATCCAACAGGATCAGTCTACAATAAGAAAACGCTGAAAGAAATTGTTTCCATAGCTGGGGAACATGGTCTCCCACTGATCTCAGATGAGATTTATGATCAACTCACATATGACGAAGCACAAACACCGATGGTTCGTATTGCGGGAGATGTTCCGGTTATCGGCTTCAACGGTGTCAGTAAAGTGTATCTTGCACCTGGTTGGCGTGTAGGATATGCATATTTCAGCGATACAAATGGAGAGCTGGAACCTCTCCATGATGCCATGATTCGACAAGCTAGAATTAGAATTTGTCTGAACTCGACTGCACAAATTGCAGCTGCAACTGCTCTCGCAGGTGATGGGAGTCATCTGAAAGAAACTATGAGTCGTCTTAGAGTTAGAAGAGACCTGATCCACAAGAGGTTAAATGAGATTGATTCTATCTCGACAAGACTTCCAGGGGCTGCATTCTATATCATGCCCAAGATTGACCTTAGCGGAAGATGGAAGGATGACACCGAGTTTGTAAAGAATGTTCTCGCTGAAACCGGAGTTGTCTTTGTGCCAGGTCGAGGATTTTGTGAAGAGTATGGTGCTGGACACTTCCGGAGTGTGTTCCTACCTCCTCCTGAGATGATTGAGGACGCAATGAATCGACTCGACGGTTTTATGGCAAAACGATAGAGGAAAGAATTCCCTGAGCTAGGTTACCAGATGCTTCAGAGGTTCACGTACATATGAATCTGGTTCCGATTAATAGTCTGAAACATAAAGATTCACTCTAATTCGGCTTTCTTTGATTCCAGAAGTTGAGTGATTTCATTCCTTAAGGACCTAGCAACTACAAGTGCCATCTCAACTTTTTCAGGAGTTGATGGACGTTCTGCAACAACAAGGAACGAGTGATTCAGAACCTTATCCACTTCTGACTGAAGGACTGTAACATCAGCACCAGAAAGAGCGAGATTATCTGCAATATCCTTGATACGCTTTGCTCCAGATTTCAGCTCATTCTTCTGCGAAGCTATATCGTCCCACTCTTTGAAACTATCTTGAACTTCTGCCTCAAGCTTCTTCTCCTGAGTAGATAATCTCTCAATTATGTCATTGAGTACAGGTGTGAGTTTCTCTTTTGCAAAAGCCTTCTTTTCATCTTCTTTTTGCTCTTTGACCTTCTTGATGAGTTGATCATCCCCAACAATGGAATCAATTGCATCGACCATATCATTGACAACTTGAACTCTGGCTTTAGCTGAATCCAATTCACCTGCTTCAACATCTGACCGACCCTGTTTTAGTGATGCAATGAGACCATCTACTATACGTACAAGTGGTTCAGCCTCAAGTTCTGTGCTTTGAATTGTATCTTTCAATACGCTGACCCGTCCATCTGTGACATCAGCGTCTTGGAGTAATTTTTCACTAATTTTGTAATCTTTCAAGACTAGAGTTCCAGGACCAGCTTGTAAGCTGTACGTTGTCTTGAGCTTGTCACCATATGATCCTCTCACAAGTATCGAAAATTCCTTCATTCCGATAAGTGCTTCAGCAGATTTCAATACAACCGCTAAATCAAGAGTGTCACCAGGAGGTAGTGTGTTAACAACTTTTGTTGCGTCTCCTGATATTAGTTTGAGACCATCATCAAAGTGCCATTCAACTGAGAGATTGAGAGCCTCACCATCACCAGAGTTGGTAATCATCACCTTAACAGGAATTTCCTCTGTAAAGGTCACGTCAACAGGGAGAACAAGTTGTGAGGACAAGTTCGGAACTTTGAGCTTACCCCGCAGGAGTTCTCGAACCATATCAAGTCCTCGATCAACATATTTCGTTAATTCTTGACTATTTGCACTGGCTAATGCAGCTTTGAGTTCAGTCACTGCTGCATTTTCGGCAGATGCAAATGCCTCAAGGTTGACAGATTGAATAGCACTCTCTAGCATCTGTGGGATCTGACTCAGTCTAACAATTGCAGGTAAACGGAGCTTTGAAGCATTATCTGCAGCAAAACTACGAGCTTTGTAGAAGCCATCAGCCTCTTTGCCAATCATTATGTAAATCATGCAGGCAGCCATTGCAATGGCAGTACCCTTACTAGTTTCAGTATCTTCACCCCACATGAGATGTTCATTAGAAGCCAATAACAAGTCTTCAGCTGCAAGCTGAAATGATTCGACTGCCTTTGATGCTTCACCAATATCGGAGTAGACATCACCAGCCGCGCACATGTTGAGGGAAGCTTTCTTGTAACTCTTCGAATCGCGGTACTCACCTGCTGATTTTAGAAATGCTTCAGCTGCTAATGCGTATTCCCTATCAGCAGTAGGAACATCACCTTTAGTTTCCGCCTCAGTAGCTCTCATGAGATGCTGGCGTCCTGCAGATTGCCGCATCGTATCCTTCTGAGATTCTTCTATCCATCTCTTGGCTCGCTCTTCCGACATCGTATTTCTCTCTCCAACTTGAGTAGAACACACTAGAGGATTAAACTCGTCGTCTTTCGAGAAAAGTCTTTTTCCCCAGTGTATAGCTTACGAAACCCTAGTATACTTCTCGTGGGGAATGCCTGAGACGATCAGGAAGTCCGCCACCATGACCTTCAATCACAAGCTCGTAGCCACGGCCAATTCGGCCTTTAGAGGCTGTCTGAAATCCAACCTTCTCAATACCACGCGCGTTACGTTCGGCTGCTCTTCGCTCAATCATACTTGCTCCACTGGGAACAACAAGAACGAGTTTCTTCATGGATTCGTCAACTGTAAGAATAATTGGAGTGGCAGGTGTACCTGCACACTCGTGAAATTGACTGTCTTTATACTCGAGATTATGCTTCATCTGAACTATTACACCATCCAACGGTCAGTTCTGGATAAAACCCCACTTGGTTGCATATTAGCATTTGCGCGATGAAATGATTGGGAAAAATAAAGAGAATTTGAGCCTAGAACCCGAGAGTCCAAAGGCTCAGAAGAACGATGATATACTAAGATTAGTCTGGCGGTGGTGGAGGTGGGTGTGTATCTTCTACCTTCGTGTCAACCGGTCTAAGTACCGAATCGCGCTTCTTTCTTGTAAAGATGAAGCCAACTATAATCAACAGCAATCCAACGATTGCTACGCCAGCACCAATCATGACGGTGTACCCAGGTATGAAGTCGTACATCGGATCAAAACCGGGTAATAGGGCAAGAATAGCACCGCCAATCACTAAGAGCGCACCAAGACACACGGGTCCTGAACGCGTATATTCACGCCATGTCAAGTAGCTCAATTTTCTAAGCTCCTAATCGAGACTGTACTACGCGGTCTCGTCTAATTCTAAATAAGTCGGGCGTAGCGATTTAAGATTATTGGGTAACTACTAAGACAGAAATCATTCTAGAGAAATGCTAACAATGCAACCTGTGGATGATGTGTTGATACTAACTTTCGCCCCAGTCAGGGCACTCAACTTCTTAGCAATCAACTCATGGAATGCGCAAGGATATCCAGCAGGCATCTTTGATGCATCTGGGTCAAGGTCTCGACAAATGCCTAAAATCTTACAAGATCCGGTCTCTATTGTAGCAGTTCCAGCACCCGTTTTGGGCAATTGGCTCTCATCAGAGCAACTTTGAATCAACGCGGCGAATTTCAACAAAGCAGTAGGAGGTTCGTCAGGGTTTGACATGGCCCATCGATGAATAAGAGCATCAGCAATTCTGTTGAACATATTATCAAGCGTGCCCTTTGGTAATTCAGCTGCATATGCTGCTGTTTCACAGATCATTGTCGCATGAGCTTCTATGTTTGGTGCCCATGTAGCCTCTCCAGTTGTACGAGGGAGTGGAGGAAGTTCACCAATTCTCATGTCAGGTAACTCTGCTGGGGGAGCAGTACCCTCAATAACCACATCTCCTCTAGCAGTAGCTGCTATCTCGCCAAGTGTTATTCCATCATCATAAGCTAGGTCAAGAACCTCATAGTTTGGGCAGACACCTGCAGTCTGGTATTTCCTTGCAAACTGAAGCAATCTTCCAGACATCTGCGCAACTGAATGTCTACTCAGACCTTCGACGCGGATATGACCATATGCAACGCCTACAATGTTGTCTAAATTCAAATCAGGAATTGTCTTCTCTGCGATTATTTTCTTTCCACGGACCACACGCACTGCCCATTTCTCATTCATGACACCAGATTGTGCACCATAACTTGTGTTTGTTATTCCCACGATTGGAGAGATTGGAAAGAATGCATCCATAATACGACCCCTAAGACAGTAGTTCTGAAGTTCACAAACAAACTGGATTCAAAAGGGTTTCTAGCAGATACAGGCAACTTAAGCAAGTTAGATAGGTGCTTATAACTTCGGGTCAGGTACTGAATCATGAGGTTGACTTGACACTATTATTGGCCTCACAGAGCTGAGCCCAGTGCCGTTTCCTGGGCGGACAGCACTCTGGTGTCCAAGATTGTCCAACTTACAATGAACGGTATCGTGGCTGTAATAATCTAAAAAGAACGGTG
>SOKL01000170.1 GCA_004376265.1 Candidatus Thorarchaeota archaeon
TTGACATACGTGACCTACTTGGATGTGGGTAGGAAATCACCCGAACAGATAATAGTGTAGGTTGAAGGTAGTAGTAAACTGCGGGAGACAAGTCGATGTCAAGAACAGACCTCTTTGCGAAGTATACGCAAATCTATGCAAAGGCACGAGGAAGAGAGATTGTTCCAGATGGAACTTTCGTCCGTCAGCTTATGGACGTTCCAAGACAATCCTATGATATTGGAGTTTTCTTCAAAGCCAAGAATCGTAGTCGGGTCGTACAGATCTATATTGGTGAAGCAATACCAATGGAAGTGGGAAAACAAGAAGGATTCTTAGAAACCGAGGAATCAACATTTCTGAGTCGTTCAATTATCTCAAAATTCAAGACTATTGATTTTCTTAGAGTTGTCGTTTCTGCCAGGAAGGTTTTGCTTACAAAAGCAGAACGTATGGAATTTCTAAAGGCTACGCAACGCATCCTCGACGTAATATTACGGAAAACACGGAACATCCTTCATCTTGGAGAGTTGGGACCATTTCGTTTTGATACCAAAGTTAAGACCCTTAGTGAATTTCTTACCAAGAACCTGAAGATGGACGAGGTGTCAGTTGAAGCGGCTTCTATTCCATTTAATGTTGCAGCACCCGATTATATACTACTAGCTGATGGCACCCTGATTACGATAAATGATGAACCGACTGTCCCGCATGCTGAGTTCTTCCTTGTTGGAGGTATCGGATATGTGTTTGACAAAACCGAAGGTGCAATCAGTGAAGAGAGATTATTCAGGTCGACAACTGACCTCAGCTCACAAGGAATTGATGAAGCGTATATTGATGGTATGATAAGAAGAGTCACTGAAGATTTCCAGAACAGATTACATTCACTATTTTTTGCAGATGTTTGGAAAAAGAGCAAATCAAGTCCAGTGGGAGTAAACTTCGGGGGAGATTTACTCATCAAAGCGGAATCAAATAGTGAGATTTGGGAAGGTGTCTTTGAGGTGTATGTTAAGTCTCCAAAGGCTTAGCAACGGTATGCTTTATTCAAAAACAGATAGTGAGCCACCGAGAGTAGAAGTCGAAGCTGGTTGGCTGTCGAGTATCGTCTCTTCAGCGACCCGTGTTTGGTCATATGACACACTGAACTAATCTATGTTTCGTATCGAAAGAAGAGTTTACCAATGACGTACCAGCGACATGCTGGTACATTACTCTCTATTGGAGTCGCAGGAGCTCGCGGGCACTCTTGTCTGAGATATCTTTTACCAGCTCCGGAATGTATCTCTTCTTCAAAAGATAGATCATTCTCTGGTTGTCTAGCTCATAGAGGCTGGGTCTGTGTTCCCTGATGTATCCAGATTCTTCGATTTCTACAAGCATAGTTTCTGAGATTTTGTTCTGGAACCGTATCAACAACGCCAAGACTCTCTCCACAGTCCTACGGTTCAGAACAGTACGTTTGGATAACTCCAGAATAGAGAGTTCGTCTCCAAGCTTCAGCGCCTCGACAACTCTATGAATAGATGTTTCAAGAGGGGTCTTTCTTATCTTTCCTTCGGGTGCAACTTGCTTCCGAACCTCTTCAGTGGTATATTCCTTCCTTAGTGTCGTGAAGTACTCAGAATCAATGAACCAATCTGCAACCTCTGAGGGGAGCACTGACATCCTGACGCGAATCTGTGCCAGGACAATCTTTCGTGGGCGTCCCTCGATCACAATAATCTCGTGAGCGGCCAAGAAATCTTGTATCTCCATCACAATATTGAGAACATTCTTGGTCGTGATCCATCCTATTCCAGTGAGTTCCGTGATTTGATTTACGTTCATGGGAACATTGAGTCCCATTTTGGAGAGCACCTTTTCTAGAGCCTCCTCAAAAGTAATTCTGGGAGCTGACATTTAATTCACCTATTCCTCACAGGCAGTTATAGTACTATACGTCTATAGTTCTATATTTCTACACAAAGTATACTTTGTATACTTCTTATAAATATTCTTTGTCTTATATACACAATGCATATATATCAATGTGGAGTTGCAATCTTATGAGCCTTTCACAAAACGACTTGGATTTGCTCGCTTGCATGTACGACAACAGCATCATCAAGGCGAAGCACAGGCCTGTTGAAGCAATCGCAAGGTTCTGTCATGACTGGACCCCAAAGATGCTGAAGCGCCAACTCAAACGTCTTGCAGGAAAAGGTTACGTTAATAGAGCAAAGACAAATAGTTTTTCCTTAACAAAGGAAGGCGTAATTGAAGCAAAGCGACATCTTGGAATCATTAAAACAAACATAGATCCAGAAGAAGATGCCTTTGTGCAAAATATGTTAGATATCAGTTTAGAGATAGCTGAGAAAAATTTGTTGTTGCAAGGACGTCCAATAGAGGAGATTCAACTTACGAAGAAAGCTGTAATGGAGCTACGTCTGATGTATGATGAGATTTTGCAGATAGATCCAAAGAAGAGGACTCGTTCAGACATAGAAAAGGCGTATCGAGGATATTTGGAACGGATGCGTGATACAGCTAAGACAACAGAAGAAGAAATCAGAGAGGCAATTGAGAAGATTTGTAAGATGCTTATTCCTGACTATTTTTCTGAGTGAACCCTTCCACGTGGAAAGTTAGAGCGATAACACTCTTATCAGATTAGTTGATTCTCTAATCTAAGGAAGTTATTCAATGTCGATGAATAAATTCATTCTATACAAGTTAATTGAGTTCGTAATTGTATTGAGTATAGTTGCCCTCATTCGGCTGAATTTTGGGATTTCCTCAGATCTATTTGATACTGCGTTTGATATTGCTTGGATGATAGGACTGATGGTTTTGGCAACTATCGCAAGTTTCCATTTTCCTGGAAATATTCTCCTAAAATTAGGGATTTTGGCAGTCATTCTTTGGGTGGCTTATCAGTTAATAGGATTCGCACGCCTTGTATCACTTGGCCTTGGTGTATTTACCCCTTTACTATGGGTTCTCATCTGGCTTCTTGAATCATATGGATTGTGGATATTCGCAAAAGGAATGCAATGAGATCCCCCTCCAAAGTCTTGATGACCTCTCGTTCTCCTCTCACTAAAGCATGAGGAAATCAAAAGCATCAATTGCTATGAACACCGCACGGAATGCATAGATTCGAAATGTGTAAGTAGCTACGCCTTGAGTTGTTGCATAAAGTGCTGTTTTAAGTTCAGCAATAGCATTGTTTCCAAATGCAGATAGCAATGACGGAAGCGAACCAATAGTAATTTCAGAAATTCCATTACCCACTGCGAGTTCGATATCATTTACGAAAATATCGAGAGTATCATAGACATCGTCGGTTCGACCCAAAACATCAGTTGAATTTCCAACTTCACCAATTCTCATACCCCAGAGACTACCTAATCCTCCTATGGAGCTAGAAAAGGAATGAACAAGGTACTCACCAACATCTCCTGACATTTCAAAAGAGAATCGAGATCGTTCACATGAAATGATGATACGATCCCATTGGGAGAGAGATGTGGTTGAAACCCCGCAGAGCCGCATTGCACCAGAGTCCCTATCCTGCATATCATCAATTACAAATGATTCTATTACCAATCCAGCATCCAATCCAGATAACTGAGCTTGATCATAAAGAGATAATGATGCATTTGTGATAGTATCTAATTGAGTTGAGTAGATTGAAGTTCGCATGAGATTTCCAAAACCTACAAGGTTCAAACTCCTTGTTACTGTCATCAATGCTTGCCATTCTTGTATTGACAATGTCATATCAAACAGGACTGCATTAGGATTGTTTGATATATTTAACAAGGATAAGTCGAGTAGGTTAGTTAGAGCAGTCGAATGACTCTCATAGATATCTACAATCAGCTCTGTTGTTGCCAAGGTTTCTGGATTCTCACCTACTAGGGATCCACGATTGGAGACCAACGTGACGATGTATTCTATCTCTGTATCATTGATTGCAACCAACCAGGTTCGCAAATTTGACCAAGATGACGAATCATCCTCGAGCACCTTGAAATCAAGATAAAATGCATTGTCCAAGATTTCTGTTAATAGCCCTGAAGTTGGTGTCACATTCTGGTATGGAAAATCAAAGTCAGACAAAGGAATTGTCAATGCAATCTCAGGAATAACTACGCCAGTTGTTGTCGCAATTGGATTCTGGCCCATCAAGACTACAGATACAGGAAAAGTAAGACTTAGCATATTCAAAAGCAAAAAATACGCAAAACCCTTCTTACCCACCTTCCTTAGACCACCCTTTGGTCGGAATCGACCCATAACGAAGAGGGAAACAATTGCGATGATGTTGAGGAAGAGAAAGATGATGAAGCCCCTGAGAAGGGAGGAGAGCATGCCAAAGAATACTGAAGTTATCAGTAAGAAGACGAAATTCATTGCAGCAGTTCTCTCTCTGTAATAAGCTCGAATCATCAAGGGCAGGAAAATCATGAGAGGAAGAATGTAAAGAGCAATCGGAAGTGTATCAACTAGTCCTACTCCGCTCAAAGTCATCCTCAGAGTAATAGACAGCATCGCATAGAGAATCAATACCATGTTGGTTGTGAGCATCAGAGTCACAAGAAGATGGATATAGCGATCGTACTTCGCTTTTGAATTCACGTTCCTCCGAACACTTCTACGAGCCTCAAGAAGTCGATTCATCTGTCCTCGCACTTGTTTATCTAGAAATGCAGATAAGCTTCTCGCATATAGACTAAGATGATGGGCTCAACCTTTAAGATGAAGGAGCAAATTGCGTGATGCGAGTGGAATTCGTCAATGCATGATGTTGTTGTGATAGGTGCAGGACCTGCCGGTGCTACAGCAGCTAGGTACATGTCTAGACTTGGACTTGATGTTTGTCTCATAGATAAAGATGAATTCCCACGTGACAAGCCATGTGGCGGAGGTTTCTCAAGAGGAATAGTCGATGATTTCCCCTACTTGAAAACAAGAGCTCCTGAATTCTTGAAGGGCATTGCACGAGTAGGAATCTTGCATTCTCCCAATAGACAGGTTGCATTAGAAGGGAAAGTCGATATGGCGGTTGCACTTCGGACTGATTTCGACAAAGTTCTCTTTGAAGAAGCAGTAGCTGTAGGTTCATTGCCGCTAACTGGTACAAGAGCAAAGACAATTTCCTTTCATAGTGATTCGGTTACTGTTGATGTGACTGGAGGGAAATCAATTAAGGGGAAAATATTGGTGGGATCTGATGGCGTCACGAGTATGGTTGCTCGTCAAACCGGACTTAATACAAGGTGGCCTAGTTCAACCATTACAGCATGCAGAGTGTGTGAGGTCCCTACGAAAAATCAGAATATCTTGGACAGATATACTGAGAATCTGAATTATCATTTCTTTGCAAATCTTGGGGGTCAGCCGGGGTACGGATGGATCTTTCCAAAAAGGGAAACTATCAATGTTGGTCTGGGGATTGTGGGCACACATTCGAAAGGTCTGCCGAGAGTCTTTGATTCGTTCATCAGATTCCTAAAAGGGAGAGATCTACTCTTGAAAAATTCAGACCTCTCCAGTGCAAAAGGAGGGTTGGTTCCAACAGGAGGACCAATCCAGCAGACTGTGAGAGACCGGTGTGTTCTACTGGGG
>SOKL01000049.1 GCA_004376265.1 Candidatus Thorarchaeota archaeon
CTGGATTAATGTTTATAGGGTTCAGAAAGACACGTATCGGACTCCAGATACAAGCAGGTATAGAAGATTCAGAGATGGTTGAAGCGTTAGGGACTGATATCAGAAAATTGTTTACAATTGTATTTATGTTGGGTGCAGGTCTTGCGGGACTATCAGGGGCTGTCCTAGTCCCGTGGATTGGAGCAAACTCGGGTCATGGTCTCACATACCTCATATTCGCATTTGTCATAGTTGTTGTTGGAGGCGCCCATTATGGTCGCCTTGAAGGGACTTTCTTTGGTGCACTTATAGTCGGTCTATCAATTCAATTTACATCATATTTCATTCCATTTCTTGAGAACATTATTGTATTCATAATCATGGCGATTATTCTGATAATAAAACCAGGAGGATTAACGGGGCATGGATAATAAAAGAAATATCGTATGGAAACTGAAAGTAATTATCCTTAGGATACCCTCCATACTGTCGAATAATAGAGCAGTAATAGCTGTTCTTGCGTTTTTGTATCTACTCCCATTGGGTACAGCAGCAAGTACGTCCCCCGTTCGTGCTTTGCTCTTCCTCATTACTCGGATAATGATTTTTAGTCTTCTTGCAATGTCTTTTGATCTACAATTAGGACGTGCATCGCTTCTGAATTTCGGACATGTTGCACTTTTTGGTGTGGGCGCCTATTTCATGGCATATACTTTGAACGCAGATTTTCTCCCCCCGCCCTTTAATCTCATAGCTGCGATTCCATTTCCCCTTACATTAGTTGTGGCAATGATGATTGGCGGAGGTCTCGGGCTCATAATGGGACTGACAACGAGCCGTATGAGAGGCACAGCGTTTGCATTTATTGGTTTAGCGATAGCGATGTTCATCTATAATTTCTTCGCTGAAAATCCTGATCTTTCTGGGGGAGAAACAGGACTGAGAGTACCAACTCCTGATATCATTAGGACTGCTCCTTTCTATCTGCTCTTTGTCGCACTTGCATTTGTATTCCTTGCCGCATTTATTGGAATGGTCGTCCTTTACATAAAGCAGCGGACAGATCCTATTGGTCTAATCCTGGTCACTACAGTTATGGTAGCCTTTACAGGTGTCCTATCGATTTTTGGGACAAATGTCTTTGGACCTGTGTTAGTATTCATTGCCTTTCTTGGGATGATTTTCCTCTACTGGATTGAACGGAGCAAATCCATTAGTGACCCTCTTCAATATTCTGAGAACCAAACATTCACAGGGGAAGTAAAACCAACTAACAAACTGACTACCTACGTGTTACCTTTCATTATCATAATAATCATCCTAATTGGTGTGGTTGTTAGCTATGGTTCAAACATTGCTCAAATGGTAACACTGTGGATTGAAGATAGCTCCACATTTTACTTCACTATCCCAGTGCAATTCTATCTAGTATTGACTTGTCTTGTGATAACCTATGTTTTCATAAAACGATTAATTGCATCACCATTCGGGAGAATGGTTACTGCGGTCGCTCAAAATGAAGAACGGGCTGAGGCTTTAGGCTACAATAGTTATCGTGCCAAAATAGTTGTGCTTGTCATAAGTGGGGCAATTGCCGGCCTTGCAGGGGCGCTGTATGCACCATTCATTAGAATTATTGATCCGCACACCACATTAGGAGTCGAAATAACAATCAATGCAATGTTGTACACCATTATCGGAGGAATTGGTACACTACTGGGTCCAATACTCGGAACAGGAGTAGTGGTGTACTCTGAGCTAAATATAGTGGACTTCATAAGGGAGGGGCTAGGCCTACCTGGACAATTATGGTTGGTCGGGCTAGGAGTGATGTACATATTCATTGTCCTATTCATGCCTTTTGGTATCGTTGGTTCTATTGGACGAAGAGCTCGCTCTATCAAAGATAGACTACGACAATTGAAATTAGGTCAATTTGAGTTTGGAATAAAGGGTACCGATTATTGGGTCTTTGGATTACTGGGTACAATAGGTTTGTTCCTATTGTTGTTGATCGTCAGTCTTTAGGATGGAGTTGATGGTATGATCAAGATTTCATCAAGAAAGAAGGTTGAACGAAAAGCGGGTGATTGTCTTGCCATATGAAACTGTAGGAGACATCGATATCTATTACGAGATTCATGGACCACCTGAGGCTCCACCACTTGTGTTGATAGGAGGTTGGGCTAGTTATCGTTGGATATGGTTTCGACAAATTCCTGCCTTCAAAGAAAGATACAGATGTGTTGTGTTTGATAATCGTGGAGCAGGAAGAAGTTCCAAGCCTGACCATCCATATACTATGGAAATGTTCGCTGATGATGTTGTTGGTCTGATGGAAGCATTGGATATCGAAAACGCACATATCCTAGGGATTTCAATGGGTGGATTCATTGCGCAGCAAATTGCGATTTCCTATCCCGAAAAGGTTCGAAGTTTGATCATTGCTTCTAGCAGCTTTGGAGGGCCTAATTCTATTCCTATGGATGATAAAACAATGGCCATGTTAATTGCTCTTCCAACTGAAACAATATCAAAAGAGCAAGCGAGGGAGATGCGCTATGAAGCTACTTTCAGTCCACAATTCCTCCAAGAAAACAAGTTAGTGATAGATCAGATAGATGAATGGGCTGAACGGCATCCTACGCCGGTATATGCACAAGTGCATCAAAGCTCAGCAGCAAATTCGTTTAATGCTGAATCGGAAGTGAAACAAATATCTACACCGACACTTATCTTACACGGAGATAATGACCTTTGTTTTCCACCTAAGAATGCAGAACTGCTAGCTAATAGCATATCCACATCGAAATTGAAAATTATAGAGGGCGCATCACATTTTGTCATCATTGAAAAGTATGAAGAGTTCAATAATGAGGTAATGAATTTTATAGACGAAGTGGAAAAAGGATGACTTATTCCTGAGTCCAAAAGGAAGGTGATTTGGCAAGGAAAAGAGTGTTGGGCCCGATAAGCAAACTTAGAGGATGATGTTTATGGTTCGTTCAGCTGTGGTCACAGGTCTGGGAATATATGTTCCTGAAAAGATGTTGACAAATGAAGAAATTGAGCAGATGCTTGATCGTCCTGGAACAGCAGATTGGTTGGTGGAGAATGTTGGCATCAGACAACGTCACGTCATGGCTGAAGATGAGGTGACATCTGATCTTGCTCTTCATGCTGGTCGTGAAGCATTAGAAAATGCAGGATTGGAAGCAGACGATCTCGACCTAATCATTTTGAGTACTGACACACCGGACTATCTATCTCCAGCAACATCAGTAGTGGTTCAACACAAACTCGGTGCGAAGAATGCAGGTACTTTTGACGTCAATTGTGCTTGTGCAGGTCTGGTTACTTCTTTGGACATAGCCTCCCGCTATATTGGAACAGATTTTGACATCAATTCGGTTTTGGTGATTGGGGCATACGGAATGACCAAATTTATTGATTGGACAGACCATTATACTTGTACTTTGTTTGCGGATGCTGCAGGAGCAATGGTACTGCAGGCCTGTGAGGATAGAGAAGGATTCATTGTCTCTAAATTAACAGCGGATGGCTCATTCCATGACCATTTGGGGATATTTGTCGGAGGAACGGCAGAACCCCCTACAGTTGAAGCAATCCAGAATCACAGGCACCATCTAGCTTTTCGCAAACGCTTTCCAGCCGATACAAACCTTCAACATTGGCCAACTATAACAAGAGATTGTGTATCAAAGGCTAATCTGTCCATAGAGGATATCGACTGGATTTTCTTCACTCAGGTGAACATACAAACTATTGTGGCGGTAATGAAGGAACTAGGTATGCCACTTGAGAAGACTCACAATGTCATGGATAAATGGGGGTACACGGGTTCAGCTTGTATTGCATTGGCGATGTACGATGCCATTGAACAAGGGAAACTTCCACCTCCCGGACAGGGGAACGGCGAGAATATAGCACTCTGCTCATCCGGGGGAGGCTTCAACATGGCTGCCGCCGTTCTAAGATGGTGGTAATGGATTTTTATTTTGGTTGCGGCTGATTACACAAGCAGTGATTATGCTTATTGAGCAAGAATAGAATTCATATCGAGGGGATACTAATGGTTAATCAGTTTGACTATCTATCCAAGAGAGATATCTTCTCTCCCGAGGCTGAAGCTCTAGTTGATGTAGAAACCGGGAAAAGATATTCGTATAGAGCGCTCAACAAACGCGCGAATAAGGTTGCCAACTTCCTTCAACAAGTAGTTGAATTTCAAAAGGGGGATCGTTTATGCATTCTTGCTCAAAATAGCATGGAATATTGGGAAGCATTTTTCGGATGTCAGAAGTGCGGAGGCGTTTTCAGTCCACTCAACTGGCGTTTGGTCGCCCGAGAATTAGCAGGTTTGGTCAATGATCTTAATCCCTCCGTGTTACTCTATGATTCAGACTTAGCTAATGTTGCATCAGAGTTGAAGCAAGAAGTCACGGTTGATCACTGGATCTCATTGGATTCAAAAGGAACAGAAGTGGAAGATTCTCTAAGCTATGAGGAAGTTATGAATAAAGCAGCATCCAGTCCATCTAATGCTGTAGACCTCTCTTATGAAGATCCAATGGGTATCGTGTTTACCGGGGGGACAACGGGACTACCAAAAGGTGCAATGATTACTTACAATCAAGTTGCATTCAATACTCTAAGTACCATTAGGGACATCCTTCCGGGTGATGTCTACATAAATCATCTACCCCTATTCCATGTCGGGGGACTCTATGTGTATGCCATTCCACTCTTCATTTTGGGCGGAAAAGTAATCCAGATGAAGAGATGGAATCTTGACACTTTAGTGGGTGTGATCAACAAGGAAAATCCCAACTTCTTCTTTGCCGTGCCCACGCAATACCGTATGCTGATGAACCATCCAGATTTTAGATCAATTGACTTCAGTAACGTTCGGTTCTTGACTTCTGGAGGTGAACCCTTACCTCTGGACATCATCAAGACATACAGGGAGGCACATGGTGTCAAATTCAAACAAGGGTTTGGAATGACAGAAGTTGGACCAGGATGTTTTGCTCTTGACCCATGGGATGCTGAGCGAAAGGTTGGCAGCATTGGTACTCCTAACTTCTTCATTGATGCAAAAGTAGTTGACCCTGAAACTGGAAAGGACTGTGATGCAAATGAGGTGGGTGAACTTCAATTTAGAGGGCCCACGGTGACTATCGGTTATTGGAATCGACCGGAATTAAATAAGACACTTTTAGATGAAAGCGGGTGGTTTAGTACAGGAGATATGGTGTATTTTGATGATGAAGGGTATTACTATGTAGTGGATCGAGTGAAGGACATGTTCATCTCTGGGGGGGAGAATGTCTATCCAAGAGAAATTGAGAAACTCTTAGAGCAGCATCCAAAGATTGCTCAAGTACAGGTAATTGGAGTACCCGATTCCAAATGGGGAGAGGTAGGACGTGCTATTATTGTTTTGAAGGCAGGACAAGAAACCTCGGAGGAAGAAATAATCGGATTCTGCACAGAGAAATTGGCCAAGTTTAAGATTCCCAAATCAGTGCGTTTTACTGACAGTTTCACGCCCTACATCTCCGGAGATGGTAAAATCCTGAAGCGGGAATTGAGAAA
>SOKL01000385.1 GCA_004376265.1 Candidatus Thorarchaeota archaeon
GATGACATTGCAGGGTATGGAAAACAAAAGAGTGGAAACAAGTTTTGGAAGAAATTCAGTTGATTCGTACGTTCAGAAAGGCATAATTAGCGAAATTCCCTGACTTCTCTGATTGCGTTTCCAAATATTACAAAATGATTTATTCAACCTAAACAAGAAGAAAAAGGGTTTCGGAGCATGCGTTGATATGCCAAAAGTTTCTAGGAAGCAGGCAAACACGGGAAAAACTAATCCTAAGACTCCAAAGAAGGAGAAGTTCAATCTCCCTGAAATCAATGATTTAATTCTAGATGATCTTCTTAACAACTCCCATGAAGGAATCGCAATAGTTGGTGACGATTACAAACTTGAGTACGCTAATGAGAAATGTTGTCAAATTTTTGGTGGGACTCCAGAGGATCTTGTTGGTCATGACTTTCGCGATTTCATGAAAGAGGACATGGGGAAATTAGTTGCTGAACGCTATGATGCTAGGCGAAAAGGTGAGGAAGCACCTCGGGTTTACCCAATGGATATCATTCGCAAGGATGGAGAAATGCGAACAGTTGAAGGTCGGGCTTCTATGGTCATAGGTCCTGATAATAAACCAAAGATTATCGCCCATCTCCTAGATATCACACAGGTAATTGCTGATTCAGAAGCTCTTGAAGAATCAGAGACTCGCTATCAGATGCTAGTAGAGACCATGAATGATGGCTTGATAATCGATGATGAAAATGGGAAGCTAACCTACACAAATAATGCCTTCTGCAAGATGTTGGATTACACGCCTGAAGAGATAATTGGCAAAGATTGGACCGATCTTACAGATGAAATGGACAAGAAAGACGGTAGTGCAAAGTTAGCTGACCGAAAGAAAGGAATTTCTGAAAGTTATGAGCTTGCTTGGAGAAGTAGTAATGGTGAACCTGTGCCCACCATTGTTTCTGCAACTCCCTATATTGACCGAGATGGAAAACTAATCGGAACGTTTGCTGTGGTCACAGAAATCTCAACACTGAAAGATGCTGAAGAAACGGTGCAATTCTACCTTGATTTGCTTTCTCATGATATCTCCAACCAGTTGCAGGTTATCATGACTAGTACCGGAATGCTGGAGGAAGAAGTTCCATCCTCATACATTGATGACGCTAGAAAGGATATTCTTGATGCTGTTGAGAGATGCAATCGCCTCATCACCAAGGTCAAACGGGCAGCTCAAATTCGGAACATACCTCTCTCCCAAATTGATGCAACTCCAATCCTCAAAGAAAAAATCAAAATCCTGGAACGTGTATACGGTGCTATGGTGCATGTTGAGGGCATAAAGAAGGAATTCATTGTTGAAGCTGATGTACTCCTCGGTGAGATGATATGGAATCTTCTTGAAAATGCAGCGCGTCACAATCTGAAAGAAGAAAAACAAGTCTGGATCTCTTGTGAATCAATTAACGGTCTGTGCAAGATATCTATTGCAGATGATGGATCCGGACTTAGTGATATGCGAAAGAAATCGGTCTTCTCTGAGAGAAGATACGGTGGAGGTGTAGGGTTAACCCTCGTCAATCAGATGATCCGTAAGTATGGAGGTACGATTGAAGTAACAGACCGAGTGGAAGGCAAACCAGCAATGGGGTCGAAATTCACCGTCACCATGAAAAAAGCCACGCAGCGTAAGGAACGCTGAATTATCACCGATTCATTTTGTTTTACTTTCTATCCTTTTGTAAAGACCTTCGAAGAAGTCTTTCTTCTTGATGCTGTTGATTTTGAAGAAGCTTGTTTTTATCCGGTATAGTCGATTCTTGACTACATCGTATTTCTTCATTCTTTTTTTACCTACAGCGGTATCTATGATTGTTGTAACTTTTTCCGGGAAACTGTCAATGTACTGACATTGACGGACTTGGATGTGAAAAAGGGTGTTTCGAAGAATATCACTTTTAGATATACATCTATTTTCCATTGCGCGGTCCCCACCAGATAAAGGAGGTTTTGTTCTTATGAAGGTTCTAGAAAAAAGCTTCATAGATTCTAGTAATACCCTTCGAATATAGACTCAAAGAGCAATTTATGGTTGTACATTTAACTCGGGAACCATATTATTGTTCGGACTTGAATTGATATGCGTGTTGCATCAATCATCGACATTAGCCTAGTTGATGTACCTGGGATTCCAGTGGCAGTTCTCTTCACTGCAGGTTGCAATATGGACTGCTCTTTTTGCCAGAACGCAGAGATCATTCCGAGAAAATCCGGACAGGAAATGTCAATCTCCGATATCGTCAACAAACTATCTGGTAATCTGACTGATGGTTATTGCATAACTGGAGGGGAACCAACCATTCACAAAGATCTTCATGACTTTCTGAAGGCTTTGCGTCTGGAAGACGAATCAAAGCATATCAATCTCAACACACAGGGATTGATTCCTACTGTTCTTGAACAATCACTTCCCTACTTGGACTCAGTCTGGTTTGATATCAAAACGATACCGAGCAGGTACAGAGAGGTTGTTAGAGTTAAGCGTGACCCATGGCCCAAAGTTGTGAAGAGTATTCAGCTTCTACTGGATTCTGGAGTGCGTTTCTGGCCTCGAACTACATACGTGGGGGGTATGACACAACCGGCTGAGATTCTCAAGATCAGTGGACTTCTCTCTGAGATGGGGTTTGAGGGGGATTACCTTGTGCAGAATTTCAAGAAATCTTCAGGCACACGTGAAAAGGATGTATCCGATTACTACGAACCTGATTTTACGGAGCTTGAATCAATTGTGGATGATATTCCTACAACAGTAAACTTGAAGCTGGAGTGGCGTTAAGCCTTCAACATCGTGAACACACAGACAACCTTTTAAACGCCCTAAGATTGACCTTGATTTGACCATGCCAAACGCTAGGTCAGATATTGTTGGAGTGTAATTTAAAACATGTTTCCACAACAGTCAATGGGTTATGACAGAGCAATCACGGTCTTTAGTCCGGAAGGCAGACTGTACCAAGTAGAATACGCCACTGAAGCTGTACGACATGGACCACTTGCTGTTGGAGTCAAGGCTAAAGATGGAGTTGTCTTGGTTGGAGAGAAACGCTCACCTCATCCAATGGCTGATCTTGATTCCCTCAAGAAGATTCTACTCATTGATGACCATGTAGGCACTGCAATTGCAGGTCTTCATGCTGACGCTCGCAAACTCATCGACCAAGCCCGTGTTCAATCACAGATTAACAGGTTGAGCTATGATGAACCCATCTCAATCCCTTCTCTAGTAGTGAATATCTGTGACACAAAACAGATGCACACACAGTATGGTGGAGTTCGACCATACGGAGTTTCTCTTCTAGTGGCTGGCGTTGATGACCACGGTCCACAATTGTATACAACTGATCCTTCCGGGTCATTCTGGGGTTGGAAAGCTGCCGCAATTGGAAAGGAAGCTGATATAGTTCGTGATCTTTTCGCAGAAGAGTACAAAGATACGCTTAACCTTGATGGAGCACTTGAACTAGCAATTAAGGGACTGCTAAAGGTCACTGACAAGGCGGATGTTCCTCCTGCTGAAAAGGCGAAAACTCTCGAAATCGGAAAGATTGATACCAAGAATAAAGCATTCAAGACACTCGATCAGAAAGAAGTTAAAGCTGTTTTGGAAGACAGATTAGCGGCTTGATTTCTCCAAGAGTCTATCAATAATCAGTGATGCAATATCGATTCCTGAAACTCGAGAGAGCGCACTCCATGAAGGAGCTGCGTTTGCCTCTATGACACAAGGTCCTTCTGGTGATTCTATAATATCTACTCCAGTATAGTCAAGATTCAGCACTTCTGCCGTCAGAATAGCGCACTCCTCGTATTCCTGAGTCAATTTGGCTAGCTCTGCATTTCCCCCACCATGTACATTGGTTCGCCATTCACCTTCTATCCCCTCGGGTATGTATCTATACATAGAACCAATCAACTTTCCACCTATTATGAAAGCGCGAATATCCCGATTGGGTTTTTCGACCATCTCTTGTACATAGAGTACTTGTCCTAGCTGATGGATGAATTTCATGGCACGATAAGCTAGCTCCGGATGGTCTGACCTTATCGCACCCATACCTCTTGCCCCAATCAATGGCTTGATGACAACATCTCCCACATCTGCAACGAATTTGATTGCGGCCTCCAAATTCTCACCAATATATGTACGCGGAACTCGAATCCCAGCTTTGTTTAGTGCTGTAAGTGTGGCATACTTGTCTTTAGCTCTCCTGAACGAGTAAGCTGGGTTCATCACATAAATACCTGCATCCTCGAAGTGCTCCAGAAGACTAATTCTAAAAGTGATTTGATCCCCGGTTCCAAAGCCGACAGTTCTCACCATCACCCCGTCCATATCGGAAACATCCTCTTCCTCCAGGTAGGTGAACTTGTTTGGAATTTCTGCTGCGATATCAGGAAGTCGAAATGGTTTTGTGGTATGACCTTTCGCTTTGATAGCCTCAATCAATCCTGCAGTTGCCCAATTATTCACATTCTCGTGATAGATTACGCCAAACAAACGACCAGGCATCAGTATCATCTCATTGGTAATGGTCACAGGAAATCGGTGATGCGTTAAAAGCACTATCTACTGAACGCCCCCTCATTGGAAAAAGCCTAAGAGTGATAGATAATTGAAATCAACATGGGACTTCCAGGATTGAATACTTCTCAGATGATTGAAGTAGATAGGATAATGATTAACGATCTGAGTGTCCCTATTGAATTAATGATGGAACAAGCAGGACTTAATCTAGCAAGGCTTGCTCTTGAGCTCTCAGACCCTAGTGCAAGTAGTTTTCGGGTTGTTGCAGGTACAGGAAACAATGGAGGTGGGGGATTAGTAGCGGCGAGAAGGCTTAGAAATTGGGGTTATAGAACGGAGGTTATCTTACCACGGTCAAAGAATATGCTGAGGGAAATCCCTGCTATCCAACTCAAACGCGCTGTTAATGTGGGAGTCACTATCATCAATGGAATACCTGAACAATCAAGTGATAGAAAGTGTGTCGTACTAGATACATATCTTGGATATGGATTCAAACCACGCAGAGATGACATCTCTGAGAGTGTGTATTCATACTTACGATCGGAGTCATCTGTTGTATCCCTTGATGTTCCCTCCGGCTTGGATTCCACGTCAGGGGAATCATATAGTCAACTGAAACCAGTAGCAACAATGTCAATCGCGTTTTTAAAAAATGGACATCTATTAAGCTCAGAAGAACTAACCGGAGAACTTTTCGTGGCTGATATCGGAGTACCCTTAGCTGTCTATCAGTTAAAGATGGATTTTACTTGGAAAAATCCATATTCTCTCTCCGATTTGGAATTACTCTATAATGCGTTTACTCATGACCCTCTCCAAAGAGCGATTGTTTCAATATCTAGTGAAAAACCCGTGTGGAATGTATGTGGATCCCCGATTCAAAAGTGATTATCGGTACTAACAAACAATTCATGTAAAGATCAATCAACCCGTTTATACGATCATCTGCCCGGTATAATTGACAACCATGTCCTCATATTGATCTAAATCAAGAATGAATGAATTCAGTTTGAAAAC
>SOKL01000272.1 GCA_004376265.1 Candidatus Thorarchaeota archaeon
ATCTCCGAGTCTTCTCGATACCCGAAGGAATAGACATTGCTGCTGACCTTGAAATGTCTACTGACTTGACTCTTGAAGAGGCTCATGCAGTATCTGAGAAATTTGAGGAGAGGCTGAAGAACCTTATCCCAAATGTGAATTCCGTTACACTGCATCTTGAAACAACAATTGTGGAGAGCGCAGCACGTGATATCACTCATGAGTCAGCTCATATAATTGATTCAGTCAAGCAAATCATGGAAGATGCTTCTCATTCTACAACCTGTAGAGATATTGTCATTCAGAAGGAAGAAACAGGTGTAGCAGTTTTGATAAACTGCACGATTCCAGGAGAAATGACACTCACCGAAAGTCATGAAATAGCTGAATCGATGAAAAAGAGGATTATTGAAACATTATCCGAGGTAAAGTCTGTCTTCATCCACTTCGAACCAACGTGACCCAAGCTTAATATTCATCAAGGGTGGATTCGAAATCGAGGTTCTGAAAATGGAAAAAGACTGTGACGCAAAGATTCTTGGATCGCCTGAGGCTCAAGTCGTTCAGACACGAGATATCGATATGAAACAACCCTTGCTAATATGCTGTTTCCCGTCGGCAGGAGTTGTCGGAATAATTGCTGCTCAAACCCTGATTGAGAAGTTTGAGATGGAAGAAGTTGCTCATGTCAGATCACGGTACATGCCCTCTGCAGCCGTGTTTCAAGATGGACGACTACGTCATCCGTTTAGAATTTATGGACACACGGAGAAGAACTTACTCGTTGTGACAGCAGAACTGCCAGTGGCCGATGAGGGGCTATACATGGTCAGTTCAGCACTTCTGGATTGGGGTGCAACTGTGGGGGTTAAAGAAACTGTCATTCTTGACGGAATTCCAGTCCAAGGTATTCCTTCAAACCGCAAAGTATTGTTCGCAGCTGAAGAAGAAAAAATAAGCGAACTTGCAGAGGATGACAAAATGGAAATCCTCACAAAAGGGATAATCACAGGAATATCTGGTTCAATTCTTTCAGAAACTCTGTGTAGAGAAATGGTCGGATTTGCTCTGCTCACTCCCGCAATCGCAATGGTTCCAGACCCTGAAGGTGCAATTCAACTACTTGAAGCCCTAAATAGGTTATACAAGGTCAATGTAGATGTCACTGAATTAAAAGAGAGTGCAAACGAAATTCGTCGCAAAATGGAAGAGATGGCTCAACAGGTAGATGGAATGCGCCAACAACAACCAAGTAGGGGCCGTCCAGGTTACGAAAGAATGTACGCTTAGAATTGAAGAAGTGCTCAGTCAGTGCAGGAATCGTATGCTTCCTTTGCCCCCTGTGCATTTCTCTCTCCTACTTTTCCAGACCAGTTATCGCATATGACTTTCTGAACTGTTTCCAGCTTGACAAGACCTGTAGCCTTGGCAATCGCACCCAGCATTGTTGTATTGATGACAGGCAATCCTCCAACTAAAAGGCCATTCTTCAAAGCTATACCGGTTCCATCAAAGGTGTAAATGTGACCCTTTGGTAGACTGACTTCACCAGGTGTCTTGGGTGTGTTGACAATCACCTTTCCGTTATCTACGAGTCCTTCAGTGACATCAATGAGGTCCAGAATTGTGGAGTCAAGGACTGCAACTACGTCTGGAGTATACACCTGACTTCTAACATTGATCTCCTCATCATCAATTCGTGTAAATGCCTTAACTGGAGCGCCACGACGTTCAGCTCCAAAATAGGGGAACGCTTGGATTCCCTTGTATCCGTCAATGTATGCAGCTTTCGCAAGTAGTTCAGCGGAAGTTACGCCGCCCTGTCCGCCTCTTCCATGCCATCGTATTTCAATCAATGCGGATGACTCCTGAGAATAGTTCAGATTCCCAAGCCTTGCGCTGCAACGGTCAAACATAACCTTTACGGAAAATGTGGAGTCAATGTACGAGTACATAACCCCTCTTGGGAACAAGAAGGGGAGTGAACTCAAACTGGCTCGAGAAATGGGTCAGAAGTTTTTATAGGATGGCGAATATAATGGCCCGGTCCCGAGGAACAACAATCAGTGTCAAGGTCCCGATAAACTGGGATGCGATGACAAAACGTACTCGACAAAGGTTGAGGCAGATTGTTGGGAGGGATACAAGGGTTATCCGCGCATTACTTGGAATAATTGAACAAAATGAAAACAATCTGTTAACAGGTCGAAAGAAAAATAAAATTCATGATGGAAAACTAGACGAGCTCACGCTGACCGCAATTAAAGTGAGATCCGGTCATGGGAAGAGGTCTACGGTTCCCCACGACATCAAAGCACGATTCCCAAGGATCTCTACTAATGAACTTCAGGAGTGTAGACAGACTGCTGTTTCCCTCTACGAAAGTTACTTGGCCTTGAGAGAGAAGAAAGGATGGAACGCTTCTCGCCCTACTGCTGTTAATACAACAAGAAGAATTCCAAGGTGGGTGTTTATTCAAAGATTCAAACTAGAGTATACTACATCATCTGTCTCGAGATGGTGGTTAGGTCTTCGTGATAGTCTGGATTCTGTACAGGAAGGAAGGACAATCCATGATAAGTTGAATATCCCGCTGAAAGTATCACCTTTTCATCATAATCAACTTCGACGAGGAGAAGTGAAGGCCTGTCAGGTCTTTGCAGACAGGGTTGGTAAGTGGTGGGTGAATATTGCGGTTCGAGTAGCTATTGTGGAGATTCCAGATACTATCAATCCACCAGCAGTTCTTGGAATTGACCTTGGTATCGAAAAAGCGGCCTGTACTTCTCTTGTGAGTCCTACAAAGGTAAGGGAGACCCGATACTTCAGGCAGAAGGATAAGGTTGAGATTATCAGGAAGTACGACCGACTCGTAGCGGATCTACAACGAAAGGCGACCTCACAACCAAACAATGCTGGTGTTCTTCGCAGACTCAGACAGATTCGACATAAGCGTGAGAATGTTGCTTGCGAGTATGACCGAGTATTAGTCAGAAACTTGTTGAACTACATCGAAGAATTGTCTGAGAAATATACGGTCTATGTGGCAATAGGTCGTTTGAAGAATATCCGAAATGCAGCTCGAAAGGGCAACTTCAAGGGTCGAGGTTTCAGGGGAATGATACACTCTTGGGCCTTTGCTCGAATTACCGAGAGTCTTAACCACGGCCTAGCTCAACAGGGCTGGTCTGTTAGTGGAAAAAACACTCGCTTTCGTGTAGTTCCCGAGGCATGGACTTCCATCATGTGCTGGAAGTGTGGAACCAAGGGAACACGACCAAAACAAAACTATTTCCTGTGTCCTTCATGTAGTCACCAGACAAACGCAGATAGGAACGGTGCCATCAATATTGCTGGACGCCTCATTATGCTCACAAAGTTACTACACTCTGTGAGAGGACTAGGTAAGTGGGCTATCTCTGTTCAGGCAGGGAAACGCTCACGACTGAAAGCCCGAAAGAAGAAGCCTTCCAAAGGGAAGTCCTTACTCTCCAAGCAAGAACTAATATCAAGTTCTGGAGAGTCCGCGGCTGTTCACTTTGCTCAAACGAGCCTTTTTAGTTTTGGTGACAAAACTAGGGAGAGTGATAATGACCCCGCCGTGGTAAAAACTGTGGAAACGCTCGCTGTTGTTGGGAGTGATGACTCAACACAAATACAGGAGAAAGAAGCCAGGTCTTCAGGAGGGATCCCATCCCAATGAATGTTGACAAAGCTCTTGCTCATTTTGAACTCACTACGAGTTTGAATTGTGGTGACACTGGCAGGAGAAGGGCAGAACACAGAAATTTCTTGCAGTTGAGGTTCACTCACCAAAACTCAAGATTTAGGCCACAACCTTTACGTTGTTGTAGCAGGTGAAACAAATGTGAATTGTGATGGACGAGTTTCTGAAAGCTAACAGAGAAGTATGGGACAAGTTGGCCAAGATTCATCACGAATCTGAATTCTATGATGTTGAAGGGTTCCTCAAGGGTAATCAGACTCTTGACCCCATCGAGATAGAGGAGCTCCCTGATATCTCAGGAAAGAAACTGCTACACCTTCAGTGCCATTTTGGAATGGACACACTATCCCTCGCAAGACTTGGAGCGGATGTGACTGGAGTTGATTTCTCGTCGGAGGCTATTGATCTAGCCAAGACTTTGAGCAAAACTGCTGAGATTGATGCCAGGTTCATCTGTTCTAATGTGTATGACATACCCAAGGTCTTGGATGAGCAATTTGACATTGTCTTTACGTCCGGAGGAGTGCTTGTGTGGCTTCCAGATCTCGATGTATGGGCGAAGGTGATTTCATCATCCTTGAAAAAAGGGGGTATCTTCTACATCCGCGAATTCCATCCATTCTCCTACATTTTTGATGATGAGGATGATGCCAAAGAACTCAGAGTAAAGTATCCATATTTTCAAGGCAAGGAACCGCTTATGTTCGA
Organism: Candidatus Thorarchaeota archaeon; assembly: GCA_004376265.1. Classification (GTDB taxonomy): domain Archaea; phylum Asgardarchaeota; class Thorarchaeia; order Thorarchaeales; family Thorarchaeaceae; genus SMTZ1-45. The sequence goes on from SOKL01000272.1 coordinate 4,415, forward strand.
AGTCGAAGGGTCATATGCATCCGGAGATACTAAAACTGGAAAGATGCGAAACTATGAGTGGAACCATCCCATTTCAGAAATCTTCAAAGTCTTAATCAACCATGGACTTCGGATAGACCATTTCCATGAGTTCCCCTTTACACAATACAAGGCACTGCCCTTCATGATTAAGAATGAGAAAGGTAGATGGGTTCTACCTGAGAAGACTGATGTTCTACCTCTGATGTTTTCAATAATGGCAACAAAAATGCAGTAAATCAGAGGTCTTCAAGAAGAGCTTGTACTGCTCCATCAGCTGATTGAGCAGCTTGTTGGAGCCCTACACCGGAACCAGCTGTATCTGTGCCGACAATATAGAGACCCTTGATTGGAGTTCGTGGTCCAGGTCTATCACAATCAGTTTGTCCAGGAATCAATGCGGCACGAGTGGCAATCGACATCTGAATATGTTCCATCTCAACATGTTCTAGGATACCGGGATGATATTTCTCTAGACCATTACCCTTCATTATCTCAATCATTTCATCCTTAGTTTTTCCCGGAATTGCCATCATTGCGATAGCGATTAGTTCCTTACCTGCAGGTGCACAACCTGGGTCAAAACTCGAAATGGAAACAATCCACCGGTTTGGGGTGGGGTGAACAAGAACTCTGTTCTTTTTATCACCAATAACGATCTTGTTGAGCCCAAGCCAGAGTGTTATGCCTCGAGTTGGTATCATGTTACAACAGAGTTGGAAGAACTTCAGAGTTTTTTCATTTTCGGACTGAACTATCTCAGGCATGAACGAAAGCGGGATGTTGCTTACAATATAATTGTGCGACAAAATCTTACCAGCTACTGAGCAACCAGTGACGGACCCATCCTGCTCGATGATTTGTTCGACAGGTGCGCTTAGCACATAGTCCCCATTGATGGTTTCGATCACTCGTTTGATGAGACCTTCCATCCCGTCAATGACATAACCCTCATCATATTCCTCAGATCCCAGAAGCAACCTCTTAGCTGAACCGAGTTTGGATGATTCTTTGTCAGTGTCCTTGAGTGTTCTGAGAGCTTCATAGGCTGAAGCCTCGCTGATTGGAACACCTGCAGCCATGTAGATTGCGCTTTGCATAACATCC
>SOKL01000098.1 GCA_004376265.1 Candidatus Thorarchaeota archaeon
GTATCGCTTGGACTAGATGAATCACTGAGGGGAATGTCACTCGCTATCTTTGCGATGCCCTTTATCATTCTTCAATATCCAATGGGTAAACTATCTGACAAACATGGCAGATTCCGCCAGTTAGTGGTTGGGAGTATTGGATATGGAGTAGTGCTATCTGTGGTCGGAATTGTCGGTGTATTTGGATTCAGTCTGCTTCTCGTAATGCTAGCAATCCTAGGTATCTTTGCAGGCATCACTTCACCTCCATCTATGGCATTAGTAGGAGACATAGTTGGACAGGAAGACTCTGCTATGGGAATGGGCTTCTTCAATTTCCTTGGAAATCTTGGAATAACAATAGGTCCGCTTATTTTTGGAGTGCTGATGCCAATAATAGGGATGAGCAATGCCTTTGTTGTCGTGGGATTACTTGAATTAATTACACTCGTTATGAACATAATATTGGTGAGAACTGTATTCAAAGGTAGAATCACATAGAAAGATTCGAAAGAGAAAAGTACACCTAGATTATTGCAATCAGAGGATGAATCGTAGATGGTTGACTGGGTACTCATACTCGCTATCGAGATCTGTATTGTCACTTTCGTGACTTGGATAGCATGGTCAGGTGTTATGGGAGCGCCTTGGCTACCCACACCTAAGAAGAGAGTAAGGTCAATGCTTGAGATTGCACAAGTAAGTAGTGATGACATTCTCTATGATCTGGGATCTGGTGATGGTCGCATTATTGTCATGGCAAGCAAAGAATTCGGTGCTACATCCATTGGTATAGAAGTTGATCCTCTCAGATTGTTGTGGTCTCGTTTCGCGATTCGACGTCATAAACTTAGGAACAAGGTCAGAGTGATTAGAGGGAACTTCTTCAACGTAAACCTGACAAATGCCACAGTTGTATCATTATACCAAGGGTACATAATCAACAAGAAGATTCGGGACAAATTAGCTAAGGAACTAAAGCCGGGAACACGTGTGGTTTCATACCGTTTCATTCTCGATGGTTGGACACCTGTGAAGACAAATGAAGACGAATCAATCTATCTTTACATTGTATGATTAGTGTTATTTAGAAAAGCTATCAATCCAAGTTTCAATCTCAGGAATCGTAATATCCGTCAACACTCCAAGCAAATTATAGACGACCCTGACGTGACCCATTTGCTCCTTCATCATCTCAACTGCATCCTCACGCATTCCCAATTCAGTTGCGCCCTCGTCGAGAGAAACTGAGACATCAAAAAGACGTCTGAGAATAGCAAAAACCTCAAAGTATTCAATCTCTTCAATATCATGTCCTACTGTTCTCTGATATCCATCGAGGAAGAAATCCCTATTTTCCTTAGTGGAATATGCTCTAGTAAGAAGCAATGTCCATGCTAAATCATTTCTGAAGTCACTTATTTTTGCCGCACCCCAATCAATCACAAATGGATTTTGCTGACTATCGATCATGACATTCATTGGATGGAAATCACCATGAATGATTGAGAGCTTCTTACAAGGAACACAGTCAATTCGCTTATGCAACCAATCCACTACTGGATTAAGCTCTTGTTTCTTGTGATGTTTAAGGGATTCCCTAGCCTCAGCTATTTTAGATTTGACGATATAGAATGGATCTTCTGGATGATATGAACGAGAATCAGCAACAAAATACTTCCAATCCAATTTGTGAAGTTTCACAAAGAGCCTGCTGAATACCATCACCCACTTATCGTTTTCAACATCAGAAAGTGCAAATTTGTCATTGAGAGTTGAACCTTCGATTCTGTCCATAATTATGAAGGGATTTCCGAGTGTCGAATCATCGGTTTCAGTCAAATGTATCCTTGGTACAGGATATCCTACTCTAGATAATTGCGTCATAACAGTAGATTCTCGCTCTGCCTTCTTTGCACCCACACCGGGTGTATAGATTCTAACAATAAGGCCTTCCTGCATTTTGCCTCGTTTCGTTGACCACTCAAGATCAAAGGAGAAAATCTGAGTTTCCCAGCCACTTGTGATATCCCTGAAGTCATTAAGTTTCAACGAGATTCGATTAGGATAGGATTTCTGAAGATACGAAAGAAGAGATGAAGAATCCATGGTCGACTAGAATAGTTGCTCCATTGAATTATCTTTCGCAACAGGAGTAATGAACCACATAACTTAAATATAGTTAATTTTTTAATCGAAATCAATCGAGGTGTTATTATGGTAACAACTTTGAAGGCTTCAACCAGAATTTTAGAACTAGCAAATGAGTTTCCATTCTTATTTGATACACTAGTTGAGATTTCACCAAAACTCAAGAGATTGCGGAACCCGATTCTGCAAAAGACCATTGGTAGACGTGCAACTCTAACTGATGTTTCAAAGATGGCTAAAGTTCCTTTGAACCGCCTATTCATTCTACTGTCTGAATCGATTTCAAAAAACGCTAATGAAACAGTTGTCATTGACAAGGATGCCAAGGAACAAGGTGAATGGCAGGAAGAACTTGAGAGAAGACAGAGGAAGCTGAAGGATCTCGTGTTGGGACTACATGCTGGAGAGGAAGTTGAAGGTCTACAATCAGAATTCAAGGAGATTCTTGTTGATATCAGTGCTACCGAGATTGCAGAGATGGAGCAATCACTCATCTCTTCTGGAGAACTTACAGCACAACAAGTAACATCGCTATGCGATCTGCACGTACAAGTATTCAAGGAATCTCTGGATGTTCAACAAAAGCCTGAAACTACCCCAGGACATCCAATACACACGTACATGAATGAGAACAAAGAAGCACAGAGATTAATCAACGTCCTCAAAGATAATCCAGATGATAGTACAATTGAGGAATTGAAGAAGATAGTCATCCATTACACAAGACTACAGAATCAACTCTTTCCATTGCTTGAGAAAGCAGGCATCACAGGTCCATCGACAGTGATGTGGGCAAAGCAAGATGAAATCCGTGAGATGATTAATAATCTGAATGAATCAAACCTCAATGAATTGCTCATAGCCATTGAAGAAATGATATACAAAGAAGAGAATATTCTCTTTCCAATGTCCCTAGAAAACTTGTCAGAGTATGACTGGGTGAAAGTCAGAACAGGGGAAGAAGAGATTGGTTATGCATGGATTACACCAGGACTAGATTGGAAACCTATTAGTCCTATCGACATCCACCAAGTTGACCAGGAACCCGAATCTCCAAGAATCAATTTGAATACTGGAAGTCTAACCCTAAAAGAAATTGATCTGCTCTTACGACACTTACCCCTCGATATTTCATTCGTAGGTATCGATGAAGAAGTCAAGTACTATTCAGCTACTGATAACCGAATATTCCCTAGAAGTCCAGCTGTCATTGGTAGAAGTGTGATTAATTGTCACCCTAGCAAGAGCTATGACAAGGTTCAGAAAATTATGACTTATTTTAAGGAAGGCAAGAAGGATAAAGCAATATTCTGGATTCAAATGAAAGGACGATTTTTCCTCATAAGCTACTATGCTGTGAGAGATGATGATGGGGAATTTGTCGGAACTCTTGAAGCAACCCAAGACATAACAGAAGTTCGAAGTCTTGAAGGTGAACAACGTCTTCTCGATTGGGAATGAAACATAAGATTCTCATCACACCAGTGCGTGCAATGCGAAGACTAGATAGGCAGAGTAAAATGAAATATCTGCATATTCAATAGATCGAGTCAGATTCAGACACTATAATTATTGATTCTATCAGGTAATAAGCAAAAGATTTGCTTTCCATTTCTCCATATTTAACTCGGAAGTTTCACAATGAATGTTGCCCCTTTTCCAAGAGTGCTCCGGACTTCAATACTACCACCATGCGCTTTTGTATACAAGTTAGCTATAGGTAGACCCAGACCTATCCCTTTTGCCTTTGTAGTGTATAGTGGCTCGAATAGGTGCTCGCGGGTTTCTTCATCCATGCCCGTGCCAGTATCTATGACCGAAATCTCGAGCCATCCCGGTTCGGCGACCTCAGCCTTGATCGTCAGTGTTCCACCATCTTCCATTGCCTGAATTGCGTTCACGCACAGATTGATAATTACGGTTTCTAGTTGGATGGGATCCGCAATTAAAACTGGTAACTTTGAATCTATCATTTTCGATACTATTATTCCCTCTGGGATTTCTACATGTGATAGTGATGAATCAATAATATCGTTGATATTTGTTTTCTTCAAGATAGGACTATCAGGCTGAGCATACTCCAATAGGCTTTTGACGATGCTTTCAGCTGAACCTATAGCTGAATCTAGAATATCAAGGGTTCCTGTGATTTCGTGAGGGGAATCATCAGATTGCATACGCAAGTAATAGACTGAGTTTTTAATTGTTCCAAGAGGATTCCTAATTTCATGAGCAATCCCACCACTCAATTGCCCTAATACTGCAAATCTTTCACTCTTAACAAGTTGTTCTTGAGCGTTTTCGAGTTCTTTTGTTCGTTCTTCGACCAGACGTTCTAATTCTTCACGAGAACGTTTTTGCTCCGTAATATCGTATGAACTGGTCAATATACTGACTACTTTCCCATCCTTTTTGATTGCGCCCAATCGGACTTCGACACTGACAATATGTCCATCCTTGTGTTCGTACTCAGTATAATACACATCGCTTTCACCAGTTTCAAAAACACGTTTGAAACTAGCTGCTACAACATCATGATATCTAGGCGGGTTCATGTCATAAATCGATTTTCCAATGAATTCTTCAACTGCCATATCTGAGGGAGGTCTATTGCAAGCCAATACTTCTCCCGAAGGAGAATGGAGGACTAAGTGCCCAGGAGTGTTTTCTCCAATTAATCTTAATTTTGCTTCTGATTCTTGTAATGCGGCTTCGACTCGTTTTCGACTGGAGATGTTTCGAGCAACTCCCATAATACCGTTAGGCGAACCATCATTGTTACGTAAGAAACTCCTTGAGAGATCAACCCACATCCTTGACCCATCCTTATGAAACATTTCAACCTCTATGGATGGGTCGGAGCCAACGATGGTAGTTTCGGGATTATCAGTGGCAAGAGCCTCCGCGTATTCTTTTGCAATTGTTTCAATAGATTCCTCAGTCATAATCTCATCAATGGACTTGGCTAAAGCTTCTTCAACAGTATACCCAAACATTTCTTTCACAGATGAACTAAAATAAATGAACTGGAAATTCATGTCCACAACCCAGATAACATCTTTTACATTGTCAGTAAGTATATGGAAACGATGTTGGCTTTCGCGTAATTCTTCTTCAACGCGAGTGCGTTCGGTAACATCTCTGGAAACTCCAAACAACGCTTCTGCACCATTCCAACTTCCCACGCTGAGCTTTGTATCGACGGGTATCAAATGCCCGGATTTTGTTTGCAGAGGTATACGATTTTCTGTCAACCTACCCTTCGGAATGTTAACAAGAATTTCCATGATCTCATCCTTACAATCCGTAGAGAAGAGTTCCGTGATATTCATTTGGAGCATTTCTTCAGCCGTATAACCTAAACACCGAGTTAATTCGGGGTTACAGTGCAAGACACGTCCTT
>SOKL01000132.1 GCA_004376265.1 Candidatus Thorarchaeota archaeon
ATGCGGACTGTCGATTCTCCGATCACCAGAGAATCATGGCCCTCACATCGGATTCGAATGTCTTTGGGATTGCTACCAGCTGCAACACGAAACTCATACTTGACACCATCTTCTGTGGCGTGATAGTACAGGTCGATCCCCGGCCACAGGTCCTCATAGGCAATCTGACTGTACCCTCTGATTCCTGTGTATGTTCCACGGTCACCCAAGAAGTAGCTGGTGTGCCGACTGACTTCATCCAAGCCCATCGGTGTTACGTTGTCGGCCCCTACAAATGAGAGAACGACACCCGAGTCCGTTCCTTCCATCCAGAGCTGAATCCGGCCCTCACCAAAGCCAATCATTCCACCAGGCATTCTTCCGTAGAACATCACCTCTCTGGTGTTCACCTGGCCGATGTTCTCGTAGAACTGAGAGAGGAACGCGACCTGGGCTGCAAGATCCGCAACTGTTTCGTCAATTGAGTCAGAACCAGTGGCGGACCGGTCAAGGGAAGCGGGGCTGAGCAATAGTTGCAGAGATACAACTGACAACATGAACAGGACTAAGGCCAGAAGGATTCCCTTTCCTCTCACAGGGGGCACCCACCAAATTGTCGAAGTGTTGAAATCAAGAAGTCGTTGCGTTCCCTCAGACCGACTGAGAGAGTCTTGAAGCTGTGTCACAGATATGACAACACTGCAAGCTATACTATGTCCGGAGCTTCGACATAAGGTCTCCGAGACTCGAAATAGGTTTTCGTGTGAATCTTTTCCAGCTACCTCATCTGTATGTATTTTAGAACATTCGGTCCTATGTCGCCAAACGGAGACTAGTTTCAATGGGGAAACCTCGAATTAGAAAGGCAATTCTGGTCGAGCGACCAAATCGGTTTTTGGGTGTTGTAAAACTTGATGATGCATTAACTGAAGTCTTCATTCCCAACCCCGGTCGGATGCACGAGCTGATGGTTCCTGGTAATGAAGTCTTTCTTCGTGAGAACTCAGCCCCACATCGTAAGACAGACTTTGATATGATAGGCTTAGAATACAATGGAGTTCTGGTTTCAATTGATTCGAATCTTCCTAACAGGTTCATCAAGCAACTACTGAACTCACGCAAACTTTCCATCTTCGAACCCTATGATCGAGTTGTTTCGGAACCACGTGCATACGAGGGTCGATTTGATTTTCGTTTAGAAGGACCTTCAGGAATCACGTTCATTGAAGTCAAATCCTGCACACTAGTAGAGGAGGGAAGAGCAATTTTTCCTGACGCTCCCACAATTAGAGGTGCTCGTCACCTCAGACATCTTGCGGCTTCACTAAAGGATGGTGTTGCTTCGAGAGCTGCAGTCATATTTGTGATTCAGAGACCTGATGCAATTGTTTTCTCCCCAAATGATAACACAGATCCAACGTTCGGTGCTGCACTTAGACATGCACACACAGATGGTGTTGAAGTTTATCCCCTGATAACTGACGTTGTTGATTGGGAGTTGAAATTAATACGGATAATTCCATACGAACTAGAATACTATTCTCAAGAGTAGTTCGTCCCTACGTAAACCAGTTAGTTATTATTGAAAGATTCTAAGATTACTCTCGCTCGAATATGGTTTGATATGGCGGGAGCGTACTGATAGTTGATTGATCGTGTAGATATTGAACGCATGAAGGGTGACGAACTAATCAATCTAGCTCGCGTTTTGAAAGTACCAATAACAAAACGGACTATCCAACGTAGTTGGCTCATTGATGAATTAATGGGAGAACTTGAGAAACGATCATCAGACGGTTCCCCCAAAGACGCGCTTCATCAACCTGCAATTGAGCTGGATAAAGTCACGAAACGTTTCGGGAAGACAGTGGCTGTGAGGAATCTTGATTTACAAGTACATCCTGGTGAGATACTAGGGTTAGTTGGTCCAAATGGCGCTGGTAAAACGACTACACTGAGGATGTTGACTGGAATCATTCGTGCCTCAAGTGGAGTCATTCACGTTAATGGTCATGATATCAATGATTCACCAATTTTGGCCAAATCGAGTATTGGATATATCCCTGAGAAGCCTACATGTTATCCAAGTCTAACAGCACGAGAATATGTGACCTTCATAGCTCGTATCTATAAAGTACCTCAAGAAACAGCGCTCATTAGAATGAGGGAGTATGTGGATCTGTTTCAATTTGACGAGTTCATAAATTCGTACATTGGAACTCTATCAAAAGGAAACTTACAGCGGGTTCTATTGATTGGTATATTCGTAAGAGAACCTCCTTACATCCTTGCCCTAGATGAACCAATATACGGACTCGATCCACGCGGTGCTTGGAATCTTAAGAAACTCCTGAAACGAATGAGGGATGAAGGGTCAGCGATTTTGTTATCCACTCACATTCTAGAAGTTGCTAGTGATTTGTGCGATCGATTTGTGATAATGAACCATGGAGATGTTGTAGGTCGTGGGACTCTTGAAGAATTACTGGCAATTCAACCAGAAGCCACTTCTCTTGAGGAAGTATTCCTAGGTCTCACCGGGGGAATTCCTGAATAGGAGTGTATCAAATGACGACATTCAAACTTCTCAAGAATGAGATTCGAATGTTGTATAATCAGTTCAGATTAGCAATCACTACCCCAAGCATGCTACTCTTCTATGGTGTCACTTTCTTCGGTATCTTTTTTGTCAGCTCAGTTATAACTAGCCTAGTCACTTTCGCCCCCCTACTTGGCAACCTTAGCGGTCTCATGGAAGAAACAATTGATGTCTGGATGATATACGCGGCTACAGCTGTACTTAGTGCCTCTGCCGTGGTGAGTGGGTATTTTGGTATTGGTCCAGCTGCAGTTCTATCGGACATTGATGAAAGTCTTTTGATGTCAATGCCAGTAAAACCACATCAGATCTTCTTGAGTCGCTATGGGCGGCGAATTATTCGCAAGGTGTCTTTCATTTTTCTCGGACTTCTAGCAGTTTTTCCTTTACTCCAATCTGCGGGTCTATTATTCCTAACTGTGGCTACTACTCTCGTGATTATCACTGTCTTTCTTGAGATCAATTACTTACTTGGAGCTATGAGTTCTTACGCTCGATTATGGATCTCAAAGAAAACAACAAACCCCCTTCGTCATCTCCTAGTTGTTCTGTTGGGTCTTCTAGTGTTACTTCCTGCCTCTCCTTGGCTCATAGAAACTTTCAAAGTATTCGTTTTTGTACCATCTAACGCTTTGGCTCTTTCATTATCGGAGATCACAGGAATCTTCTCACTGGGAGTTAACCCTATTGTCGGTGTCATATTGATTCTTGTTGATTTTGCTATCTGTTTACTTCTCATGGCAAATCTCACAGGATATGAATACTATGAGGTATTCGCCGCGACAAAGGGTCAAGAACAAACAGAGAGCCGCTTCAGCAAGATCATACGAGGTGATGTTGATTTCTCAAACTCTCGTTTTAACGATCCAATGATTTGGATTATGCTGAAAGATTTCTGGAGCCGATTACGTTCACCCATGCAGTTATGGAAGTACATCTACGCCGTATTCGGAACAAGTTTTGTTCTTTATCTCAACATAGCACGTCCGCCTTGGTTCCCAGCATTCATGATCCCTGTGGGTCTGGCTTTCGCAATAGTTCCTGCTTTTATTCTCATGATGATTATGTTTGTACAAATGGGTAGTGTCACAGCAATGTTGAGTTTTGCTGATGAACGTGATAATGTCTACCTACTAAAAGCATCACCATTCAAACCTCGCGATATAATTCTAGCAAAGTACCTGCTCAGTCTCTTTGAGGTTGCAATCGCAGTACTTCCAGCATGCGGTTTTCTGATTTACTTGCTTCACATAGAAGGCTATCTTGCCATTATCACTCTTGCAGCACCTCTAGTTCTCATATTCACAGCTACGGGAAATGCAATCGGTGCATATGTTCCTGTCATAACGAATGATCCGAAGACACTTCCCGTACCTCTGGCATTTTCGTTTCCAATAATCAACTTGGGTTTGGGTACCACAATGGTGTATCTTGTCGCTATGTTCTCAAATAGCTTGATTATTATTGTCCTCCTTCCCCTTTTCACAATATCTTTAGTTACCTTCTTTCTTACATTAGCAGTTCACGCATTGAACACATACAAGTAGATACTCTACTGTTTTCGAACCAACCTGAGTGCATTAGCAATAACGGCTAAGGTAAGTCCCATATCACCTATTCCAATTGCAATCCATAGATTCACGAGACCGAACGCAGCGAGAATTCCAACCAGTAGTTTGATTGATATTGACAATCCAATGTTCTGTCGTACGATAGACATCGTCTTTCTTGCCTTCTTGATTAGTGCCGGGATTTTCGTCAGGTCTTGGTCCATAAGTGCAATATCTGCAGTTTCCAACGCCGCGTCTGAGGCGATTGTACCCATTGCAATTCCTACATCAGCAGCAGCCAGAGCTGGGGCGTCATTAATTCCGTCGCCCACCATAATCGTCGAGCCATGTTTTCCAAGATCATTGATTGTGGTAACTTTCTCATCTGGAAGAAGTTCAGCTTGACATCTATCGATTCCAATATCTTCTGCAATTTTAGATGCAACGTTCTCACTATCACCTGTTAGCATGATGGTTTCTATTCCCATCTGTTTTAACTCAAGAATAGCTTCAACAGAACTCTGTCTCAAAGTGTCTGAGAGGATGATTGTCCCGAGATGTTCTCTTTCTTGAGCAACATAGACCATAGTGCCAAAACCACAGTTATGATCAGCCACGGAAACCAGTGGTATTTGCTCCTCATCTAGAAGTCGACGATTGCCAACAAGATAGCGGTACTCTCCTATCTGTCCACCTACTCCCCGACCAGGAATTGCCAAGAAATCATCAGTTTCCACCAAACTAACATGTTCCAATTCGAGAGCAGCTACTAAAGCATGTGCGATAGGATGTTCAGATTTTTTCTCTATGGAGGCTGCAGCTGATAGAACTTCGGCTCGAGTATTGTCATTGTGTAGACAGACATCGCTCACCGATAACGTTCCTTCTGTGAGAGTACCTGTTTTATCGAACGCAACTACATCGGTCTTGGCGAGTTGTTCAATGTGCACCCCTCCCTTCACAAGAACACCATCTCTAGCTAAGCCTGCTATCGAAGAAACCATGCTGACAGGAATAGATACAACGAATGCACATGGGCAACTGATGACCAATAGAGTCAGTGCTCGATAAGTTGCCTCGACCAAGGATGCTCCAAGGATGTATGAAACAACCCCGAGCAGGATTGTGAGTATCACCATGATTGGTGTGTAGACTCTTGAGAATCGTGAGATTAGTTTCTCTGTAGGAGCTTTCTTGTTCTTCGCCTCTTCGACAAGAGTTACGATTCTTGATAGCACTGTGTCGTTTGATTCATTGGTCACTTCAACCTCAATGTATCCTTCATTGTTGATGGTTCCTGCATAGACTTGGTCACCTATCACCTTCGTAACAGGAACTGATTCTCCTGTGATTGGGGCTTGATTCACTGAGGAAGTTCCGGA
>SOKL01000057.1 GCA_004376265.1 Candidatus Thorarchaeota archaeon
TAGGATGACCGGTGAGAGTGAACTATTGCCGTTGACAAACACCTCGTGAGCATCGGACTCTGGTGGAGGGTCACGTTCAATTCCTAAATACCAGTAGTAGGGACGACCATTGGGATCTGTTCTCTCTTCAACTTCGTTGTGCATGCGAACCATTGTTGGCTTTGTGACAACAACCTTTGATTCTTCACTGAATGTGCATGGGAAATTCAGATTCAGCATGTCAATTCCCTGTGGCATGCCTTTCTTGAGAACTCTCAAAACGAGGTCCCTTGATATCCCACATACTCTTTCAAAGTCACCATCTGAGCCAGTTGAATTGAACCACTCACTAGGTGATGCCTGACGAGATGCAGCGATTGCTGGTAACCCTCTAATGGCAGCTTCAAAAGCAGCTCCGACAGTCCCGCTCGTCAACATGCTCTGATACCCAACATTGGCACCAGAATTGATACCAGAAATCACAAGGTCGATATCTTCATAGAATGCCTGAGCAAGAATTACTGAGTCTGCTGGTGATCCATCATGTGTTACAAACTCGTATCCATTCTTTACATGTTTCTCAGTGATTCTAATTGGTCTCTTCAAGGTCAATGACTTTCCAGTTGCGCTCCGCTGTCCGTCTGGTACTACAACGATAAGCTCCATTGTTTCATTCAATGCTTCTGCAAGCTTAAGCATTCCCTCGCTGCGAGGACCATCATCATTCGTTAAACAGACTTTATACACTCAACATTGCTCCTAGATTATTGCAGCTAATCCCTTTCTCACTACTTGATAAGAGTGCTGTTTGGATGAAGAAAAAAGATCGTGGAAGCACACGTTATCGATGCTTCCACTCCCGGCATCTGAGGCGATTCACAAGTCGTAAGGCTTGAGAGTCTTACGTTTGTTAGAGCCTGTCCTTTTGGCAGCATAATCTAGAATCTTCTCGACTTTATTATCAAGAGCTCCGTAAAAGTCTCCGGCTACTTGGAGACTCTTCTTCTTTGCATAATCTTGCACTGCCTTCTTAACGATGAATGTCATTTTTTTATTACTCCTCCAAAAGGGTGCTTTTGAGGTGGTTTAGGACACTTATAAGGCTATGCGTAAAAACGCATTCTAAAGCGCGCTTCCCCTATTATAGACCATTTGCGCATTTCAACACAACGAATCTATTCTAGGTACTCCGAAAGGAAATCCACAATTTTATTCGAAACAAGTCTGTTTCCTATGGACAATTTCGTTCTTTTCCCGAACCCTCATCGATTTCTTTTCTGACAATGGTTGGAAAGACATTTGTGGATATACTGATTCAGCGATATTGAATGACGAAATCCGCAAAACACCTAAAAGACTCGTTTAACACAGATTGAAAAGGTAAACGTTACAAAGGTGAATCTAAGATATGCGATATGCTCATGGGATTGTTACTGGTGCTGTATTACCCCTAATCATCTTCTTTGTTGCAGCTATCATAAAAGCTACTGGCAACGGAGCTGACGCTGTTGTTCTAGCAATTCTATGGAACATATACATCATA
>SOKL01000342.1 GCA_004376265.1 Candidatus Thorarchaeota archaeon
CTGAATCCCCCACGAGCCAGAAGTTTGGTATGACGTTGGAGTTCTAACAGTGCGGGATCTGTTTTCCTTAGCTTGATGAGTGCCTCAATGGCCTCTTGGATATCCACAAGCTCTTCAGAGTCTCCCGAGAAGAGAAATTCTTGTGCCTCCTCGACTATCTTTTCTCGGAGGAGTACATCAAGCTCATCTTTGCTTGCAACCCGAACTTCAGGTTTGCCACCCTTTTCACGGATTATTTCTGGAATCTTGTCCCGGACCAGCTTGTCTTTCAAAAGTTTCACCACGGTTATTTGATTGCTAACGCTACCTCAACTTGATATTTTGCTTCAGCAAGAAAGGTATCGACAGCTCTTTGCACGGTTCCAGGGAGCTCGGCTGTCCATGGAGCATCAGCATCACGAGGGGTATCATCGGTCATTGTTTCGAATGGAAGGAACTTTGGTGTGAAGGAATCATCGAAGGATATTGTTCCTACCCATTGACCTTCACTATCGACTAGCTCGTAAGTTGGAAGGAACTTCTTCATGCTCTCGGGAACAATAGCATTCCAATAGAAAGACATACCATTGAATTGTTTTAGACTACCAAGACCGATATTGTAAGTGTCGACGGTTGCCTTTGCTGAAACCAACTTGTAGAGGATACCAATACGGCAATTCAAGCATTGATTGAATTCGATTCCATCACCACTTGGCTCTACATATGCGATTCCATTCTTCTCTATGTTGTCATCATTACAGTGCACACAAAGATTCATACCCCATCTTACATCGAGATGATCATTGAATGGTCCCTTGATGAATCGATCTGCAGCCTCTTCAAATCCACTCTTTATTGCATCTGCACCTTCTTGATCCATCTTTGTTCTGATAGCTTTCCACACTTCAAGGATATCTTGCCAGAGAATGTTCAAAATCATATCAGCAAGTTTGTCCATTGATCGTTCTTCGAGAGCACTCATAGCAAACACTTCACAACTCGATAAGTCTACTATCAATTAAACATTGGTCGGACCTCCTGATGGTCAAGTAGGTTTAGCCTAAGGTTTTTAACTAAGGTACCCCGAGAAACCAAAGAGTACGAACAGGTGAAACAAGGATGGATTGTCAAATCAACTAGCAGCGATTGTCATCTCCCCAGTCAAGACTATACAAAGTTCACACCTATGAGTTGCTCAGCGACGTTTTATAATCACCAGAATAGTTTCCACAAAGAGAGGATACCAATATGAGCCCATTACCAAAGCGATACAATCCATTATCCCTTGAAAAAGAAGTACTTGATTTCTGGGACAAGAACAACATTTACAATAAGACAGTCGAGCTCAGGAACTCAGGTCCTAGATGGAACTTCTTGGAAGGTCCCCCCACGACAAATGGGTTCATGCACGTTGGCCACGCACGAGGTCGTGCAATGAAAGATACACAATTGCGATACATGACGATGAGAGGGTTCAATGTTTGGCGTCGTGGTGGTTGGGACATGCAGGGCTTACCGGTTGAGCTAGAGGTTGAGAAGAAAGAAGGAATTGCAGAGAAAGGGCTCATAGAGTCAGATCTAGGAATGGAAACATTCGTCCAGAAATGTAAGGAATTAGTTGACTACTATCTTGAAGGTTGGGTCAATGACTCAATGAGACTCGGACTTTGGTTGGACTATCCTTCTGCTTACCAAACCAGTAAGGATGATTACATAGAACATGTATGGCACTTTCTGAAACTAGCAAATGAGCAGGGCCTCCTAGTTCGAGGATACCGGGTCAATCCCATATGCCCAAGATGTGTTACCGCTCTCTCAGGTCATGAGGTGTCACAGGGATATCTACCAAAAACAGACCCCTCAATATACGTCAAGTTCAAACTCGTGGACAAGAAAGACGAGTATCTGGTCATATGGACCACTACACCATTCACTCTCATTTCAAATGAGATGGTTTCAGTCCACCCTAAAATGAAGTATGTCAAGGTTGAAACGGACGGAGAAATGTGGTGGTTAGTAGAAGATCTTGTGGAAGAGGTAATGCAAAAAGCCAAGGTTGACTCTTACAAGATCGTAGATTCCCTATTAGGTAAGAAGATGCTTGGCTGGAAATATGAACACCCATTCAGGGACGAAGTGCCGTTTCATCAAGAGCATGATGAGGAATACATGCACGCAGTGGTCACAGGGACACATGTGACAGTAGAGGATGGTACAGGACTGGTTCACACAGCACCCGGTTTTGGGCCTGACGATTTCAATGTAGGACGTGAGTTCAAGGTTCCAGTGTTCGCTCCGGTCACACTTAGCGGCAGGTTCACAGATGAGGTTCCAATGTTCGAGGGGAAATTGGTGTTTGACACCAATCTAGAGGTCCCCAGATTATTGGAAGACAAAGGATTACTAGTACATGAAGAAACTTTGGAACACGAATATCCACACTGTTGGAGATGTGACACACCTCTCATCTATCTTGCAGATAAGACTCAGTGGTTCCTGAAAATGACAGGAGTCCGAGAGAGATTGGTAGAGGAGAATGCAAAGGTTGAATGGACTCCTGAATGGGCTGGAACAGGCCGATTTGGGGACTGGGTAGCTAATGCTGATGACTGGTGTATATCGCGCTCCAGAATATGGGGGTCTCCCCTCCCAGTCTGGATATGCGATAACTGTGAGGAGGAAGTGGTGATAGGTTCGCGAGATGAATTGAAAGAACGAGCGATAAAATTCCCAGACGACTTCCAGATGCACCGACCCTGGGTGGATGAAGTTGTGCTCAAGTGTGAGAAATGTGATGGAGAGATGCACCGAGAACAGTTTGTGACTGACTGTTGGCTAGATTCAGGGATGGCACATACTGCAAGTCTCGACTATCTGAAGGACCCATCATTGCATAAGCAACTATTCCCATTTGATTTCATCACTGAGGCAGTAGACCAATCTAGGGGCTGGTTCTATAGCCTCCTCTACACATCAGTAGTGATGCATGACTCAGCTCCCTTCAAAGCGTGTGTTAGTCAGGAACACGTTTTGGATGTTAACGGTGGAAAAATGAGCAAGTCTAGGGGGAATGTCGTTTGGGCCAAAGATGCATTTGCTGACATAGGAGCTGACCCATTCCGAGTATTCGTTCTGACAAGATCGGCGTCATGGTCACGAATGAACTACGACCCCAAGGAAATAGAGCTTACACGTAAGAAACTAGATGTTCTTTGGAACGTTGTTCTTTTCGCAGAAACCTACATGGACCTCGACAAGTTCACATATGATGAGAAAAGAATGACCAAAGCACTTGCAAGAGCAGACCTTGAGGACAAGTGGCTGCTCTCAAGAGTGCAGAGTGTTGTGAGAGAGTACAGAATCAATATGGACAAGTACCTGTGGCATCAGGCAAGTCGTGTCCTGTTGGATTTCATATCAGAGGATCTAAGCAGGGTATATCTTCCACTTGTGAAGAAGCGAGTCTGGCTTGACAGTGATGACCCCAAGAAAGTGATGGCCTATGATGTAATGTACTATACACTTCAGACCTTCCTGAGGTGTTTCAATGTGTTTACACCATTCCTCGTAGAGAAGCTGCACACTGATTTTCTCATGCGTTTTGCTGATGGCTTACCAGAATCAATAAACATGACAGATATGCCCGAATCAGAAGATGGACTGCTTGACAAAGAGATGGAAAATACATTTGAGATACTCCAAGAACTTAGGAGTGCATCAAGTCATGCAAGAAACAAAAAAGGTGTCAAGCTAAGACATCCTGTGGCAAAGGTCACACTCATAGCCGATAGTAAAGAAACTGCAAAGAGATCAGAAAGTCTCACAGCTTTATTGAAAGATGATCTCAATACCAGAGATTTCGAAGTATTGTTGACGGATGTTATGGCAGAGTTTACAACCCTGACCGTCAAACCAAATTACAAGACTCTAGGACCAAAATATAAAGACATGATGAAGCAACTTGTAGCGACACTTGAGAATGTTGATGCTGCCAAGCTAAGAGCAGACTTGGAGAAAGGAAAAGCGACAGTAACTGTTGAAGGTAAGAAACTCAAGCTTGAGCCTGATGATGTTGAGTTCGAAGAAATCCTCCCCGATCACCTAAGCTGTGCCGATAGCAAGATAGGCAAGGTCTACGTTGATGTGACCCGCACAATGGAGTTGGAAGCAGAGGGTCTTGTCAGAGATGTCATAAGACGAGTACAGGTAATGCGAAAGGAACTAGACCTGAAAGTTGAACAATCTGTAGATGTTCTCCTTCTGTTCTCAGATGTCGACTCTGTAGAACTCTCTAAGATGTTTGAAGCGCATTTAGCCAATGAGATACGGGCTGATTCACTTGAGCTGAAAGGACCAAGTGCAAAACCAAAATGGAAAGACTACTCATATGTCAAAGAGTGGGAGATAGACGATTTCAAATTGAAGGTGGGAATGAACCCCAAATAGGAACCTACACTGGGCTCTTTTCTCGTGTGAGTACTTCAACCATTGTATGGAAGGCTGCTGCATTCTCTTTCAGCGATTCAATAGAGACCCATTCATTGGCTCCATGAACATTGTCACCTTTAGGACCGAAATCAAACAGGTCTGCATCTTCTCCTGCAAAATACCGAGAGTCGGACGCTCCGAAGCCCTCAACAATCCGATAGGGAATACCTTCTTTCTCAAGTGCCCATCGAAATGCACGGATGAGGCGTGAGTTTGGGTCACAGTCAACATAACCAATTCCTGAATGAACTTGTAGTGAAAACAAATCCACTCGACCTTTCAGGGATTCCTGGAATGCAGCTTTGACCGCTTCACCATCATTTGTCATAGACCGGATATCAACATAGAGAGTCCAGAGGTCATTTTCTTTTGAAAGAATGTTTGGACAGATATTTGTCCCCTTATCAGAGGGCTTAGTCGGAAACACCGTCAGTGATAGTGCAAGTATCGATCTCATCAAGTCGGTAAGAGTGGCATCATAGGATAACTGGTCACCTGACTCATCAGGATGGATGATATCCATCTCTACCCAATCAGGTACAACGTTACTTTTCAGAAATGCTCCCCGAACGGTCTCTATTACAGCTAAGGGATTAAGATCAAGATACTTTGAGGCGGCTATCATTGCATGCCGATCAACACCAAATCGCAAGTATGCACTATGCCTTGTATTTGTGCCAAAGGTCTCTGTGGTGATTCTCACTGTTTCCTTTCTGCCTTTGATATCCTCAATTTTTTCTCTCACTTTGATGATAGTAGGAAGGATGTTCCTTCTACGGTGAATAATATCTTGACCAGATCCGTCTGCAACAACAATATAGTCGGGGAAGAGGCCTTGTTTGACGAGATACTCCTTCAGCACTCCAGCACCCTGTCTCCCTCCTATTTCTTCATCTCCAGTTATTGCAATCATCACGGTGCAGGGGAAATCCGATTCAACTAGTTTCTCAGCCAGTAGCAACAGTGAAACGATGTTTCCTTTGTCATCACAGGTTCCTCTTCCAAACGCCTTGTCACCATCAACTTTCAGCTTCATCGGATCGCTATCCCATCCCTCACCAAATGGAACAACATCGAAGTGAGCCAAGAAGAGAATCTTGAATTTTCCATGACCCCTTCTTGCAAAAGCCGTCGTGTAACCTTCTGATTCCACAATCTCAGTATGAAATCCAAATTCGCTCAGAATATTGTTGATGTATTCTGGGCACTCTCGTGTGGCTTTCATATCACCATCATTTCTTGTGTCAAACGCAACAAGATTTTCTAGAAGTTCAACGGGGTCTAGCGTCATCTCAATCGAGTGGACACCATACTATGTGAGTCAAAAGTCTATCCTCTCAAGTGTTTGTTTCAAAAGAAAAAGCTAATACAAGGGACAATGACAGACCGCCCCTTGCATATCTGAACCAGTTTAGGTTCGTTTGTAGACCCATCTGTTCCATGAGCTAAGGCTTGGCATCTCTTCTGGCATCTTCTTACGTGCTCGAATCTCAAGGATGATTTCTTCCTGCAAATTGCCTGGAAGGGGCTCAAATCCTCTGAACTCGTAACCAAAGAAGCTACGACCAGCTGCTGCACTCCTGAACTCATCCGCAATTTCGATGGTTTCTGCTGTGGGTATTGTACCCTTTATGGCGACTACGTCCTCTTCGCCCTCAATTGTGACAATCTGACCTCTGTGACCAGTCAAGACTTTGATGATTGCACCCTGTGTATCAGGTGGTGTCTTTATGTCAGCATTGAGAACTGGTTCATAGATACCAGGTGCGCCTGTGAGAAAGCTCATGTTCAGACCAGAACTAACCATTGTCGCAACTTCGTTGTAGCCAGTGTGTGCTGGGTCATTGTGGACTGTAGCATCAGTCAATGTGACCTTAACACCCATCACAGGCTCTTTTGCAATTGGACCAGATTCTACGAACTCACGGAATACTGTCTCTAAGTATGAATAGATACGATCGAATCTCTGAACACCGCTCATTGCGTCAACGAGCATGCATGACTCGTAGATATCAAGAATCTTCCTCGCTCTTTTCGCATCCCATCCAGCCTCATCACGAAGAATAGTTGCACGCTCACGACTAGGCATCTCAGCAGTAATCCTCTTCTTTCGAATGAGTTCAACTGTCTCATCATCTAGTGGTTCGAGAAACAACCGAATCCTGTTGTGACCGTTGGGTGATTTAGTATGGAACTCATCTCCCTGCTTGGTCATCTTCTCGCGGTATACAATGATTGGTTCAGATACATTGATCTTCACTTGTTCATTTATTCGCTTTGTTAGAATCTCAATTTGGAGTGGGTCAATTCCATCGAGTCGGTACTCACCAGATTCTTTGTCATGGAAGAATCTCGCCGTCGGATCCGCCATAATCCACTTTGATACAACTTCACCAAGCTTTGCAATGTCCTGTGGGTCGATTGGCTTGATGCTTCGGCTTACAACAGGCTCACTGACGTACTCAATGGCCTCAAAGCCTTTCATATCAGAATCAGGATCAACAAATGACTCACCGCTGGGACACATGAAACCGAAGACTGAGAACAGATTGCCCGCAGGCACCTCATCCATGTCTAGGATATCAGTGATCTCTTGGACACCAAGTCGCTTCACCTTTGCGTTCTGGCGCATGTTTATCAGCTTAATCTCCTGTCCTGACTTGATTGTACCAGAGAATATTCTGCCAATCAGGGTAGGTCTCTTGCTTTTCGGGTCGACGAAAATCTTTGTAATCATACCGCAGAGTGGTCCGTTAGGATCAACATCTAGCAGGGCTTTGCCTTCAGGACTATCTAAATCTCCCTTCCAAATTCTCGGAATCTTATACTGCTGAGCCTCCTTTGGGTTCGGCAGGTGTTTCACAATCATCTCGAGGAGAGCATCATCAAGTGGCAGATTTTCCCTGAGCCACATCTCATCACCCTCATTGTACTTTTCAAAGACAATATTGGGTTTGATGTCTTTCTTCTCGAGAGTCTTCATTGTGAAAGCCCAACCAGTCTTCGCGCTTCCGATTGCGACGCTTCCATCCTGGAAACTGACTCGCCAGTCCTTCGCGTATCCCGTAGGTGCGACTTTCTTGATCAGCGCGTTGACCTTTGCAACAATAATGTCAATACGTTCATAGACCTTGGCGGGTGGGAGCTTGAGCTCGTTGATGAGTCGGTCGACTTTATTTATGAACAAAACCGGTTTGCAAGCTTCTGAACCGACTGCAAGGCGAATATTTGTTTCAGTCTGTGTCATTACGCCTTCCAGCGCATCTACAAGAATAACCGCGCCATCACTAGCACGCAATGCCCTTGAAACCTCACCGGTAAACGATATATGACCAGGGGTATCAGACAATTGAACTAGATACTCCTCACCATCAATCTCGAAGTTAAGCATCACTACAGAGGTGAAGATTGTGATACCTCGTTCCTGCTCCTCTTCGTCACTGTCAGTCATCAGAGCCTGCCCTGCCGCAGCATCGCTCATGAGACCTGCTCGACGCATCAGATAGTCTGTCGTTGTGGTCTTTCCATGGTCGATATGAGCACTGATTGAAATGATTCTCTTGTGTTCATAATCGTCTGAAAGGATGAGCCTCTTGATTGCCTCTGGCTCTTTGATCTTTACCATCAGGATGTCTCCTTGTAATTCAATTTGTGTCCCCTCGCGATATTGTACGATAGCATATCCCCAACCACAATTATTGACACGAGAGAACTCGTCGGGGTCACCAGCAACCTCACCGGTGGCTTGCGCGACCTCGCGAGTGGAGGATTAAAAGTATTTCGTCATGGACTCTCCTTCCCGGCTAAGACAATGATTAGAAGAGGGGGTCCGATTAAGATGAGATATGGTAAAAGAATGGTCAAAGAAAGGATTGAGGGATTCATCATAAAGGAAACGAAGAATACTGCCACTGGAAAGAGAAGAAATGCTACATGAATACCTCCCCACATCTTGAGCCTGGAGGGTCTCAGTGTTTCGGAATAGTATTCTCCGGTAAGCCAAACCGCGACAATCCCAAATCCACCTGCAAATATCGAGAATAGGATACCAATACCTGTGAGATAATATGGAGAGTATGAAGAAGATTCGAAATAGGTAAAGGCAGCATACCCAAACAGAACTGTAGTATGCAGAAGTAGTGCTCCGACAGTGTATCTCTTCATTGGATTCTGTTGTTCTTGCATAACAAGCACGTCATCGTTTCGCAATGACCACCATTCGCTCCGAATTTGCGGCATATGGAAGTCGTGGAAGTTTAGCATGGCCGTAGAGTTCCACTTTCTTGAACCCGACCTCCGAAAGCATCTCTCGGATCTCTAGAGCGGTGTACATTCGGATGTCATTGTTGGACAGTGCGTCCTCGTCCATCAGCACAATCCGGTCATTCTCAGTATCGATAAACATCGCAGGACGACCAGTGAGCACGCCAGCTGGGGCGTCGAGAACATGGGGTTCATTGAGGAGATACCCACCTTCCAATGGAGTCCACGTTCTCTGAAACTTTGGAAGGTTGTACGGGTTCATCAGGTCCAGAAGGAAGCAACCACCCTCCTTCAGTGCCGCATACGCACCCTGAAGGACACGCTTATTCTCTTCATGGTCGAAGAAACCAAAGCTGTGACTGAGTAAGATGGCAGCGTCAAACATGGAGTCGTGCTCCATAGCCCTCATGTCACCAGCATAGAAATTCGCAGAAACGTCATAAGATTCTGCAGTCTCCTTAGCTGCGTCTATCAGGACTTGAGCAATGTCAAAGGCGGTTACGTTGAGACCTTGCTTGGCAAGTTCAACCGACTGGTCTCCTGCGCCACAGGCAATGTCGAGGATCGAGTCGCTCTTCTTAAGACCCAAGGTTTCCATGATGAAATCACCGATTAGTCGGTCATGGTGTTCTATCCCCGGAATTTGGCGTCTATGTCGAATCCTAAAAATCTCCGCCCAGAACTCATTCCAACCAAGTTCGACCTTCTCCATCGTATGCACTTCCTAAAGCGGTGGAAGTTTGCGTTCTGATATGAAGATTGTTATGATAGCGATTTAGGAGGAAGAGAGGTGTTCCATCAATGTTGGTTACAATACCAGTATCCACCATTCATCCAACTCGGTTAGCTCAGCTTCATGAAACGCGAAAAGAAGATGTGGAGAAGGCCCGCAGAAATTTCCGCCGGGAGGGACAGGAAAACTCGAATGAGTATAACCTGCGGAATCATTCTCCATATGAAACTGACCCCTAGTTCTAAAAAACCTTTAGGTTCCGCATAAATGCGCCACAGTCAGTAATATTTGGTAATAATTCCAATTTATCGATTAAATATTGTTAAGTGTATCTCAAAGTGAAAAATTTCAATTTTCATTCCAATTTTTCGTAATCAACACGACATTTTGTGCATAATCCCAAATACATTGGCCCGATTCTTGGGAGTGGCAGAAGAGATGGTAGCCCCGCCAGGATTTGAACCTAGGTCAGTGGGTCCAGGGCCCACCATGCTTGGCCGCTACACCACGGGGCTATCAGTGCAAGTCGGGAGTTGCGCGGCGCGTTTTTCATCTTTTCGGTTTTGAAAGTTTCATTGACGCCGTGTTTATTAGACTGTGCGTTTCCAGCTAATCCGAACTAGCGATGCCATTTTGGTCTGAATTAACTCATGAGGGCTTCAAGAACGCAGCGAGAGCCACCGAAGTTGTTGTCATGGTAACTGGATCTCTCGAGGCACACGGCAATCATCTTCCACTTGGAACCGATTCGATTCTTTCGACGCACCTTGCGAAGAAAATTGCTGAGAAGACAAAAGCTCTCGTCCTACCAACAATACCGATCGGAGAGAGTTGGAATTTTAACCACATTGAGGGAACGATTTCAATACATCCGGGGGCCCTGGTGGAATATTATGTATCTGTTTTGAAAGGAATTTTCAAACACGGTTTCAGATACATCGTTACTCTAAACGGACATGGAGGTAATGCTCCTATAATCAGGCAAGCTGCAAAAACTGCGACAAAGAAAGGGCAACGAGTCGTTGTCATTGTGAATTTGCGGAGGGACCTTGCTAAGAACGCACGAAAGTCAGTGGGGGAAACTCCAAGTGGACATGCTGCAGAAGATGAGACCTCTGAAGTGATGTTTGTAAGGCCCGATCTTGTAGACATGTCAGTAGCAAAAGCACATCGTGTTGAAACAAGATTTGAGATCATTTCCGGAACTTATAGAGAGGAGCTCTTTCCATCAGCAATGTATGGAGATCCCAGAAAAGCAACAGAAGACAAGGGACAAGCAATTATGGAACAGGCTGAAAAGGAAATCATCGAGCTTATTCAACAGTTGGAACTTGGTGAACTCCCTCTAGAAAAAGGTTAGATTCCTACCTTGAAAATCAGAGCATCCCTTAATACTCTTTGAAACATCCTGAGAAGACTTCGCCCTTCAATGGCAATCGTTTCGAATACGGGATAGCCCTCTAGGTCAAGCATTTGAACCATATAGTCAACCGGGAGCGCATTTGGAAGATCTCTCTTGTTCAGTGAAATGATAATAGGCAAAGTAGCCATTCTGTCTGTGCCTAATGCGATATTCAGTTCTTGTATTGATGCCAGGTTTTCATTCATCTGTTCAGGGGTGGAATCGGCCATAAAGATAATGCCGTCACAGTCACGTAACACTTTGATTCGTTGACTTGCATGTCGCCTCTGTCCAGCGACAGTGAAAACATCAAACACGATTCTCTCACTCGCTGTCACTGGGACAAAATCAAAGAATGTAGTTCGTCCAAGCTCATCGGATATCTCAATAATCTTACCTTTTGAAAGAGACCTAACATTGGCGAATAACCAGCGGAGTGCAGTTGTTTTGCCACCAAGGGAGGGGCCATAGAAGACTATCTTGATATGAACGCGACCAAGTTCATCACGTTTAAGAAAATGACCAGGGACTATCTCTGAGGCACTCTGTGGTTTGATGTGTGCTTTTCGTGCATAGTCAGCAGTTGTTTCGGGGTCAATGCTCAGTTCCTCAGACGTTGCGACTAAGCGGCCCATTGATACTGCTCCGGGCTCGGTTCCGAGGGGTCTCTCAGGAGGAACGGTGATATCCTCACTTACACTAACTAGGGGGTCTTCTTCTTTTTTTGGCTTCTTTGAGCGCCCGGTCAACCTGCGGAACACGGACAAACGCCTCTCAAGAACTTATGACCCCTCTACCAGTCTTAAATCTTGGGGGAACCTTATCCTTATGTTCATGACGCGAACTTTATCTGTAGGAGGCAGCTTGGTTGGCATATTATGACTAACTTGATTGATTCAGAGTTCATCTCAGAGCAATGGCCAACGCTCAGCGAGATGACCTACCTCAACAATGCCGCAACTGGCATTCCACCACTAAACACATTCAATGGGATGAAGGATTATCTGAATAATAGGGCAAATGCGATTGGAACGTTCAAAGATGAATTGAGTTCCATCAAGGAAACACGACAACACTTGGCACAACTTTTGGGTGGGGATTACAGTCAGTATGCCTTTGTACCCAGCACAAGCTCCGGGATTAACTCCTTTGCTCACAGCATCACGTATCCGAAAGGGTCAAACATCGTTGTGTGTGATTTGGAATTCCCGGCAAACTATATCCCATGGCAAAACGTTTCCAAACTCTATGATGTTGAATTGCGGGTTGCAAAGTCTGTAGATGGAGCTGTGACTCTCGATGTCTTCAAAGAACAGGTTGACGAAAACACCAAGGTCCTTGCAATCAGTCAGATACAATTTGGTACAGGTTTTCGTGCAGATCTAAAGGAGTTGGCAAAAATTGCTCACGATAATGATGCATTTCTATCTGCAGACATCATTCAAGCAGCTGGATGCTTTGAAACAGATCTTGTTAAACTGGGAGTGGACTTTGCAACCGGTCAGGCTGTAAAGTGGTTACTTGGACCAGTTGGAGCAGGCTTCATCTTCGTTGGAAAATCAATTATGGATAAGGTGCAACCTCGATTCTTAGGTTGGTGGGGCGTTGAGCAAATAATGGAGTTTGGATTTTTCGAAAGAACTCCATTGTCCGACGCAAGAAAGTTCCAAGTTGGGTCACCTGCCATGATTTCGTACGTAGGGTTATTAGAATCACTAAAGACATTACTCAAAATTCCTGGGAAGACTCGTGAGCAAGTCGCGAAGGACAATGCCAATTATCTAAGGAAAAGACTCTCAGAGATAGATATACCATTCTTTGACTTTGGACCAGATCACAATTCTGCTACTGTGTCATGTCAACCACCTGATGTCGATAAACTGCATGAAGAATTAGTAAAGAATAATATCCACAGTTCTGTGCGTTATGGACGTCTCAGAATATCCCCACACTTCTATAATAACCACAATGATATTGACACCATTGTCGAGTATATGATGTGACATTATGCTAGATCAGATATCAGAACAGGTCTACTTCATATTGAGTCGGTCCTTCGATTCAAATATCACTTTCATCAAAACAGGAAACCACGAAATTCTAATCGATGCAGGTACTGGACTTTATACTTCAAATCTTAATGAAGATCTCCAAACTCTGGGTTCATCCATCCAATCAATCACTGATATAGTTCTCACTCACTGTCACATTGACCATATCGGAGGGATCATTCCGGTTTTGGAAGCAGGATCTCCAAAACTGTATCTGCATGAAGCAGAGGCTGAGCCAATCAATCAGGGGGACATGTCACAAACGTTAGGAGACACTTTTGGTGTTGACCTACCGCCTTTCAAGATTGATGTGTTGTTGAATGAAGGGGATGTGCTTGATTTTAACGAAGTGAAACTAAGAGTATTTCATACCCCTGGACATTCAGCAGGGAGCATAATAATAGAAATTGAAGACACAGGCATTCTCCTAACAGGCGACACGTTATTTCCAGGGGGCAGTTTCGGTCGAGTAGATTTCCCTACAGGAAGTCCAGAAAAGCTAGTAGATTCACTCAGGAGAATCTCAGAGATGCAATTTGAGATTGGACTTCCAGGGCATATGAACGCCATGAAATATAATGCTCGACAATCTGCTATGTCGTCATATAAGATGGCCAAACAGTGGTTCAAGACGTAGTGACAGTTCGGACTAACTCTTCAATTTCGAATATGTCTGATTCAGACGCGGCTTCACCGTTATCCAAATACTTCGATTCGATTGCCTTTACGAGTGCATAGACGGATTCACTTGAGGGAGTATCTAAACCAAACTCCTTTGCAAGCCGAATGACTTCTCCAGTTATCGCGTCTATCTCAGTCCTCTTTCCAGCCCTAATGTCTTGGAGCATTGAGTTGATGTTGTCACCAGTCGCCTTTGCAGTACCAAGAGCATATCGCACAGGATCATCTGTCGTAAGTTCAATCCCTAATGCTTTGACAACCTGTACTGCTTCGTTAACGAGCGTAACGACAAGGCCTCGAAGCCCTTTGTTATTATAGACTTCTCCATTAGTAAGACCGGTAAGTGCTCCGACAGGATTGATACCACAATTCACGAGTGTCTTTGTCCATACGACACCCTCAATATTCTCACTGGATTTGACGTCAAATCCAACTTCTTTGAACATATTAGATAGTTCTTCTACCAGAGTATAATTCTCCGCAAATCTTGAGCCAATCTCAGTGAGTCCGCAACCTGTTACTCGTACTACTCCGGGTGAATCATGTAATGCGCCCATACAAGTTGTTGCTCTCAGGACTTTTGTAGTGTCAAGTTCTTTAGCGACCATCTCTTCTGTTCCAAGCCCATTTTGAATAAGCAAAACATGAGCACCAGCATCAATCAAGTGCCTTGCACTTCGTGCGGCTGTGACAGTGTCATAGGTTTTTGTTGTGACTATAACAAGATCCGCCTTTGAAACCTCTCTGGCATGGTTTATTGCTTTCAGGTGGAACAAGTGTTCTCCCAAGACACCCTCAATCTTTAAACCATGAGATTGAATGGCTGCAACGTGAGGATTTCTGCCTACAAGAATGATCTCATTATCTTTGTACCGACTCAGGAAGGCACCGTATAGGCTTCCAATTGCTCCTGACCCAACAATTACTATCTTCACTATTCATCCACCTTGAAATCGTTCTTCTTTTTTCTCAAACTGCTAACATCATTGGCTATCGCGTCAAGATGTTCCATTATTATACGTACTGACATGGCAAGATTCTCATCGTTGTTGAATCCATCAATGATCTTGCGAAGCTCTTCTCTAGGATGATTCTTCATCTCCCGTGCAAACTTAACCATGAGAGGAAGAGCTCGTATAATGTTGTCAACAAGCGTCACATCCGAGTAGACAGCTGTTCGGCTCATCGGATTCAAATCGATTGTAATAACGAACTTGTCGATATCTTTCAGATCTTCTGTTCTGTCGCCATCTTCTAATGGGACTAACACAACATCTGCTGACCCAATTCCTTCTGGATCAACCTTTCGACGATTACTACTCAACTCAGGTATAGTGATAGAAGGTCTATCATGTGTTCCCAACAATTCATTCATACCTGCTTTAACAAGCATATCTTTTATTGCATCTTCACGGTCTTTCCGATAGTAGAAGAGATTGACTTCTAGGGGAGCCTTCGTGAGTTCAGCAAGTTCCACAAGTTCGTCAGGTACAAGAGCACATGCATTCCCGTTGACACTGATTACGGGATGCTTTGCCAAGAGCATTGCAGCGACTGCTGCTCGAGCTGCATTCTCAGCAGGTTCAGTAGTCTTCTCACCAATCAGGTAATCAAACGCCTCCCCTCGACCATGAGCGAGCAAACCAGCAGTAGCCACAACATGTGAATCATGACCTTCAATGATTGCCTCGCGGGTTTCGAGAGACACTCGACGAGGATGATCAGAAGGAACCTCAATCTTCACCTTCATAGCAACCTTCCTCCTGATTCGGATATTTCTGTAACAAACACCTGTGAAGTATTCCAGTATTTTGAAAGGATTTCTTGAGCATTTGGTGTGTCATTTTCGTCACAGAAACAAAATACTGAGTCACCAAGCATTACCATACTCGATTTTGTAAAGCCTGCAGATTCTAGGTCTTTGAGTGCAGATACAACTCTTTTTGTCTTCAGCCCAATAGTGTCTGAGAATTCGCATGAGCTTTGTACAAATGACTCGATTGTTGGATTCTCGATGATCCTTGATATTAAATGGTCGCCAGTTGTATTGATGAGGTTTCTAGAGGTTGGGTCTGAAAGAACTTCTGAGGTCTTCAAACCTGGAGCACCAGCAAGTATTGCTCTCAAAGAATCTTCGTGGGGAATTGTCTTGACTTCTCCCACCCCTGGACCTCCTGGTTTTATTCGGACTTCAACACCGCCAACTGTTTGAGAGAGGACATCGCCAAGACCTGTACGATTAGTAATTTCAGCAATGTGTGCATAACCAGCGGCTTTCTCAGGAGAGATGTCGTTATCGAGTATATGACCAAGAGCAAGCGCAGTGCCAAGTGCACCAGCACCTGATGCGCCAAACCCAGCCCCTGAAAGGAGAGAGGAGTCATGTGCAACATGAACCTTGAGTGTCCTCTCATATTCGTCTGTCAATCTACGTATCACCGTCTTTGTGACTTGTGCATCGATGCGTTCATTGTTGTAATCTGTCGTAATCTCTAGCGACGATTGTTCCATCACAGACACAGAGGTGACTGTTCCGATAGTCACTGAGAATCCCGCACCTGTAGAACCACAACGGAGAGGATCCTCATACTCGTCAAAGATACGAAAGATTCCGGTGACATGTCCAGGCACGAATGCCTTTGCAGTCAACACTGTTTCCTGTTGTGATGTCAAGGTGTCAGTCGTCATTATCTCCTCGAAAGTGGGTATTAAACATTCTTTATACATTCATTGTTGGGGATATACATGTATATACAATGCTTGAAAAACGATTACTTTAGGGGAACAATCCTAGTGTACTGCTTTACACGCGGATCATCGGATGGAGGAGCTGGATATGCCCAGCGTGCATCGATGTCACGACCACTCAAATCGAAGACCTTGAAACTTCCAGAAGACCATGTGAGCGGACTGAAACCAAGAAGGAGAGTTTGTGTTCGCCAGCTTGTGACACACATATGACGATTCATCCCCGCGGTGGGGACAACAAGAAAGACATTCGAGAGTTCCATCAAAAGAGAAGTGCTAATCCTATAGAAGAAGCTATACGTCTTTCTATGTTCTTCAGTTCCCTGCTCACGTAGATCATTGAGATAGCGGATTATTGTGTCATCATGAACTGAGGGGTCCATGACATCCGAAAGTTCTTCCACATCAACAACAACCGCGGTTTCGAAATAATAAGCCAGAGGAAACTCGTTTATATGAAATATGATGAACTTGTCTTTTGTAATGGTCTGGTATAGATGCTGGAAGATTGCTTGTTTTGAGTACAGCATGTTGACATCAAGTGCCGCTGGATGGAAGTTCTCGGACTCGTCTGAAACAATTAGTCTGAACATGTCATCAAGCATGTCGCCGTCATACCCAATACGAACCATATGGTAGGGACGCTCGCCATCTTCTTCCATCTGTCCTGTCGAAACAAGATACTGATTAAAATCCCTTTGAAAAGTATCAACTTCATTGTCATTGTCAGTGACAAACATTGATTGGCTTGGAGAATCGAATGCACTCACTACTTTATTATAAACCTGAAAACGAGCCTTCTTCTCGGGCTCAAACTCCTTCAAGAGTTCGTCCAAATCACGAGAAGAGTCAGCCAAGTATTAAGCACCCACCGAAGTTTTTGATCAAGTTTTTGTGTCAACGTATCGAAATCGCGAATAAATTTCACGCGATTCAATGACGGTTTTTCCACTAAGGTAACCGTCTTTTGCACTATCGCTGAAACTCATTATCTCATATATTCTTTGCCTAGCAATATATAGATTATACGCAGATACATACGCTAACTTTTCATGCATTCCCACAAGTCTTATCCGGACTTTAGTATGAAATAAAGTAGTCAAGACCAGGTGACAAAACCGATGGAGCATACATCAAAGCTCATCAAGGGAAGTCTTAGCGACTCGTTAAACGGCAAATCCATTGCACTGTGCATAACAGGAAGTGTGGGAGCTGTAGAATGTGTTGCTCTTGCTAGGAAATTGATGCGTCACGGAGCAGAAGTTTACACTGTTATGAGCAATATGGCACAGAAGATCATTCATCCATATCTAATGGAATGGGCTACAGGGAACACTGTCACAACAGAGCTCACTGGGCAAATAGAGCACGTGGCCCTTGCAGGAAAACACAAGGACCATGTTGATCTTGTGATGATTGCTCCTGCTACCGCTAACACAATCGGTAAAGTCGCAAATGGTATCGACGACACTCCAGTTACGACCACTGTTTCTTCAGCTATCGGTGCAGGCATCCCCCTAATTGTAGTTCCAGCGATGCACGAGTCAATGTATGACCATCCTGCAGTAATTGAGAATATTGAGAAATTGAGGGGCATGGGAGTCATAATCGTATCTCCTAGACTAGAAGAAGCAAAAGCTAAGATCCCGTCAATCAAGACGATCGTAGACCATGTTCTTGCTACGTTAGGACCAAAGGATCTTGAAGGTACGCGCTTCGTAGTCACAGCAGGTCCTACCAGAGGATGGATTGACAGAGTGCGATTCATCACTAATCCATCCACAGGAAAGATGGGTATCGCAGTTGCCCAAGAACTACTTTCAGGGGGAGCAAATGTCAGTCTCATTGTTGGACCTATTTCAGAAACGGTACCAGAACAGACGGATGTGAAAAGAGTCACCACATCTCAAGAGATGCTAGAATCCGTTTTGAGTGAACTTTCAAAACACAAGATTGATGGATTTGTGGCCACAGCAGCCGTACTAGATTATGAACCATCCAAGAAGGAAGATAGTAAGATGCCCTCTGGTGTGGAGGACCTTAGTGTCAAACTCGTTCCAACCATAAAAATCATTGAAGAGGCGAGGAAGAAGCAAAAAGACCTGTTTATTGTTGGCTTCAAGGTCGAGTCAGGAGTGTCAGATAAAGAACTAGATACTCGAGCGAGAGAGAAGATTAAGACGGGGATTTGTGATTTGGTGGTCGCAAATGACGAGCAGAAGAAAGGCGTGGCATTTGGCACTGACACAAATGAGGTCTTAATTGTGGCAGGTAAGAGTTTCGCAAAACATGTTCTATTAGCACCTAAGAGGGAGATAGCACGTCAGATAGTTGACGTAATCGTTGAACAGATGAAATGAAACTAAAGTATCTCAATAAGAGACTCTGCCATTCGTTTCATATCCATGAAGATTAGACCAATCTGAGATTCAGCTTTGGCTAGAACTAGGAACAACGCGTTTTCACCAACAGCTGTAAGCAAGGTGTAACCACGGTCGCTCTTAACATAGATTTCCAGGAGATTGCCACGGTTTAGCTCATTTGTGGCCTTTTCACCTAGCGATAGCATGGCAGCACTAATTGCAGCTACCATCTCTTGCTCAATTTCAGGAAGCGCGGATGATATCATCAGACCGTCAGCAGAAACAAGGGCGGCTCCTTCAACTCCGGGTACTGTTTCGAAATCACGAATTATCTTGTTGATGCTATCGACACGGCTTGACATAATTGCACCCTCGACCAAGTTGGCTACGCTATAATAACTTAAGAACCTATTTCCTACATTTTGAGTGAACTGCAAGAAACTCCTGTGTTCCACCCTTCTTTCGACTACTGTCGCCAGCATCTGAAAGACTGGGGTCTTTCAAAGTGTCGTAAGCTTTGCCCCTCTTCACAGGAACATTGTTCCTCCGATGGGACCTGGCTTCACTCCGCTGTATTAACTCACACTCACCAGACGGTGTGATGACAGACGGTTTTTCCACAGCATTTACCATGGCAGGGTCTTCACTCCTCGCAGACGACTCAAGAGTCGCCTGGTCATTGCAGTCGGCCACGGACTTCCCCTTCGAGGCTGGTGTCCTCTGGGGGAGTGCGGACTTCCCATCAGAAGCACTAGTCTTCCTCCGGGCTTTCAGTATGGCTCTATCTCGGGGAGTGAGCCACATCCCTAGTCCGTTCTCATCTCTCAGTGAGGGGATGAGCATAA
>SOKL01000201.1 GCA_004376265.1 Candidatus Thorarchaeota archaeon
GATATGATAACTTCTTTCTATTCATCATCTACACCATATACTTAACTATTGTTATCTTTGTTTATTAATGTTTACAAATAATCATTCGACGACCGTTTGTTTCATATGGTGAATTGCATAAACTAATTCGAGGAGAAATTCATGCAACAACTCTTTGGTATTCCAATTTCTTACTTTGTACTCATCTTAGAAGTGATTGTGCTCATTGTTCTTGTTGTTGGTTGGATTTACGGTGCACGAAGGAAGGATTTCAACTTACATCACAAAGCAGTCTATTTCGTTGCATTAATCCACATGCTAACCGTTGGAATTTGGATGGTCCCACGGGCCCTCAATCGCCTCACACGCATGCTGGCGAACCCAATAATGAATTGGTACCAGATTGTCCACGATATCGTTGGAATTCTTGCAATCGGATTAGGTGTTCTTTTGGTTGTTATCTTTCTTGTTAGGAGTGGTATGCCCATCAAACTTCTGAAGCAGACCAGACCTCTCATGTTCCTGACAATCGGAACCTGGATTATCGCTTTTGTTCTTGGGGTATACTGGTTTCTACTTGCATGGGTGTTGATATAACCAAAGTGAGTGGTACCTAATTGAAAATAGAAGACTGCTTCATTACTAACATTCTCAAGCCCCGTGTGATTCTGTTGGAGAGTGTAGGTTCCACAAGTACTGAGGCAAAAGACCTTCTCACTCAGGGTGAAACCGAGGGCATTATTGTGCTTGCCCATTCTCAAACTGAGGGACGCGGAAGGAAGGATCGAATTTGGCTCTCTCCAGTGGGAGGTCTCTATTTCTCAATAGTTCTAAAACCCCGACTCGGAAACGAAAACACACCACTTCTGGGAATTCTTTGCGCATGTGCAGTCAGGCGAGCCTTGCATGGACTTGATGTCAATGTACAAGTGAAATGGCCTAATGATATTCTTGTTGACGATAGAAAGATAGCAGGAATTCTCAGTGAGGCAGTGACTATTGGTAACGAAACAATTGGAATAGTTATCGGGATTGGAGTGAATCAGAACTGTCCCATTTCAGAGATGCCTAGCGGACTGCAGTGGCCAGCAACATCCGTCATCGATGAGATTGGAAAAGAAACCTCGAATGAATCTCTACTATGTGATATAGTAAACGAAATCGACTCATTACTTGAGGTAGTGGAGATCAACTCATCATTTTCTGCAGTTGTTGATGAGTGGAGAAAAACAAGTTCCACTCTGGGAAAGACAGTTCGAATTCATGAGGATGACAAAATCACCGATGGTATTGCCAGAAACATTGGGGAAGATGGTTCTCTCTTAGTAGAAACTGAAGATGGTCTTGTGAGTGTGTTGCTTGGCGATGTTCATCATGTACGACCTGGAGAATAATGCATTTTCAAAGAGGTATCCGTTCATCAATTATTGAAGAATACCTTAAGACATAATACGAACACAGTCTGTCGACGCATGGCGAGGCACTGTTGAAACCAACTGTAGTCAAGATTAATCCAGAGCAGCTAGATGAACTCCGGTGGAAACTCTTGGATTCCACGGATTCGTCTGATCTTGCTACAAGAAGTGAGTACGAATCCTTCCGGATCATGTTTTTCGGAGAAGTAATAATCGGCTACACGAGTGGAAAAGTTGTAAGTAATGGACCGTATTCTGAAGCAGCAGTTCAGAATGCAATTCTAGAGATGCAACCTACTACTGGAGCACAGATTACTATTGGATCGGATGAGGCTGGAAAAGGTGAATGGCTTGGTCCAATGACTGTTGCGGCAGTAGCTCTAACACCTGAGCAATCAACTCTACTACAGTCTTTGGGCGTAATGGATAGCAAGAGCATGTCTGTCGTTCGGATCGCAGAACTCTCGAAAACTGTGCGAAAGAACGCCCTCAATGTGGAATCGCTTGTCATTTCACCAGAGAAATTCAATACACAAATCGAAGAATTTCGAAAAGAGGGGAAGAATCTCAATGACATGTTAGCTTGGGCTCACGCAAAGGTCATTTCAGAGTCATATGCTACTCTGCGAACGAGAGAAGAGAACATCAAGATTGTAATTGACCAGTTCGCTCGAGTGAAGACTGAACAGCGTCTAAGCAGAAAACTTGACCTTGAAAAGATTGAGCTTGTACAACGTCCAAAGGCAGAAGATGAGATTGCAGTTGCTGCTGCAAGTATTGTAGCACGTGAAGCACGGGAGGCCTGGATAGATAGAGCTTCAACAAGGGAGGGATTTGACCTTCGGGAGTTTAGCATTCAGGAAGCATATGACCATGCTAACAAGGTAGCTTTCGCAAAGACTACGTATATAGACTCAGAACTTCGTGGCAAGAATGGCTCATCGGATTAGTACATCATTACATAGGTTCGCCTTTCCAGAACTCTCTTTTTCGTAGATGCTTTGCGACGTACACAAGACCCAACATAATTGGAACTTCCCAGAAGAGACCCATTGTTGTTCCAAGAGCCGCAATAGATCCTACACCGTACATTGACACAGCTGTTGCTATTGCGATTTCGAAGTGACTCGATGATCCAATTATCACGGTAATGGTAGCTTCTCTATAAGCCAGTTTTGCAGCTCGAGTGATAATGAGATTGAATCCTACGACAATGGCAAATCCAAGTAGTAGTGGAATAGAAACTAGAACCAGAAGGTCTGGATTTTCCAACATCACAGTTCCGTTTAGAGAGAAAAGGACTATCAATGTGGTCAGAAGAGATATTAGAGCCAAGTTTCCTGCAGCTGGTCGATACTTGTTTTGGAACCAGTCCAGTCCTTTCCTATTCACCAGCAATCGCCTGGAAGCTATTCCTAAAAGTAATGGGACTCCAATGAACACCATTACTGAGATGACCAATAACATTCGATCAATTGGAATATTGGATATTCCAGTGAATAGAGCTACAAGCGGAGCGAATAACACGAGAATTGTAACAGTGTTCAATGTCGTGTTGACCACATTTTGTTCTTGATTTCCTTCTGCAAGATATCCCCAAACTAGGACCATTGCTGTGCATGGACTAGAGGATAGCAGAATCACGGCAACTATCAGTTGCTCATGTCCAGGAAGGAATGTCTGGGCTAGAATAAACCCAACAATGGGAGCTACAATCCAGTTTGAAACCAATGTGAGAAAGATGGGTTTTGGATTCTTTCTTAGTTTCTTTAGCTCTGAGGCTTGAATACTCAGCATTGCAGGATACATCATCAGAAATAGACAAATTCCAATAGGGACTGAAATACCCGAGATTTGCCAGGAATCGATTGCCACACCTATTCCTGGGACTACTTGGGATAGAATGATACCCAGAACCATACAGATACCAATCCACAAAGGCAAGTATTTCTCAAAGGTGCTCAGCTTCTTTCCAGCAATTTCAGGTTCGTTCATTGCTTCACCTGTTTTTTGTCAAGTTTCTATTAATATCAACGTTTTAAGGTTCGTCGTCTCCGTGTTCTTGTCCAAGCTTTTTTAATATGATGAGCACGATGCGCCTTTCGTGACCTGAATACACTGAGGTTCCCGTATCTATTATCCACCTTGATCTTGTTCTGGTGATGAACGACCTCCCCCGGTCTTAGTCTTCGACCTAACTTTTTCTCTGCCTTCCATCGAGAGACAAGCTTGCCAGAATCGATGAATCTGAGATATCCCTGCAAGTCCCTGTAGGTCTTCCTAGACATACATAATATTTTGAATGGTTTCCTTAAAGTAGTATCTTCAATTCTTGGAAAACGCGCTCTACGTTTCTTGGCCGAATATGTTTCTTACTAGTGAACTATCTGTTGAGAATGTCAGCTCCGAAAAGTGAATCATGGGTATGTCCTTATCTAGTCCCTTCAATGGGACTAGCCGAAATGCGATTTGGCTTCAATCACCATTGCTTCTTTGATAGAGCTCTCGCCCCTGATTTTGTTGATGGTCGTTTTCATAGATTTGATGGTTTTACTGTCACCATTCTGTTTCAGAGTTTTCAATGCTAATGTGATGAGTGGTCTAATTGTCTTATGCAAGAGGGGATAAACAGATGCCGCAGAGATGGACTTTCCGGGTCTCTTTATGTAACTGTCCATCAACCTGATTACACCTGTTACAGACGCAAGACAAAGGTCTGCAACGGGCTGGCTTTTCAGTAGCTCATTGCAGATATCTTCTTCACACTTTTCAATACTCGAAACAAGTTCTTCGAATAGTTTTAAGGCAGCTGAAAAAATCGCATTGAAATGATCTCGGTCTCTTACTGGAGCTTTTGAGAGGTTACTGAAAGCTTGTAGTGCAATTCCTATTCTCACTTCGAATTTATTATTTCCAAAGGATGAATTCAATTTCTCCAGTTCGATCAGAGCTAACTTTGCACGACCTCGTTTCATCAGTTTTCCAAACTCGTTAGATACAAAGGAGATGTCATCAGAATCAAATCCAAGGAGCTGCCACTTATTCCTTAGATAGGACATCATGCCAGGATAGTTTCCCAAATCGACTGCTCGTTGCATTCCCATTTTGTAAATCCAATTCACTTTCTTACGAGTCTTTTCATCAGACTCATTGAAGGTGACATCGCCAAAGTTGCGTGTAAGAATTTCCGAGGTTGCATCTTCACCAAGAGTTTCAGCTAAGGCTTCTGAGATCAAGTCAAGATTCTCCAAGTATCTAGCAAAGTCCAGCTTGACCAGCCGTTCTGTTCCGGCAGCAATAAGATCTCCCTTTGTCTTCTCATTAGTGAGTCGCTCACTTTCACTCAAGGTCAGAATCCTACGACTAGCCTTCAGCACTCTTTTTGCAAGCCTTCTTGGAGTAACCGTTTCATTGTCTAGTGCTTCCTTCAGAAGATCAAAGCTTGTCTTCCTAATTTCTTTAGTTTCTGGTAGTGATGATTCAATAGCCTGTTTAACTATCGACCCAATATCCCCAAGATTCTTGAGTTCTTCGAGCTTGGCTAGTTCTTTAGCAATGTGATCAGGATTTACATCACCTGCTGCTCCAATTTTTTCCTTTATCAATCTCTCAAGATTATCAGGAACGGTTTTTGAAGTTTCTTTTGGAATTGTTTCGGTTGGGATGCTTTCTGGTTCAGATTCAGCAACTGG
Organism: Candidatus Thorarchaeota archaeon; assembly: GCA_004376265.1. Lineage (GTDB taxonomy): Archaea > Asgardarchaeota > Thorarchaeia > Thorarchaeales > Thorarchaeaceae > SMTZ1-45. Next base: position 5,087 of record SOKL01000201.1, read on the forward strand.
TACTTTGGAAATCGGACCAGTCAATGCAAAGAGCCCTTGGCTGATTGGATTCTCCAAATGCTGGTTCGCTAGTTTGAGAGCAAGTGGGTCAATTCTTTCAGTACCAAAGTTCTTTGCTGAAAAATAGGAATATGCTAGCACAAGATCAAGCCCTCCGGCCTTATCCACTTCATACTCTGCTTTGACATGTTCCCATCCCTCATCCAATGCTTGACTCTCTATCATACGTCGCCCTGCTACACCCATCTCTTGGGCAACCAAACGGAAATCTCCAACCACAGGATGGTCGACTTTTCCCCTCAGAACATCTGCTAAGGTATCATGCATGAATTTCAGAGAGAAGAACCGAGGGTCTCGTGATAGATACTGCTTGAAAGCATTGAATGGTCCAGGACTGT
>SOKL01000112.1 GCA_004376265.1 Candidatus Thorarchaeota archaeon
CAACAGTGTGCTGCATTAGGCGTTGGCGTGGTAAAGGAAGGAATGTTAAAGTCAACAACTGGAACTGGGACCTTCATTCTAGCGCATTCGAATACAGTTCGATTAGACCCTGGCCTTCGAGTGCTATGCAGTCGTCACGTGGTTCCTGATTCTTTTGTCGTCGAAGCTAGCATGTTCACAACAGGTTCGGCTCTGAAATGGTTCAGGGATAACCTTGGAGTTGAAGAGGTCAGTATTGCAGATGAGAGAGGAGTAGACTCATACGAAGTGATAACAGAAGAAGCAAGGAGGATTCCCCCTGGATCCGAGGGTGTTGTACATATTCCTCACTTTGTGGGAGCAGGAGCTCCTAATTGGAATCCCCATGCAAGAGGTATCTTCGCAGGTCTGGCATTGGGACACACACGTGCTCACATTATCCGAGCGATACTGGAAGGGGTTTCATATGAGATTCGAACTAACGTTGAAGTGATGCGTGAGCTGGGACTTCCATCACGTGAGGTCCGAGTGACTGGTGGTGCCGCAAGAAGTGAAATTTGGATGCAGATTCAAGCGGATATTCTCCGCATGCCCGTCATTCGTACACAGATGGAGGAGGCAACTGCTGTGGGTGCAGCAATCTTGGCATTCAAGGGAGTGGGTGTCTTCAAATCAGTTGCACGGGCCGCTGAAGAAATGGTCCAGACTCTTGAACCACTGAAACCAACAAAGGAGACCCTCACTGCCTATCAAAACGGATACAAGACCTTCAAGTCCCTCTACTCTGCAATCTCTGGCATTAGATGGGATGAAACTTAGTCAGAATACACCGCAATCTTGTTTCCTTTGTCAAGAATCAAGATCTTGACAGTTGGGTTTTCTGCTATCCACTCGTCTATAACTTTCTGTGGATCGTTCACTTTCTCAAGGTGTACCTTCTGAAGAGTTTCTTCATCTAGCTCGGTAAACACCTTGATCTTTGAAACTCGTTTGAGCAGCTCTGCGAACTTGAACGCCTTGTGTTCGTATAGATGATACTTGCCACTTATGGAATCTATCACTTCATCTAATGGTGCTGTCAGTTTATCGTAGAAGTTTACAATTGCAGACTCCGGTGCAATACCATCTCGGCATTCCGCAAGGAGCATGATTTCTCCACCATCAACCACCGCATTCTTTGTGAGTTCAATTGCTCTCTGTGCATGATAGAGACTCTTGTCCTGTGGATACCCTCCTGGTGAGAGCACTATTTTGGTTGTGGGTGTCAAAGTGAAGCTGGCGATTTCATCCAAGATCTTCATTCCTTGTGCTGTAACTGGTTCATGCAATCCAGCACCAGCCCAGACTAGTTTTCTACCAGCAGAAACTGTTGCTAAGAGGAATATCTTCGCATCACGAGCAATCATCGTCATGGCTTCCCGCATATCATCAGCAAGAGGATTATCACGCCTTGATTCATCTGGGTGAAATGGATGAATACCGAAGGTCGATTTCGGGTTCAAAGCCCATGCATGATTCGCCTCAATTGTAGGAAATGCACAAACTCCCGGAAGGAAGTTCTTCACAACGTTTGAGTACCCTGCGAAATAATGTGCCTTCATGTCAGTACATGACACATAGACATCATACCCAATAGCTGCGGAATTCACAATCACTGGGGTTCCTCGGCTTGTTTTTCCTAGGTTCACAGTATCAGTTGTCTTGCAGTCATGTATGAGAATGTCGTAATTGGAAAGTTTTGCATCCTCTGAAACACGTTTTATTATATCCATTATCTCAAGGTTTCCAGGATGCTTTACTTCATGAGATCCTGTAGTGATGATGAATTGCACTCTGTTAGCGTCTATGAGTCTTGGGACAATTCCTGAAACCATGTCCCGGTGAGGTGCATCACGCGTGTGGTCTTCTACAAAGACACAAACACTCTTGTTTTTAGAAATCTCAGATAGAAGGGATCCTTGTGGGCTATTCAAAACACGTTCAATACTGCTCAGAACATCAGATGTTGCATTCGCATGTTTTGGTTCTATTACGCCAGCTAGATTCTTTTCAGGAATGTTGAGTACAATCTTTTTGTCACCGTAGGTCACATTGACATCCAACGTTCTATCCTCAAGTCTAGTGGAACCTCACACTCACAAAAACGTTGACCATGGTACATTTGACCAAAAGAGATATTGCGCGAAGGGAGATTGCTGAATCATGAGTGGGTCAAGTAGCAATGATGCCCGTCAAGCAAGCAGTTGGGGCGGAGTGGGTCGTTGGATTGCTGTAGGTTCGGAACTTCCATGTGCTGTCATAGCACTGCTCCTTGCTGGTCAGATTATTGGACAGGCAATTGGGGGTCCATCTGGAGCGATGTGGGGTGCCCTGCTCGGTTCACTCATTGGTTTTGTCTTCGGTGTATATAGTGTCTACATTACCATTGGCTACTTCGATACACTTGATAGTCAAACCAAACAACCTCGGAAGTACTTGCCTCCAATGGATGAGATACTTGAGGATGTGAAGTTTGATTTAGATTCCCCTGACCCTGAATCCAGTGAAGACGAGTGATATGGTTTAATCACTCGAGGAATTCAGAATCATCTGCATCTAAGACCTCGATAATGACCTTAGTTGCACTTCTTCCAACTCCTGCAATGATTATCTGAATCAACAGCGCAATGACGAAAGCTCCCAAGGCAATTCCGAATATTCGGATGGAAAACGAACCCAGACTAGCTGCCCATGGAACCAGGTAATTTGCATCTATGAGGTACCAAGAATAGACTCCTGTGATGCCCATTAGTGCAACAAGAATCGCATAGACGGCAACTACGGTCTTCACTCTTGGCGTGTTCATCCTGACTTCTTCGATTCCTGGTCCTACGACAGCATCTCCAATCCGTCTTGAGAAACGGACGAACACACTCATCGCAGCGAGAAAGATCAGTAATGATATGATGCTCGCAATAAGAAGAACAAGGATCTTAAGGTCCTCGCCAAGTGCGAAAAACACGTCACCTATAGTAAACGCTGCCAATGACCCAATCATCACGATGACCGCTACGATCTGAATGACGAATGTGACAGTTGCTGAGTTTCTAAATAGGCTTCCAAGATTGATGTAGTCATCACTAGGTGCTGTCATATTGACCATCAAAACGACAGTGGATTGCTTATTATTTGAATTCTTCTACTCTAGTTATTGGGTCTGTAGCTCCTTCGTCAAGCTTATATCGGGACTAGGAACCCCGTCAGTGGTCCTCATCAGATACAGAAGAGGCAGAAAAATCATGATGGCGTCTCGAGCAGCAAACGAGTATGGCTTTGTCAATGCGAGAATCAGAGGTATGAAGTCTCGATTCCTTTCAGTTGGCACCTATGAGAGTCTACTCCAGAGCAAGAGCTACGAGGATTTCATCAAGATTCTTTCCAGTACCTACTACGGTCAGGTCATCAGCAAAGAATCATCAACGGCAAGACCAACTCCTGAGGATCTTGCATTGATCCTTTCCAAGGATTTTGCTGATGTGAGCACGAATCTATCAAGGTCGATTACAGGAAAAGTTCAAGATTTCACAAAGACCTACCTTGAGATGTTTCTTGCAGAGAGCATAAAGTCGATTATTCGTGGAGTCCACGTGGGTCTTGATAGGGATGAGATACTTCGGTTCTCTGTACCACTATCTCCCACACAAGTAGATCAGTTTTCCATGCTTGTGGATACTGATTCAGTGAGCAAACTAATTGACCTACTTCCCTTCCGGGACATGAAGGTAGCACTCCTCACGAAATTTCCGAAATATGAGGAATTTGATTCGACGGCACCACTCGAGGTTGCACTCGAAGAATGGTACCTCAAGAAAGTTCTGACTGCTCTCAAAGATTTCTCGAAAGCAGACCGAGACCGTGTCCTAGACCTTCTTGAAACAAGAGTGGTTCTACGGAATGTTCTAACCGTGCTGCGAGCATTGATTCTTCAAATGGATGCGAAAGCAATTGACCAGTCTCTAGTACGATTCGCGTTAACTCGTGAAATCACAGAGTCTCTCAAGACTGCTAGTTCATGGAGAGAAGTGTTTGCGAAACTTGACACGACCCGATACTCTCACCTCAGTGGAAGACTTGCTAGACTCTATGAGGAGCACACAGATCTTTCTGAGGTTGAGTTGGCAATCGAAGATTATATTGCCCAGCGAGTCAAGCTTCAGATGACAGCATTCCCGTTCCATCTGGGTACGATAACCGGATTCTTCTCCTTGAAGTATTACGAATTGAAGAACATCCGGTCAATCGCTGTAGGTATAGAGAGAAGTGAATCTGCTGACGACATTCGAAAAATGATAACTATCTGGTAGAGAATTTGGAGGAAAATATCACATGAAATTTGACAATCGAATCACGAGTCTGGTCATGCTTTTGTTTGGTGTAGTAGTACTGACATTCGCAGTATCTCTGATATCTATGACCGATGCCTCATCCGTCCTGAGGGCACTTGGAACACCTTCTGCCCCTGGCTTTGAAGCTCTGCAAACAGGTGATGGTGCAGGTATGGCTATCTTGGGCCTTGCACTTGGCGCAGGTCTTGCTCTCGGTCTAGCTGGCGTTGGTGCTGCTATCGGAATGGGTACTGCCTCAGCTGCAGCACTCGGAGCAATCACTGAGAAACCAGAAACTTTTGGAAAATCGATCCTGTACGTAGTTTTCATCGAAGCAGTTGCAATTTACGGATTCGTAATTGCATTCCTTCTAGTAGGCTACATACCCCAACTGATTGGCTGAAAAGTCACAAAGGTCCAGTAGAGGTGGTATCCTCCACACTCTACTTTTTCTCTTTCTTATCAGTACTAAATAGGATTTCAAAAATCTGATCTCTTAATGCACTTTCGAAACGTACGTAGCGTTCTTCAAAGGTGTTGTCAACCCTTCGAGTGTTATCTGTGGTTCTTACAATTGCGCCGCCAGCTGCACGAATGGTTTCCCTTGAAACACTGAGCTTTGTCTTCTTGCCTGTCTTTTTCGAAACGGCGTTCTCAACAGTTCTGACGGAAATTTGTGAAGCATGTCCCTTTGGGAGTACAATCTCAAGGGGGGTTTCTTCGAGGGAAGCTGCTCCATCAATTACAAGTCGTTCAAGTGCTTTTTCGTATGCCTTATTTCCCGGCATTTTTTTCAGATGTTCTATCGCAGAAGAGAGGATTTCTTCAATCAGATCATCCTTGGCTTCAAGTAGTTGATACTTTGATTTCAGTTTCGCACTGGCCTCAAATCGTGTAATCTCGGCTTTTGTTTCTGTTTCAGCTTTTGAGGTGATTTCTTCAGCTGTCATTTTCGCCTTTTTCTTGGCCTCACTTAGCTTCTGTTTCTTATACTTCTCAGCCTCTGCAACTATCTCTTTTTCTTTCTCTGCAGTCTTTGAGTTGATCAGCTCTATGATGTTGTCTATACCGCCCATTATGCTATATCTCCTCCAATAACATCTTTACGACTGCTTGATAGGCATCATCTCTCTTTT
>SOKL01000092.1 GCA_004376265.1 Candidatus Thorarchaeota archaeon
TACTGCATCCACACCCCAAGAACCAACGCTGAGATTTCCAAGGTAGGGAATGGATCTGCTCCATGAGAAGCCGAAACCAATCATGCCAAGTGCAAGGAGCGAGAAACTACGACCAAACTTACGAAGAGAAATCTTTGGACCAGCACGAGCTTTCTTTATGATTTCAGTTCCTAGTGATTCCTTCAATAATACTTGAGCAGAAACGAAAGTGAGAATCGCGCAAATTGAACCCATGAAATGAAGATTTCCTGATTGATAGCCAGAACTTAGGAGAAAGGCTCCAACAAGAGGTCCTAAGGCATCAACAAACCAGAGAGGCATCATTACCATCATGAGTCGTCGTGCGGGATTACTTCCATCGTCAGCAGCTATTTCATCTGCAGGGATAGCTCGAGACATGAGCCGTGCAGTGCTCATTCCAAACCAGACTAGACCGTATTGGACCGCAATATATGGCCATAAAGGAAAAAAAGACATCGTGAAGAGACCAATTACAATAGGCAGGAAACCAATAGAGATTGTCTTCTTTCTGCCAATGAAATCTGCAATGTACCCGGACGATACACTCCCAATTAATCCAGTGAAAGTTGCTATAGAGAATACAAATCCAATTTGCCATGGTTCTAGGAATCCTTCAAGAAAAATACCAAATTCCCATTTCCAGAGTGAAGTTGAGAATTGTGCGATAGCTATTACTGCGGCTAGTCGCCAGAGGTTTGGACTTAGACCGAGTCTACCTGGACGTGAGCTAGAATCTGCTTCTATCATTTGTTCATCTGCAGTCCCTTCATCTTTGATCATCAGGTAACCTCGAAATTAAAAGAGAACGAACATAACAAGCTTAAGATAGTGTCGATGATGACATCTTTAACTGACACTTGAAAGCAAACTCAGAGAACAGGTACAGATATGAGAAATGCTGCTCCTGTTCCCATCTTTGTTTCCAAGAGCTCGATTGTCCCACCATATGATTCAACGATTCTTTTTGAAAGATAGAGACCCAGACCTTTTCCTTCACCTTTTGTAGTGACTCCCTTCCTGAATATTCGAGGTCTAATCTTTGCATCAATCCCTGGACCATTATCGCGATAAGTAATCAATAGCATCTTTTCGACCAAGCCAAGGCGAATAGTGACAACTGCACCGTCACCAGCGTAATCGGCAGTGTTTCTAAAGAGATTCTCTAGAACTAAGGGAAGTAATATTCCTGGGCGGATATCTGCAGATCGGACATCAGGTTCAAACATAAGGCTGACATTAGCTCCTTCTCCAGTTTGTCTAGCATGGTTCGCCATGGTTTGAAGAGTCTCAAGAAAATCATACTCACTTCCTCTCCCCACAACAGAGAATAATTTGATGACACTAGCCATCCTTTCACTTACTGCTAAGGTTGTAGATAGATATGATTCCATGTTCGCTGGTATATTCATGGATTCATTAAGAAGTTCGATGTGTCCCTTGACAATTTGCATGTCGTTTCCAAGGTCATGGGTCAAAACAGATGTATAGACCTCAAGTTCTCGTTGACGCTGCTCCAAGAACTGCTTGTGCTCTTCTAGTTCTGAAACGTAGTAGTTCAAAGACCATGTAAAGATTAAAACAACTAGAGATATTGCAGCCTGATCTATAATGGGCTCTAATGCCAAAGAAAGCCCAATTGCAGGGTGGAGGTGACAAAAAGATAGGAGTCCCAATGTTTCTCCTGATATGAGTAACGCTTCAAAACGAGATGTGAGCCATTGGCTACCGAATAGGGCTGCAATAACTGGCCAGATAAAGAGGTTCATCACAAGTCTCATTGGTGTCCGATTGAATTCTATCAACAGAAACAGATAGGGCATCAGTGCGAGGGTCAGGGTCATAATGATTCCTGCAATCACAACATATTTTGTCCGACTGATTATGTAAATTGCTGAGAAGGACAAAGTTGAGAATAAGATCATTATAATGTTATCAAGAAATATACTAAGTACTAGTTGAATGGTCGGGAGTATAATAACAATCAGGAGCAATGCAAAGGACAAGAGTCTGGCCTTTACTCTAATAACATCTGAGTCAACAGATTCAGATGGTTCAATTAGAATTTGGCGAACCCTCTGAAATATAGAAACTTCTTCCAGCTCGGGTTCATCCTCGGACATATCTTACAACTTCCACGCGTTGTGTGAGATTCTGTTCGGATTCCAGTACTATCTAAGTTATGTAAGGGTTCGTGGGTTGTGCAACTCCTTAATCCTTGAGGAGCTTTGGTATTTGATAATGAGCAGCTAGAACCATCAATAGTGTGAGTAAAGCTTGGGTTCCAAGGCTTATGATCTGGGAACCTGTGAGCATCATCGCAAAACCAAATCCTAAGAGTGGTCCAATTCCAACAGATGCGCCTACAGCTCCAGCTAATAATCCCATTCGTTGATCCGCAGCAATGTTGATGGCAACTGCACGACCTCCCCCTCTGTAGCGATACATCGCCGCACCCACTGACATTGGAACTGCATATCCCATTGGAATTGCTATGAGAGGAATCAGAATTACTAAAGGTGTTATCGGGTCGAACATTGAGAGTAGTATTGCGAGTAAAATCATGGTTAATGTGTAAGGAATGATTGTGATTGCGGTCTTCCCTTTCAATATCAAACGCGAGCTCAAAGGTAATCCTTCATGAATGGATGCACCCTGAGTATCGAACATCATTACTGATACAACAGAAATACCTGAGAAAAGATTCGCATAAGCAGATGCAGTTAAGGCGGTCATACTCCTAGTTGGTGGACCCCAATTTGCAATCATCGGGTACATCATCATAATTAGAAAGATTGGGATAGCAAAGACGAATGCAGAGCCGATGCTTTTTGTGGCCATTTTCATGTCCTTTCTAATAACAGCCATCAAGGGTGTTTTCGTTTCAATTCCGATTTCACGTAATGGTCCGAGCCTTCCCTTTGAAGCTCCGCCGTACGTCAACCCTCTGAGTAAATTGCCACTCTGCCTGTAGAAAATGAATGCAATTACTCCGTATACTAATGACATCACAGTTGCAGCAATAGGTATCAATGGGTTCAGGAATGTCACACCAGGAGTGACTGTCGAAGCAAGAAAACCGAACGAGAACGGGAATAGGACTGATAGAACGAGATATGTCTGAGTGAAAGTTTCAGCAAATGTCAATACACCTTCAACTATGAAAGGTAGGTAACTGGCTAACATATAGATGCTCATAATGCCAACAACCAAACCAATCGTTGCTGCCAGACGAACTACAGTTCCCAGTCTCGATTCATCAGAAGAATGTGTTTTATCGTGATACCATCTAGAGAATCCGATTAATGCACGCATTGAAACAGAAACATTAGCCAAGCATCCTACAAAGGTGACAAGTCCCGCAATAGGTCCGAAGAGGAAGAAAGAGGCAATTGGAAATATTGTGATGGTCAGCACAGCGGGAGCTATGAACACTCGAGCAAATGCTAGGACTGCCAGACTTTCTAATTCCTGACGACTTATCGGTAGTGTGCTTGGTAACTTCATAGCACCAGATGTGAAGAATCCAGTCGCTGTAGTAAGGTTGAGGAAGAACATCAGCACAAAAGACAGAAGCAAGAAGAATGAGAATCCAATGGCAAGTCGAACATTGAGGTTTCCAATTGCAGTATCAAATCCAGTTACACCGATTGTCAATGCGGCAAGCATGACGATCATGAATGCACTCATTATACTATTGATTCTACTTGCGGACTTGATCGACCTTGAGATCTTATCTGGATTCTCTTTGATTCGGGCTACATTGCCAGGATTGTTCTCCAAGAAACCATCAAATCTCATCTGAGTTGAGATAATGCCGGCTAATCTCCAACGCTCTCCGAAATTCACTCTGAGAGCGCCTCCCGAAGCGCATCCACACCTAATTGGACCTCTTCCTCTTGTTCAGTGAGTTTGAGGAACAATTTCTCAAGAGTTGCTCCCTCTTCCTGAGCTTGACTCCGGAGCTCATCTAGTGTGCCTTGACCAACTAGAACGCCATCGTCTAGTATACCCACTCGATCACAAAGACCCTCTGCCACTTCCATAATGTGAGTTGAAAGAAGTACTGAACCTCCAGAATCCACATGAATCCGGATAATGTCCTTCATAATCTTGGTTGTACGAACATCAAGCCCTGCAAAGGGTTCGTCAAGTATCAGAAGTCTGGGAGCGTGTAGAAGTGCTGCAATCAACATTGTCTTCTGTTTGTTCCCAGCCGACAGAGTCACTATCATTGAGTCAAAATATTTCGCGAAATCAAGGGCTTTCACCATTTCTTTGATGCGTTTGTTGGTCCGTTCTTCAGGGAGTTCCCTAATTGATGCAACAAACTCGAAAAGCTCTCTTGGTGTAAGAGAGTCGTATAGTTGATGTTCCTCAGGAACATACCCAACGAGTCGCTTGACTTCAATTGGATCATCTAGAGAGTTAACTCCATAAACTTGTGAATAGCCGGTGTCTGGGTCTAACAGACCCATCAAGCATTTTACAGTCGTGGTTTTTCCAGCCCCATTTGGACCTAAAATGCCATATATTTCTCCTTCTCGGACTTCAAATGTGACCTTATTCACGGCCACGAGGTCTCCAAAGGACTTTACAAGATTTTCAATATTCACTGCGGACATGATTTGCTATCTCCCTCTTGAGAAAGAAATACTCGTGGATAAATATAACCCTTAACAACTACGTGAATTTCATAGCTAGGTTGATTGGTGACCTTATACCCGTGAATTTAACAGGTACATGTAACTCAAGAAAATATCTCGTGAGTTGAAGAATCATGCAGAATAGAACCCTTGGCAAATCGGGCACTAAAGTATCAGCACTTGGATTTGGATGTATGCGCCTTCCGACTAGTGAAGATGACAAAATCAAAAGGGAAGAAGCGATTAGATTAATTCGAAAAGGAATTGATAGCGGTATCAACTATGTTGACACTGCTTGGACATATCACAAAGGCGAAAGTGAAGTCGTCTTAGGATTAGCACTAAAAGATGGCTATCGAGAACGTGTTACTTTAGTGACGAAATGTCCAGTGGGTCGCACTGAATTCACAGAACCTGAACATTATGATGAACATCTGAAGGAACAGCTTGAACGCTTGGATGAAGACTATGTGGATTACTATCTGTTCCACGCCCTGAACAAGAAGTTGTACGAAGAGAAGGTGATAGGACTCAATCTGATAGAACGTGCATTGAAGGCAAAGGAGGAAGGAAAAATTCGCCATCTAGCATTCTCCTTCCATGATACACCTGAAGTTCTCAAAGAAATCATTGATTCCGGACACTTTGACTTGATGCTTGTTCAATACAATATCGTTGACCAGGTCAATCACGAGATGATCAATTATGCTGGTGAGAAAGGTCTAGCGGTAGCAACAATGGGATCTGTAGGGGGAGGACGTCTTGCTGGAAAAGATTTGTCTGATGAATTGAAGAAATGGCTGACACCAGGTAGAGATAATTACGCTGACCTGGCTTTGAAATTCGTATTAAGCAATCCTAACGTTTCCGTTGCATTATCCGGAATGGGTTCTGAAGAGATGCTAGATGATAATCTCAGCATAACCTCCAAAGAAGATTATAATCAACTAACCTCCAAGGAAAAGGAATCAATTGATAGCATTGCCAAGAGGTTCAAAGAGCTTTGTGACAATATTTGCACTCAATGTAAATACTGTCAACCTTGTCCGAATGAAGTAAATATCAGCTTCATTTTCGAGGCGCTTCAGCGTTATCAGATCTATGGTGATCAAGAAAAAGCAAAGTCATATTATTCGATGATTGGAACAACTCCTTGGGCATCAGGGAAAAATGCTTCTGCATGTGAAGAATGCGGAGAGTGTTTGGAGAAGTGTCCTCAGGACATTGAGATAATTGAACAATTAAAGAAAGCGCATGAGGTTCTCGAGAATTAGCTGTTGGAAAAGAAAAAAGAACAGGGAGAAGAGAAAGAATCTCTCCTCCGGGATCAAGTTGTGTTGATTAAGACCTTCGCTTGAAAATGATTGCCACACCAACTAAGACGATAGCAAGACCAACAGAGATGGGTAGGATGTTGTCGGTTACGATCTGGACAATTGGTAGTGGACTACTTCCAACAAGTAGTAAGTTCTCAAAACCAATCTTCGGATCGTGGATTATCTCACTGCCTTGAGGATAGTTAAGATAGATCTCTTGCTCGGTGGCTGTAACCTCATGAATGCTAGAGTTGACAGGATAGGTGATTCCATCAATCTCTGCAGACTCCTTCCAGGAGAAGAAACCATTGAGGTCGGTCATGAGGACATCAACTGCGGCTTCATCAATGGCTCGGCCTTCCTCTTCATCCTCGGTCTCATCATCGTAGCTGACCTCTAAAGTCGCACTTAGCTCGACTTTCAACGCTAGTCGGGATGCTGACTCAGTGAAGTTGAAGTCGTGAATCAGAACATCAATTTTCACTTGAGTGGGAGCAATGACACTGCCATTGATATTTGCAAAATCTCCAGTCGCATAAACCATAGCTTCAAACACACCATCAGTGGTTAAGATCTGGAAAGTGTGAATTGGAACACCTGTACTGTTATCATATGTGTAGACTATTGGTTCAAAGCTAACAAGCATCAGAGTCTGGATCTCGGTATCAACTTCATCATCGTAGACACCATTACCATTCACATCAAGATACTCGATAAGTTCGTCGAATTCCACCTCGAACTCTCGTTCAGTTTCATTGATAGCTGATTCAGTCTCGAATTCCACTTCAAACTCGACACCATCAAGTCCAACACTGATCTCGATCTTAAATGAGTCTTCAGTTCCTCCAGATTCGAGCTCTGATTCTATTTCCGCATACGTAGAGTTCACAGTGACTGTTACTTCGCGATCATTATGATCATCGTCATCATCATCTTCAGTTTCAGTCTCGTCTTCAGTTGTTGTTTCGGTCTCCTCTTCGGTCTCATCCTCGGTGGTTGTCGTTGCATTGACATTCATCGCAGATGACACCACTAGAAAGAGGAGCATCACAAGAATTGCTTTGTTAAGAGTTGCGTGCTTCATCATCGAATCACTAAGACGACGTTCTCAAATTATTATATAACGAATGTTAAGTAATCTACAAATATTGTAATAAAAAAGGTCTTTCATAACGCTTTATTTCTCAGAATAAACTTCATAACAATTCAAAATCGTTCGATAAGCAATATGAATATATCAGCAATGTCATGGTTTCCTTGGGTCAAAAGATGGTATAGTCAGTATGGTACTATAGTATTTTGATGATAGAGACTTATAATCCAATCCGAACATCAAATAACACTATAGTTAAGTCGAGGAGGACTTGATGTGATCAGATTCGATAGATTCTTTTCGAAAATAATAGTAGGATACTTTCTTTTTCTTCTGTTTCTTACTGTAATCCCACTCAATGGGTCAATCAATATTGAGCCTGAAGTGATCAACATTGAACCTCAGGGAGATTTTTTACTGAGTTCTACCTATCTACAACCTGGTGCACGCGCGGATGCAATGGTCGCTTATGATAGTGAATCCGATGTTGCAATCATATATGGAGGTTGGGACGACCCAGATCCATGGGAGCTTGACGATACGTGGGCGTACTCGTACAATACCAACACATGGATGAATATGTCACCAACCACATCTCCCGGCAAAAGGGAAGTTGGCTCGATGGCTTACGACTCACAGAGTGATAGTATGGTCATGTTCGGTGGGATTATTAATTATGATCCTGATTATACCGAACTTGTTTACACTAATGAAACTTGGACATACTCCTATAACACAAATACCTGGACAGCTATGAGCCCAGCTACAGCACCATCACCTCGGAGTTACGCAGGAAGCGCTTACGACTCTGAGAGTGACAGGATTATTTTATTCGGAGGCGAACGGGCGGAACAAAGCCTGAATGATGAAACTTGGAGTTATGACTTTGAAACTGACACCTGGACTGAAATGAGTCCTCCCATTTCACCCAGTAGGAGATTTGGTTCAGCTATGGCGTATGATGAGGAGAGCGATAGGATCATTCTCTTCGGAGGAAGACCATGGAATCCCGCTACATATGCCGCTATGAACGACACATGGGCCTACGATTTCAATACAGACACGTGGGAATTCCTCGACACTACACCTTTCCCAGAGGCTCGTCGGGCAGCTAGTATGGTCTACAATAATGCAACGGATCGAATGATTCTCTTTGGAGGGGCAGATGAAGAACAAAATGTTCTTGGAGACACATGGTTATTTGATTACAACTCAAACAACTGGACTCAACAGAGCCCTACAAATCATCCAAGTGCGAGAGTGCGCCATCGAATGATATATGATTCAGAATCCGATGTAGTTTTGTCATTCTTCGGTACCTGGCCTACATGGACAAGTCAGTCATTGATTCAGAACGACCTCGTCTGGGCATATGATACGAATAACGACCACTGGAGGCGGATGTCACCAACCACACAGACGGGACTGGTGGACATGATGATGGCCTATGATTCAGAGAGTGATATGTCTATCATATTCGGTGGGATGGATTTCACAGATCCGCAACCAATAGTAGGTCAAACGTGGGCTTATGATCTGAATTTGGACACATACTTCGATTTGTCCCCAGTTATTGCGCCTTCCCCCAGAGCAGCTGGTGGTTTGGCCTATGATTCTCAGAGTGACAGGATCGTTCAATTTGGTGGGATTCTCAGTTTGACATCCAATCTTGCAAGTGGTGAAACATGGATCTTTGATTACAACTCGAATAATTGGACAAACGCAGCTCCTGCCATTGCGCCTTCACCCAGACTTGGCACGTACATGACTTATGACTCTGGAAGTGATAGAGTGATATTGTTTGGCGGGATTACCCTGAATCCGTCAACTGTCATCCACAACGACACGTGGGCGTATGATTTGGAAACAAACACATGGGAGGAGATGAACCCGACTTCAGCACCAGATGCCAGATATGGCTCGGCGATAACCTATGACTCAGAAAGCGATCGAGTTATTCTGTTTGGAGGTAATCCATCAGCGACCACAACAACGAGCACGTTCTCAGACACGTGGGAGTATGATTACGAACTCGACCGGTGGGCGGAAGTCAGCACAACTGGTCATCCACCTGCAGGGTACACAGGCAAGATGGCTTACGATAGTGAATCGGACAAGGTTGTCTTCTTTGGTGGATATCCTGATAACAGTGAGAGAAACCAAACGTGGATCTTTGACCTAAATGCCAACCTTTGGACCCAGGTCAGTCCGAACCCACATCCGGATGGAAGATTCAGACACTATATGGTCTATGACGTCGAGTCTGATTCTGTAATCATGTTTGGTGGCATGACTGGAGACTGGTTCAGTGAAGAAACCGTTTTGGATACAACATGGTCATATGACGAAAACGATGATGTTTGGACACAGTTGAGTGCCTTATCTGGACATACAACAACGACTCCTACTTCTCCTACGACACCTGTTGATGGAGGAATTCAGTGGGAGATTGTGATTGTGGCTGGTGCTGCAGTGGCAGTGGTCATCATTGTGGTTGTTCTAAAAGGAGTGGTCTTTCCGAAGATTGAAGGACCAGGAGATTGATCGGTTTTTTCTTTCGCCAATCCTTGAATTGCAGTGCTGAAATAGCGCTGCTTTTCTCTTTTATTTCGAAGTGAACCCACCATCAACCGCTATTATAGCTCCAGTCACAAAGGATGAGTCATCTGATGCTAGGAACAATGCTGTCTGTGCAACCTCTTTAGCCGTACCAAATCTACCCATAGGATAGTTCTTCTTTCTTCTTGCGCGGACTTCTTGAGGGTCACCTTGGAAATCGATGACTCTCTCCAACATTGGAGTCTCTATTGCCCCAGGACAGATACAGTTGACTCTGATGTTGAATTCACCAAAATCTGCAGCAAGAGTTTTTGTCAGTGCGATGATTCCACCTTTTGCAGCAGAATACGCAGGGGAGAATGTTGAACCCACAAGACCAGCAACAGAAGAATTGTTTATGATAGCACCCTTCCCTTTTTCTTTCATTTGTTGGATAGCATATTTACTACAGAAGAAGACAGACTTAAGATTCACATTGACACTCTGATTCCAGTTTTCTTCTGATGTGTCTAAGAGACCCTTAGCAACCTCAACACCAGCATTGTTGAATAGAACGTCTACGCCACCCATTTCACCAGCGACCTCAAAGAGCGCCTTGATGCCTGACTCAGAGGAAACATCAGTCTTTACAAAGGTCATACTCCCACCAGAAACCTGAATTTTCTCAGTGATTGACTCGCCACCATCCTCATTGATATCTGCTCCCAGAATCAATGCCCCTTCTTTGGCAAAGAGTTCAGCTGTTGCGCGTCCGATTCCAGCTGATACTCCGGTGATAACAACAACCTTACCATCTAGTCGCTTCACAGTTAGTCGCCTCCGTGCTCAAGCCAGAATTCTGCAAGTTCCTTAGGTGTTGCAAACCATACGTTTCCCTTTGATTTCATTAGTCGAATTAACCTGTCAAGCATCTTGCTTCGTGAGGGGACACCTATTAACTGCGGATGCATTGTCAACATGAAATACAATCCCTCATCATAGGTCGCTTCAAACTCAGCTGACCAAATTTCAAAGACCTTTTCCTGACTACTGATACCACTCTGATATTCAAGAGCGGGATACATGTTGAAACCAAAATAGGGCCAGTCATCTAGCATCCATCTCATTGGTAACTCAACAATCTCCTTCCCCTCGATTTCAACAATATATGGAACATCATCATTCATCATTGTACTATCATACATCAGTCCATGGTTGGCCAATAATGAATAAGTATCAGGGCTCAAATCCGCCCCAGGTGCACGGAATCCAACAGGTTTGTAGCCTACAATCTTCTCAAGCTTGTTTGATCCTCGCTCAAGTTCTTTCTTCTCCTCCGAAGGGGTCAGGAGAGCTGGATTCTTGTGATGATAACCATGATGTCCAAGCTCATGACCAGCATTATGAATATCCTTTACAGATTCAGGGAATAGATCTGCAACGTCACCAGGAACAAAGAAGCCTGCTGTAATATCGTGACTCTTGAGAAGTCTCAAAATACGAGGTACAGCAGCTCGTGGAGCATATTCTCCAAGTGAGAGCACAACCGGGTTGTCTCGCTCCATTTTGTTCCGGCGCAATACGTTTCTCCAACCTGTGTAGGCGTCAAAATCGAAAGTAAGACAGACAACACATCTAGATTCATTTTTCCACTCCATCGTTGAAGCACCTTCGTTTTATCTGGTATCGTCTTGTAAAAAGATTCCTACTTACGGATACGAATTCTACTTGCAGTAGAATCAAATGCGGGGGGATAATTGAAGAAACGAGTGGTCACAATGTCTTCTACAAGTAAAATCATGCCAGCTGAAGAAGCTGTCAAGAAGTTTGTTTCCAAGGGTGATTGCATCTCTTTAGGAGGTTTCACAGTCAATCGAAATCCAATAGTCCTTGTGCACGAAGTGCTCAGACAGAAGATAGACAATCTCCATGCTGTGATGCACTCCGGAAGTCAGGCATTGGACTTGCTCATTGGAGAAGGTCTCATCAAGCTGGTAGAAATTGCTTACGGAGCAAACGGGCGATTTGCAAGTACTTGTGTGAGATTCAGGAAAGCAGTTGAGCAAGGTTCAGTAACAGTTGAGGATTATACGAACTATCAGATCACTCTGAGATTCATGGCTGGAGCTATGGGAATTCCCTATCTTCCAACTTATTCTGGTCTTGGCTCGGACATTATTGAGAAGTGGGGATTCAACGAGGACCTCCGGAAATCACGTTCATCAGTTCCAAATAAGAAACTGATTGTTGGAAATGATCCATTTACTGATAGTCCACTAGTTCTTGTACCAGCAGTGAATCCTGATGTCACACTTCTGCATGTTCATCAAGCCTCAGAAGATGGAGTAACACGAATCGAGGGTCTTACCTTTGCTGATATTGAACAGGCTCGTGCAGCCAAACATGTCATTGTGTCGTGTGAGGAGATAGTTTCATCTGAAGAACTTCGCAAAGAACCATGGCGTAACTGCTTTCCACATACCCTTGTGGACGCAGTTGTCCATCAACCGTTTGGTTCGCACCCGACAGCATGTTATCTTCGATATGACTATGATGATAGTCATCTCAATGAATACAGAGAACTAGCTTCGTACGATAAGAAGTTTGTAGACTATCTAGAGACCTATGTATACGGAGTGAGTAATTTCAACGAGTATCTGGAACTCATTGGTAGAAAAAGGTTAGATGCCATACGAGCAACACCTAACCTTGGTTATAGAAAAAGGAGGAATTCTGCATGAGTCAAGACTACTCGAGTACAGAGATGATGGCAATCGCATGTTCTCGGAGGATCAAGAATGACGACATTGTCTTCTGTGGCACGGGACTCCCGATGCTGGCGGCTGTTACTGCGAAAATGACTAGTGCCCCTGATTGTGTCATCTTCTTTGAAACAGGTGCCATGGACCCAGCTCTCCTTGAGATTCCGTTAACTGTTGCAGATCCCCGTGTCATGTACAAATCATCACACAATGGAAGTCTAGCGGATGCATTCTCGTACATGCAGAATCAACAATCCGGTTCCAAAGTTCTAGGAATTCTTTCTGGTGCGCAAATTGACATCTTTGGGAATCTGAACAGCACTCAGATTGGTGAATATGAAAACCTATCAGTTCGTCTTCCTGGAAGTGGAGGAGCATGTGATGTTGCAACCTCCGTTGGTCGGACCTTTATTTTCATGAGACATGAAACCAGAAGGTTTGTAAAACAACTTGATTACCTTACTAGTCCAGGTTGGCTCTCCGGAGGAACCTCAAGAGAAGAAAACGGACTTCCAGGAGGTGGTCCTGAGTACGTGATAACCTCTCTAGGAGTTCTCGCTTTTGAAGAGAAAACTAAGAGGATGTACCTCACTAGCTTCTACAAATTCACATCTCCAGGTGAGATTCAAAAGAATACTGGATTTGAACTTGACACATCTCTTGCAAAACCAGAAAAACCACCAACGTCTGATGAGCTGAAGATACTCAGAAACCGGGTTGATCCGCTTCGGTTGATACTCCGTTGATTACGAAAGACCACACCATTCAATCATTGTTGATGCGATGACCTGTGCGGTTTTGATGGTTGAGTCAATGGTAACGATTTCATCGAATGAGTGAATCCGCTCAGCCATTGGTCCACACGTGACTGCAGGAATTCCATGATGTACAAAGAACCTAGTGTCAAGACCAGCTGATCCACCAGTGAACATAGGGTAAGTACCTGTCACCTGATTCACCGAGTTTCTTACTTGTTGCACAAAAACATTTGACTCCTCTAACTCATGAGGTCTTGCCTTCCAACCAAACCATGTAACTTCTGGTCGGTTTTTCCTCAACCAGTCATCTCCGTCTGCTGCTTTGTTTACGGCATCTTCTACTTGTGCCATCACTTGTTCCCGAGTTTCACCTGGTGGAAAACCAATTCTACACTCAATCTCACAAGAACCAGGTACTGTGGATGGCCAATCACCAGCCTTGATTACACCGATATTGATTGTAGTAGCCCTTCCCTTCATTCTGGGATCAGATTCTGCAGTGGCGTAACTAATTCGAGACTGTCTGTCCTTGTGGAGACTCTCAATCTCATCTATTATCAACATCATTTTCTGAATCGCATTGACTCCAGAATGAGCTGTTGCAGCATGCGCTGGTGCTCCAGGCACTGTAACTCTGAAGTACATGACACCTGCACTGGCGAGACTGATTGTGTGATTACTCGGTTCGGGAACAAAAGAAGCATCTGTTTTAGGTCGTATTATTCGCATATATAGAACTCCACCAATACCCCCATCCTCTTCTTCAATTGTAGTTTCAACCTGCATATCTCCCTTGAGTGTGATGCCATTCGCTTGAATTGCTTTCACAGCGAAAATCATTGCAGCGACTCCAGCTTTCATGTCACCAGCACCTCGTCCATGTAAATCGCCTTCAATGACATCACCCGACCAGGGATTTCTTGTCCATTGGTCCAGTGGCTCCGGAGAAACAACATCAATATGCCCGCTAAGACATAGTGAACGCCCTCCACCTGACCCTCTCAACAAACCTCCAACATTGGGACGGTCGTCATAGCCATACTTTACAAATGAAGTAGTTTCAAAGAAGTCCTTATGTTTTCGAAGTTCTTTCTCATTTGGGTAGAACATCTCTGGGTTAAGATCCATATGTTCAAGTTCTTGATGAAGCCGCTTCTGTACTGCGAGCTCCTCTCCGGAAACACTTGGAATCCTCACTAAATCCTGGAGGAGTGCGATGAGCTCACCTTGATTATCGCTAATCCAATCCAAGATAGTTTGTTCTTCCTTTTTGTTTTTCATTCTTTACACATTCCATTTTTCTACGTTAACAAGTCGTTTAGTTCAGTCAGAGTTTCCTTCATGTCATTGGTAATGGCTTCAATCTCCTCATTTATCTGACGAGTAAAATTGTCACACTCTTTTCTCATTTCAAAGATAAGACTGGCAATGTCCACCAACTTGTTAGGATTATCATTATCATCTCTGGTACTAGCAAGAATCCGGGGATGAACTTTCATAAACTGCAGTTCTTCAAGTGTTCTAATGACTGAGTCTATCTTCACATACTCCTGAATAAATTCAAAACTCGACAAGTAGTTAGCTTCATGCCCATCACCGACCTTCCTTATTGTTCTGTTTAGCTTCCCAGCCGTTGTGAGTAAGAAATCATTCAACTTTGCGATGTCATCTTTCGTACCGGATTCCTGGATATCAAGTGTGAATTTCTCCAATGGTTCCTTATGTTTGAGGATTCTTTTCAGTAAATCGGATGCTTCTTGAAACTCGAAAGGATTCTCCTCAATCTTACTGAATCCATTGAATCGTTCTCTAGCGTACTCCATAGAGGTCAGTATATTTAGTGGTAGCAGCTTGGCATTGCAGAATTCGATCAAAGTGTGGAGGATGTAGTCGGTATAAGCTTGAATCGATTCGTAGTCGAGAAACTCTGGAATATCCTTCTGAGTGTGATAGAGATGACTAGGCCATGAAATCAAGTATATAGTGGGAACACCACCGATTGTGAAGAACCAATGATCGCTTCCATCCGCAGGTGGACAGTAATGGCCGAATCGTTTTCCTTGCTTTAATGCTGTTGTTACCGATTGAGCAAAATCAAGCAGTTCATAGGTTGTTCCAACAAAGTTAGTTGCGTCATAGCCTATTGAATCAAGGTTCACAACCAGTGCAAATTGCTTTAGATTCTCTTGACTTTCTACATAGTTACGAGAACCGTTTAGCCAGAAAGTGACCCTTTCCGAACCACATTCCTCAGCTCCATAAAGAAGGAACCGAACGGTTCGTCTTAAGACACCGCCTTGCTGTACATGATTCCACATATGTCGAGCAACCTCAATCACAATCGCAGCAGGAGCTGCATTGTCAGATGCCCCAGAAAACCATGCGTCATAATGAGCTGAAACAACGATGTCATAATCAGGTTCGCTTCCTTCAAGAACAGCTTCTAGATTATATGAATTAGAAGGACCTCTTTTGGAAGTAGACTTGATATCCAAGATGACCTCTGATCTATCCATTTTTTTCCGTAGCAACTCACCAGTTTCCTTAGACACACTAAAGATAGGGATCTGTAGTTGTTTACCTTGAATCCCGATTCTAACCTTGAGTAAATCGCCCTCATCCGGACTAGAAATTATCAAACCATCAAGGCCTTTGTCAACAGCCTTATTGTAAGGAGTGTTCGGTGATGTATAGAGACTTTCTCCCCATTCCGCAATACCATAGACAGGCAATTTTATCGAGTCATCCTCTAGCTCTGATCCCAAACCAACAAGAAATACTCTGTGTTCGACATCTGGTGAGTTTGGAAACAAAGCACAATCTATGGGTTTTTCTTCCGGACTTACTAGATTGATGGTTGCTTCTAGGGGAGTCCATGCAACAACGGGAAACTCATGTTCAGTTACATCGAATCCTATTCCTGAAAGAATTCCCTTTAGATAGTCTGCAGCTTCTCTCTCACTCTTAGTGCCCGCAATTCTATTTTCAAACTTGCATAGTTCTTCAATGGTATTTCTGATTACATCTATGGAAACATCCATGGCTATCCCCCTTTTGCATCATCCTTACGGTAGACAACGCGTCCATCTATCACTGTTATATCAACCTCAATATCAATGATGTTCTCCTTTGGAACCGATAGGATGTCTTCAGAGAGAACCACAAAATCTGCAAGCTTTCCAGGTTCAAGTGATCCTAGCTTGTCTTCGTCAAATTGGTGATAAGCAGCATTAGTTGTATAGAGTCTCAGGGCTTCAATGACTGAGATTTGTTGACATAGTCCTATCGGATTCCCAGTCTTTGACCTTCTGTTCACAAGAGCATGAATCGCCATGAGCGGAGGATAGGGTCCACAGGGATAGTCAGAGTGTGCAGCTATCGTTACACCGGCGTCCAAAAAAGATCTGGCTGGGAACATCCATTCGAGTCTCTTCTCTCCAAAAGATGGAATCAACTTGTCACCATGATAGTATGCATATTGTCCAAATATAGTTGGAAGCACACCTAGTTTCTTGATTCTCTCTATTATTTTCGGGTTCACTACTGTGCAGTGGATGTCACGGTTCCGCGGGTCTTCACGAGGGTACTTGGTCTGGAGTTCCTCAATAATGTCGAGATACAGATCGATTGCACGGTCTCCGTTAGCGTGAGCTGATAAGCGATATCCCTTCTCATATGCATCCGTTAGGGTCTCTCTTGCGATCTCTGGCGTCGTGGCGAAGACTCCGTAGAAATCAGGCTTGTTCAGATATGGTTCCGAAACCGCGGCTGTACGTGCAGAGATTGCTCCGTCAAAGAAGAACTTCACTCCACAGAGCCTAAGCCAGTCATCTCCAAATCCCCTGTAGATTCCAACTTTATCAAGATCAGGGACCATGTCAATTGTCGCATCCATTCTTACACGGATGGGTAGTTCTCCATTATTCTTTAGGTCAATAGCAGCCCGGATTTCGTGTCGGTCCACAAGATCATATACACAGGTCAAACCGACTGTTGGGCATTCCTCTAGAATCCTTTTCGTACCTGAGTATGACTGTTCCCGTGTGGGGACTGGTGGCCCTTCGGGTCGGAGGACATCGTATGCCTTCTCATGAAGATAACCAATGATTTCTCCAGATTCAGGGTCTCTATCGAACTTCCCCCCAACTGGGTCTGGTGAGTCCTTTGTGACTCCGGCAAGCTCAAGAGCCTTTGAGTTTGCCATCCAGAAATGGCCGCCTACGAATGTAACAATTATCGGATGTTCAGTTGATGCTTCATCCAAATCCCATCTAGTAGGATGTCTATTCTCCTCAAGTTTGGTGTCATCTTCTCCCCTACCAAATACCCACTCCCCCTTAGGTGTCTGGGATGCTCTTTCTTTGAGTCGTTCCTGAACATCAGATATTGATCTGACTCCGGATTCTTCACTGAGATCCACGAAAAGCATCGGTGATGGTCCCATACTCATGAAGTGTGCATGAGAGTCAATCAGTCCAGGAATCACAGTCTTACCATTCAGATCGATAGTTTCAGTGTCAGGACCTACAAGGTCCTCTACGTTAGATTTCAATCCAACTGATATGATTCGACCATGCTTCACGGCCATTGCATCAGCTATGCTTTGTTCAGCATCCATAGTAATGATCTTTCCATTCAAAATGACTAGGTCTGCGAACAGTTTCAAATTTCTGTCACCTTTCCGGGATTAGAAAGTGTATGTTTCGAAATCCACATCGGCTGGACATGCATCAGCTAACTCAAAACTTCGGGTTCCAGCTTCATGGGTCCATGCCCAAATCGTACCAAACCTTACATCGTCCTTGATGTAGTCCTGACAGACTCCTGCACCTTGAGCATGTCTACCCTTCAAGACTTGTTGGGCCTGTTTATGGCCAACTTTCCCATCTTGCTTCCTCATCCAATCTCTGATGGTTTGATAGCGACTAACTGAAGAGACTGGTATCTTGGGTTTTTCCTCAAAGACTTGCATCTCTGGACTTTGGAAGTGATTCGTGGCTACAACCAAACCATCTTCTGGTTGCAAAACAACTACCTTCTCTGGACATGCTTGAATGAGCGCTGTTTCGCCACTCTTGTCAAGAACAAGGTAATTATTCCCACGGACATGAGGAATACTCTCCATGAAATCCACTGCTTCTTTCACAGTTTTGCAATTATCAAGAACCCATCTTGTTGCCAAGTGAAGCATAACTCCAGGTTGGTCTTTTTTATGATATCCTGGAATCGCAGTAAGCCCTATAGCAAGACCAGCCTCATTAATCCCACCATATCTTCCAATTATAATATCTGAAAGGCTGAGACTGGCCAACCTACCTTTGGGATAGTTTCGCACGAGCATTAAGAAATCTATAAAGCTCCAATTCCAGTCATAGTTACGTGCGAAAATCATGTTGCCAGATGTTGTATGTTCTCCAGAAATCGCAAAAATACTACATCCAAATACAGGATAAGGATTCAATCCTAATTCAAAGGTCTTCAAGGTGGTCTTCTCAAATCTACCTGCTTCTATCATTGCATTCAGTTCTTCGAGAAGGGTTGGGGCATGTTCTTCTAATGCCTGTTCACAACCTTTTGCCATCTCAATCCGATCACCTGCTACTGGAGGGGGTTGGTAGTTGTTGGCTCTTAACAGTTTACCCAATTCTGCGCCCATTTCTGAATAGGTTCCTCTTAGTGTAATCTGCTCCATTCCTATTACTCCGTCCATTCTCTTACGTTTCTCGATGTCTTCAACTTCCCTAGCTTCTTGAAAATCTCCCCTTTGGCCATATTCTCATAAGGCGGAAACTTGCCCATCAGTGGTGAGTCTCGCAGACTCTTCCAAACCTGATCTAGACCAATTGATCCATTCTGTCGAACCCAATCCACTTTGTCAAAATCTATTACATTCGTAATGATAGCCTCATGCGTACCTGTCTTCTCCATGATATGACCCTCTGGATCTACCCAGATAGACTCTCCTCCTCCTTGAAGGGAAACTGTGTTTACACCGAGAACATAACACTGATGCATGATAGCCTGAGCTTGAGCAAGGACGAGCTCTGCTGATCGATCCGAGGTGTACGTCAGGGAAGGATAGAGAATCAAACCTGCGCCCTTCCAAGTAAGAGTTCGCAACAACTCGGGAAACCACACATCATAGCATATCACGATGCCAACTCGGCCTATGTCTGGGATGTCAAATGTGTCAAAGTCTGTTCCCCAGGCAGTGTCTTCATATGGTGCCCAGGGAAACACCTTCCTATACTTTATCACTATCTCTCCATCAGGATTGAAAGCTATAGCTGTGTTGAATACATCTGAATCAACTTTCTCAAAGAACGAACCTGGCATCAACCAGCATTCTAGGTT
>SOKL01000061.1 GCA_004376265.1 Candidatus Thorarchaeota archaeon
AGCATTTACAATGTCCTCACTTTCTGTCAGATTCATCATGAGGCCAGCAGTAAACCGTTCTGTGATATCAGTTGAATCATTGTCACATGAATACTGCTCATTTTTCCCTCCAGAAATACTCAATTGATACTTGTTCTTCGACTGCTTGATGATTATTGCAGCATCCGTCAATTCTCTGAGTTTTTGTAAGGGGCGAGATCCAATGTTCGCCTTGAGATATTTCCACCCTCGATTTGATATCAGAATAATACCAACTTGGGATAGAACTGGTTTCAAATGCTCCAGCCCAAACTCTAAGTAGGGCACAGAGCAGCGGTAGACAGTAGGAATTCCTTTGACATTGGTATGAGCAGCAATAGCCGCTGCAACCTCAACGAAGACCTCTCCAATGTATACAACTTTAGAATTATCGAGATGGCTCCAAGGCACTAGGTTTGGAGACGTGATAGATAATGCTGTTGTTGGGCTAACAGCAACGAATGTCCGGGTCCCCTTCTTTCCCTCCTTGATGATGATGGATTTGTTCGTGTGCTTGTCATCTTCTACAACAATGTGACGAACATCTATATTCCCTTGAATGAGATTGGTGATGATATTCCTTCCATCCATATCATTCCCTACTGATGAAACCAATGAAGTTTCAAACCCTTCTTTTGCCAGTGCAAGTGCGAGATCCACAGTAGAACCCCCAGGGTGTCGATTCGGGGGGCTGCAGCTAGCCAGACCTCCCTGTACAGGCAAGGTACCGCACTCGATTTCAGTGTTGAAGGCTGCTGCACCAAATAGGATGAAAGAGGGATTTGAGTATGCTTTCGACCCCTCCAGTATAGCCTTAGTCTTCATTCGTGAAACAATCTCAAAGAGTGTTGATTCAGGAATTCCTTGTGCCCTATACAAAGTGGCTAACCGAGTGAGATAATCTTCAAGTAAGGAAGCAGTGAACTCTTCGATATCGGATGGAAGTCCTTCAAAAAAGAATTTGGCTAACCCCCATCCACTCTTTGTCAAATCATGAAAGACCACGCGTCTTCCAAGATGGATTGTAGATCCGGTTGTGATCAATCCAAACTTTCTTAGAATCGATAGGTAGGACAACACACTCTTGTTTGAGTGAGGTAGACTTGCAACCAATTCCTTTTGCATAACTGGACCTTCCTTATCTAAACCTGATAGGACACTCCGCGCTACTCGCGATGATAACACTGTACGAACAAACTCGTCTCGAGTATCTTGCTCTGAAGGTAGAAAGAGGAGATATGGCCATAGCGGCTCAGTTGTTTCTTGTTCTGTCATTCCCAACATCTTCAAATAGTCGTTTGCGTCACTAACGTTGTAGTCGCCTACTATGTAGTGTACTTTACTACACTTCATATAAACAATTTGGAGAGAATTGAAAAATGGGATATGTACGTTCGGTGGCCTATCCATGGGCTTTGACAGGGATATTCGGTGCGATTCATCTAGTGATAACACTACTCCCGTATTCGATTGCAGTGGGAGGAGGTGGAG
>SOKL01000071.1 GCA_004376265.1 Candidatus Thorarchaeota archaeon
AGAGAACGAGCTTCGGAAGGTAAAATTTTACATTTTCGTTATTGTCTCATTTTTTGCCGTCTGGATTGGGTTTTCTCGACTCACAGGATCGGCTGAAGCTCTCGAAGCTACTCTTGGCGCATTTGCCAATGATGCTTTCGCACCGTTGAATCCAGCTTACATTCTCTTCGTAGTATTGCCTGAGCAGATGAGCTCAGGTTTATGGCCTACTAGCTTTGACACCTTGTGGTACTTCACACAGTGGGGTTGGCCACTGGTGCAGCTAGGATTTGTCATATTCGTGTTCCTGATTTCATTCTGGATTCCAAGATGGTTCTGTCGATGGATGTGCCCAGCAGGATGGTTCTATAGCCTCTTCTCTAAAGATGCTTTGATAGGAATAGGAAGGAATCCCGCACGGTGTACTCCTGAAACATGTAATGTGTGTGAGGAAGTCTGCCCTATGAATATCAGAATTAGGAAATTCCCATATCAGCACATGCATAGTCCGGATTGCATTATGTGCCTTGATTGTAAAAGTCATTGTCCCAATAACGCAATTGTCATGAGATTCTCATAAATCGAGTTGCTCTGAATCTTCGAGAATATTGTTGAAAGCATCATTCACAGAGGAATAGAGTTTCATCAGTTCTAATCCGTACTCTGTCACGCGAGCACCACCCCCGCCATCGGTTCCGCCCTTGTAAGTTTCAACTAGGATTATACCAAGTTCTGTCTCGATCTTCTTAATGACACCCCAAGCATAGCGGTAGGACATGCCGAGTTTCTTCGCGCCCTTTGTGATGGTCCCCTCTTGATGAACTGCTTTGATTATTCCATAGGCACCTGGTCCGAAAATATACTTGCCATCCCTTTCAAGCCATAACTTGTAATTTGGTTCTAATTTCAGGTTTCGTTTTTTCTTGGGACTCACACCAAACTCCTTCCTGGGCAAGAGTGGTCTGCTTAACTCACAGTACGATTCAATGGCCCCATCGAAGACGTTCACCCTTTGTATCTTTCTTGAAGACTTTCTTCACTGTCTTCCAATGGTCAGCACACAAGGAAATCTTCCTAGAACGTGCATCTTTAACATTGAGATTGGATTTAGTTACGCTCTCAGCGATTCTATCTCGCTTCAGAGATCTCTTTGCGGGCTTCCTGCAACCAGCTATACTGCAAATCTTTTCCGTAGACACTTGCGACACTTCAAACGCACTACCAGTTGTCAGCATTATAACCTTAGCGCATTATATCAGGTGTTCATGTTTTTGGGGGTGAGAACACCTCCCTTAGAGAAATCAAAAAGAACTCTCTCCTCGTCACCAAGTTTGAGCCTCACTTCGTTTGAGTCATCAACCACTCCAATGATTGATGATGATAACCCATGTATCAATGCTATATCTTCCAGTTTTGCTATATTCTCTCTGGGGGTTGCTACCAGAAATCCGAGGGAGATGTACATGCGTAGCCAATCATCGAGGTATATCCCAGAAGGTTTAGAGGAATCGATTGCATCAAGATCTAAAGTTCCACCCCTTCCTGAGTATTCAAGCATCATTGCAGCAGTACCAATAACACCTGCCCCAGACACGTCTTTTGAGGATGTCAGTAGTTGTTCACTAGCGAGGGTATTCATTACTGAGAGTCTTGAAACAACTTCATCCGGGGATTGGCCTGTCACAGAATCCCAACCGAGCTTGTAGCTCACACCCCTCTGACCTACTCTGTCAAACAGGAGAACCAGGACATTTCCATCTTCTGCGCCTCCTGCGGTCAGTCGGTTATCTTCTAGCACAGTACCTGTTGCTGATCCAACAACATAAGTTGAGCTGGACTTGGAATTTGTATGACCACGAACAATGGGTACTCGAAACGTATGAGAACCTGCAATTAGTCCGTCAAGGATCGCCGCTCCAACAGCTGGATTAGAATAGGATAATGCAACAGCAAATGATGTAGGTGTACCTCCTGCGGCATAGATATCCATCACATTAGCAAGTACAACATTGAAACCAGCAGCACGCGGATGATTCAAACACAAATCCTCTACGATAGCATCGGTTGTTAGGAGAACATAGTCATCGCAGTTAGTATCAATAGCTGCAGAATCTTCACCAAGACTATGTGGTGAATTCCCTTTGTAGGACTCTAGTCTCAGTTTATCAATAATAGAGGGTAAAACGAACTTGCGCGAGATTCCATCAAAACTCAGAAGAAGTTTCAGGATCTCATCAAGACGACTCACTTCAAATCACTCGATAAAATTGTTGTAACAGTCTACGGACCGGTAAGAAAACCGAGTGCAAATCCAGCTTGACCCAGTAAGAAACCAATTCCTAGAAGTGATATCCCGACCATTAAGTAAATGAGAGCCCTCATTGAGGGACGTATTTCCTCGAACACTACAGTTCACCTTTGCCTGACTGCGAATTGGGTGACGCTTATAGACATTGCGCCATAAGTGATTGAGATGCAACTACTATTATCTCGGTCTGAACTTTCTCGCAATGTCTTTGGGCATCGTATCTGGGTAAGGCTCATCAACCTTGACCTGTTCCTGTGTATGAACAGGGCTCATAGCTTGCTTGCATTTCCCATCCTGCGTCATCTTTTGATCTGTACACTTGGAATGAATACACCATCCCTGATCACAATCTTCGTCAATCCAAGTACACCAGATTTCCTTCTTGTTGCCTTGTTTCCTTATCTTAATAGCAGGAGGCTGTTTTTCACACATGAAACTCTTACAGAGAGCTGTACAATCCACATTGCTGCCCATTACTTTTCACCGCACCAATTTCTCGTTTTGTAATTTCACCTCTTCTCAGCAAGACGGAGTAGTGCAATTAGCCGCTCTTTCCCGCCTTCCACAATCCTGATGTTTCGTTCAAGACGAAACTTTGATGATTCATACGTATCTCTTGAGATATCCCCGATTCTGAACTTAGCATTCACTCTGCTGATTTCTTTCTCAAGACGTTTGAGGGTCTTCTTGATACCATTTGTCCACTTCTTCGCCGTCTTAATCGCGTTCTTCAAATTCCCGCGGAGCTCATTTAACGTGCTAATAATCTCAGTCCGCTGTTCTTTATAGACATCTTTGTCAACTGTTCCAGAAATGCTCTCAAGCTTTGATAGTCTATCCTCGTGAGTATCCAGTGCCTCTAGTAGTTGTTCTAAGACGAGTGGGGTTTCAACGGCCTTTAGCTCTCTCCTACGGTTCTTTGTCTTTTCAAATTCAGCACGTAACTCTTCAGCACGAGCGGTCAAAACAGTCTTGTCAGCTTGTTGCAGATGAAGAGCTTGTCTAGTGGCCTTGGTCTTGTCAATCAATATGTCCAACTCTAGGTTGACAACCACGAGCTCAGCTCTGGCAAGAAGTTCTATTGCTGCCTCGTATTCCATGTCTGAAATCGTCACATCAAAATGAGGATATACCGCTTTAGTGACAGGTTCCACATCTAAGGAAGTGGGTTCGTCGACATCACCGTAATCAAGTATTTCTGAATGAGGGGGATTGTCTGATTGAAGTGGTTTTCCGCAAAGCTTGCAATAACGTCCATCAGGGACATCCAGATTGCAGAAAGGACATGTTACAATAGGTTCTGACATGGCTCAGCTCCATCCATGACAAAGTTCTCCTCGAATTCAAATCGTAGTTTGCAGTCTTTCTTATGATAACGTTCCCAATCGTCCACTGGTTTCATCAAGTTGGGCTTTTGTGGTGATAATTGCATTCACACCATATGTGGGTAGAAGTTTTAGCTCTTCAACAAGAAGAGCAATCGCCTTCACGGGATCTATTTCCTTCTGGTCAAGGGAACCATCGGGAAAAGTAAGAGATGCCTCCACCCATGTTGTCTTTGAATCGTCAGAGGGAAATAGACAGTAGATGTAGTCTTCATTGCTGCAGATAAACGAAGGAGTATTCTCCCAAGCTTTGGCCAACAGCATACCAAAAGATTTTGCGTTCTCAGCTTTATCAGCCATCAGGATTCATCCTCAAACAGCTCGATGTTAACAGGGACAATGATACTTCGAACTTAAAACTTTCTCATTCATTCTAACTACGGTCTATGCCATACAAAGCTATAGTACGCAATGTCACGGTTCTCTTTTATCGTGGCAATAATGAATTTCTTTCGTACACTGGTTGCGAGTCGTCCAGCGCGTACAATGTCAAGAGGGAGTACACCAACTCTTTGAGGTATAACATGCACTAGAAACGGAGCATGATCTTTTCCAGGACCGTGCTCATAAACTGCATAGTCTGTACCGAATTTTAATCCAGGTCGCACAACATAGCCACGCTCACGCAGCTGAGAATACACCAAGAATCGGTCTCCAAACTCATCAGAGAGCTTTGAACCAAGATCTAGAAGAGCTTCAACGCTTAGGATAGTCCCATCCGGACCTGTTACTTTCAGTTTCTTCTGCTGTGCCAAATATGCACATTCAACCAATGAAAGTTCAAGGGGTTTATCAAACACCGAAGACTTGGGTTTCCGAATACCCACTGGTTGACCGAAATAACCCTCATCATAGAGTTTCATGCCATCTTCAGAGTTCCACACTATTCCTCTATCGCCTACAAGGTTAGCAACTGCAAGGGGGGCTTTAGGATTCAATTCATTGCACCGACTGTCATGTATTGAGCGTAAGTGAGAGGGTTCGAATAACTAGTGCTGCATCCTCACTGAAGTTAGCCATGTCTTCTAGCATGTTGATGAAATCTCTAAATCTCAGCATAACTGCCAAGGGCATCTCTAGAGGGTAGAGTAGGGATACAATTTCTCTCTGCACAACGTCAAGTTCCTTCTCAAGTCGGCATATCTCTTCTGCTCGGGTCTTGGACTTGTCCATGTCAATTGACAGAAATCTTACTGCTTCTCTTTGTTCCGAAACCTGAGATTCCATCAATTCTCCGAACTTCGCAATTTTCTCTTTTAGTTCGCCTTTCGGAGTCCATTCTCCGACGACTGCTGCTAAATGGTAACAAGCAATTTCTGCACCATCGATGCCTTTGTCGTTATAATGCACAAGTTTGAGCAGGGCTTCTCGCTGCATTAGGGTGTCAGCTTTTGCTAATTCATTGAGGATTGTACGTTTCAACGCATCTCCCTTTTCTTCTAGAGCTGTAATCTTATCTAGATCTTCCTTGTCAATGGAGTTCTTTCCTTCAAGCCAATTAGCAACAGCATTAGTTACAATCTTATTGGCGGACACTGCTGCTCGAAAATGCTCATCAAGCATCTGAGTGATATTACCTAACTCGGAGGTCATGAATCTTCCATTATCAAGAACCATTGGATACACCTTGTCAGCTGGAGTCGATTGGAGTAGCTTTTTAATTCTTCTGGACCTTCGATAAAAGTAGGAGAAAAAAGACTTGGAACTCTGGCAGATTATTGTTGCCTTAATACAAGGGTTGGTAGAATGGTTACC
>SOKL01000167.1 GCA_004376265.1 Candidatus Thorarchaeota archaeon
ATATGCAACTATTGTCATCTATTAGGGTTTGAACAACTTCAATATTGCACAGTGGACCAAAATGGACGAGAAGGCTTGGTATGGTTGTGGTGCGAAATAGGTCGAAAATAGTGAAGATTAGAGAATTAAAGCTAGTCAAAAGGGACATGTGATTTCTGCAATAGCAGAGTCGATTGCGTCTGGATGTGATACTTACCAAAAATGTCATGGAGAAATAGCACTCTGATTTTCACGTACTGACTTTACATCGTTTTGTCGTATACACCGGACAATACAGGTTTAGACCCTAACCAGTGCCGCAGATGGATGGACAAAGTTGGACAATTTCCTATACATGTCTATCAAAGATGTTTTCAAAGGGGAAATCACAGTGGATTGCTAGAATAATTCTTACATCCGATACTAAGATTATCATACAGAATTGCCAGATTTTGGCAATTGTTGGATTAGCTTTAAGTGTACATTGTAGTTCGCTGTGTTAGCAATATTGTTATTTTTTTTTGCTAGATAGAAGGCGAATATCAGACTTGATTGAAAGTATTGAAAGAAGAACACAGGTTCTTCTCTACACATCAGGAGCATTGATTGGTGTAGTTTCAGGCGTTGCAGCAATTGTGTTTAGAATTCTTATTCTCAATTTCAGTCTGCTGTTTGTTCTCATCTCGGAGTTTTTGGGCGTTCTAGGATGGATTGTTGCTCCTGTCATAGGGGGTCTAATTGTTGCATTCATCGTTGCGAGATATGCACCTGAGGCAAAAGGTCATGGAGTACCTGAAGTGATAGAGGCGTATGCTTTACATGGAGGAAAGATACGCTTTCGTGTTCCCCTTCTAAAAAGTCTAGCATCAGCAATTTCCATAGGATCAGGAGGTTCATGTGGTCGTGAAGGACCAATTGCACAGATTGGTGCTGGTGCAGGGTCCGCAGTTGCATCTGCTCTCAAGTTTGATAAGAGAGCGACAAAAACGCTTCTGGTATGCGGGCTCTCATCAGGAATAGCTGCTACTTTCAATGCACCTTTGGGTGGAGCTCTATTTGGAATCGAGGTGTTAGCGGGGGGAGTGATAGGATTCTCGATTCTGCCCGTTATTCTTGCATCAGTTGTTGCTACAGCACTTGTTAATTTGGTTCTTGGGTCAGTTGTTTCATTCCAGGCACCACTTTTCATAATGGGGCATCCCATCGAACTTTTGTTCTATCTTGCTCTTGGAATTATATTGGGAGTAACAAGCGTCGTCTGGACAAGAGGGTTCTATTCAATCGAAGATTTGCTAGAAAAAATCCGTGTTTCAAAATATATCCTTCCTGCAATAGGAGGTTTACTTATTGGAACTCTCGCTGTGGGAACCAGTTATCTTGAAGGTGTGTTTGCATATTCTGGGGCATTCTTACCCAATCAACCATATTATCCAGCTATAATGGGAGTTGGTTATGCTTTCATCGATGCAACTCTATTGGGGGGTGTGGCAGTGGGAGCTCTTATCATCTTTGGTATCTTTAAGATCCTTGCAACGAGCTTCACCCTAGGCTCCGGAGGTTCTGGTGGTGTGTTTGCCCCAACTCTGTTCATAGGAGCAGCTCTTGGTGGGGCATTTGGTATTGCATGTTCGACGCTTGTTCCATGGGCAGTCCCTCAGCCAATGGCATTTGCATTGGTTGGGATGGCTGCACTCTTTGCAGGATCTGGTAGAGCTCCTGTCACGTGCATTGTTATGCTAATGGAGATGACAGCAGATTATTCGTTGATTCTACCCTTGATGATTGCGGTTTCAGCTTCTTATTTGGTTTCTTCACTCCTTGAGTCTGAAAGCATTTACACAATGAAATTGTCCAGGAGAGGAGTGAAAATACGGAGTGGAAGTCATATTTCAGCTCTCAAGACAATAAATGTCAATGAGATAATGACTACTAATCCTTCAATATTGCATCCCAACATGACTACCACCGAGGTTTTTGAAATCATTGACAAAACCCATCATACAAAGTTCCCGGTCACGGATGACTTCGACAATATAATTGGAATATTGATAGCTGAGGACCTGTTCCATGAACCCAAGGAAGATGGCAGTGAATACCAAGTTAGAGAACTTATGAATCCAGATTTCTTGCATCTTCCACGTGATTGCACAATGGACAGCGCGCTTCAGATTATGATGAAACGAGATGAGGGACACGCTGTAATCGTTGACCCGATGGACCCGCAACGGATGATAGGTTTCATCACCAAAGCCGATGTTCTCAATGCATACGAAATCGCGATTATCAGGCTGCAGAAATCAGGTGTTGATATCGAGGATATCAGTCCCGCTGAAATAATCGATGTTGGTGAATAATGAATCATATTGAGAGAAAGGAATCTCTTAGAGAACTCTTTATGTTGGTAATATCATAGTACCCGGTATGGCCGACATCAGCACAGAATTTGCTGGACTGAAACTGAAAAATCCCATCATGACAGCTGCTGGACCAACATCCAGAGATGGCATGGCTCTGCTAAATGCTGCGGCTGGAGGTGCGGGAGGTCTTGTTGCCAAGACTGTAAGTATCAGACCTGCAAATGTTCCTCGACCGAACATGGCTGCTCTCAAGAATGGACCAATTGGATCACGTAGAGGAATGTTGAATGCTGAACTTTGGAGTGAACTTCCCGTTGAACAATGGTTAGAGAGGGAGTATGCCATAGCTCTTAGCTCAGGTCTTCCACTGATTGCAAGTGTAGGATATACTCCAGAGGAAGTTTCACAACTAGCACCCAAACTAGAGAAAGCAAGAGTGAACGCGATTGAGTTCAGCACACATTATGTGGGCGGACATACTGAGATTGCTAAGGCTCTGAAGGAAGTAGTTGATATTCCAATCTTTGCCAAGATTAGTCCAAAGGATAACGTAGCTGAAGTAGCCAAATCAATCGAACCTTATGTGGATGGTATCGTGGGCATCAACACTTATGGACCATGTCTGAGAATAAACATCGAAACCGGAAAACCCTCATTGGGAAGCATTGATGGTTACGGGTGGATGAGTGGAGCTGCGCTAAAACCGATTGCAATACGATGCATATCAGAAATCGCACGGGCAGTTGACATCCCTGTAATAGGTGTCGGAGGTGTGACCTCAGGAGAGGATGTGATTGAGTTCACAATGGTGGGAGCTTCAGCAGTACAGGTCTGTACTGAATCGATCTTAAAGGGTGACACCATATACGGCAAAATTGCCAAACAGACAGACGACTGGTTAAACGAACATGGTCATGATTCACTTGACGACATCAGAGGAAAAGCTCTACCTCATTTGGATGGTAGTGCCACATTGGCACCTCCTCCCGAAGTAGACCTTGAGAAGTGTACCTTGTGTGGTCTTTGTCCAAAATCGTGTGTGTATGGAGCAATCACAGTAGACAAGAAAGAAGACCTATTTGAGATTGACAAAGACATCTGCGAGGCTTGCGGGATGTGCATCTCTGTCTGTCCACACCACGCTCTGAGTCCAAGTTAGACTATGATAACATTGTCAAGACCGCGTGTGAGCAGCTCGGCTTTCCCTTTCTTCACAACGTAATCGTTTTCAATTCGTACTCCACCAATGTTTTGTAGATACACACCAGGCTCTATAGCCATCACATGACCTTCAAGGAACAGGCGATCCCGCTTGTACATGCTGGGAAACTCATGCACATCTAGGCCAATTCCATGACCGAGACCGTGAGTCATTCCATCAACAGCATCAGGATTTAGTCTTCTTGAATCAAAGCCGTGTTTCTTCAGAGTGTTGAAACAAGCGAGGTTTACATCATCATACCTAGTACCATCAGTCATGGCATCAATGGATGCATCCCCAGCAGCTTGGACTGCGTCGAACATCTGCTGAACTCGCTCAGTAGGTTTACCTTTCACAATCGTTCTAGTGACATCGGCAATGTACCGGTCCAGTTTTAGACGAGGAAATACATCCAGAATTATTGGTACATCACTTTTCATCTTGTCATCTAGAGTTCCAAGATAATGCCAATCAAATGCTTTTTCGCCAACAGCTAGAATTATGTCGTCAGAAGATTCGGCATTATTGTCTAGTAAGAAATGCTCTAGAGCAAGTTTTACTTGACCTACGGTTAGCGGTGATCCTTCATGCAGCAGGGTCTTATTTTCTCCGACTGTCGTGTTTTTTATCATCTCCACTACATTGGAAATTGCTCCTGTTGTGATATCACCTGCTTTCCTGATAGTTTTAATCTCCTCAGTTGTCTTTGTAGCACGACCCTCCTTGAGTAAGTCACGCACGACTTTTACATCGTACCCAAGTTGTTGCAGCATTATCAGATAGCTAGCTGGGAAATTGTCAGGAACTCCAATTGTTTTTCCAGTGAAAAGCTCGCTAAGCATTGGACCATAGATAGATTCCATGTTGTCAGCAATCATCTTGTTCTCTCTGAGAAGCTGGATATAGAACTCACTCAAATCATAGGTCTTCTTGATGAAACTCTCTTTCTCGACTCGTTCAAGAGTATTGAAACCACAGGCGACTAGACCTTTCTCTCCTTTGTTTTGAAAATAGATGATACGATCGCCTGAACGGAATCCAGTCAGCCAGAATATGTTCGGGTCCTCGAACCCACTACCTGTTGCAAGAAGTGCATCAATCTCGTATTTCTCCATGAGAGAGTCAATATCTTTGAGCATACGGTTCCACTATCACGTGCCTCGACAAATAACTGATGAAAAAGTCTTCTATTCATGCGGGAAGATATGATCTCAACCGGGTGTCTATCTTGACACGATCAGGCATTTTGTAAGGTCCCACAGTCTCTGCATTGAACGAGGCGCACGTTGCAGCGAAGAGACCGGCTCTTGAAACATCAGCAGACCTCATGTATTCTAGCAGGAACCCTATTACATAGGTATCGCCGCAACCTGTTGAGTCTACCTGAACTTTGGACAGGACAAGTGGAATATCTACCTGAGAGTTTCGTGTGTAGATTGTTGATCCTCGATAGTCTCGAGTGACGATGACAATGATTGGACCGAGATCAAGGATGTTGCTCACTGCTGAAATTTCGGATTCAGATGGATCTGTAAGTTTCAGTTCAGAATCATGAAACTTGACGACATCTATCTGACTGAGAATTTTATCATGCTCATCCCATCTTGCGGGTGAAACAACTCCATCCTCAGCGATGTGTCGTGTGTATCCCTGAACATCAAGAGATATCAGGGCGCCTTCTTCACGCGCGGTTTCATAGCAGGAGGTGCCAACCTCGGTAGGTGTCAGTGGGGAGAAATGTATGATTTTTGCATTGGAATGCACTTCGGTGAAGTCACTTTGCTGAATGGGAGAAGCGGTTGCCTCAATTCTTTGAACACGTGTTCCAAGTATATTATATTCATTGA
>SOKL01000155.1 GCA_004376265.1 Candidatus Thorarchaeota archaeon
GTATGTTGTCTGAATTGCATTTGCAGTAGGATCTTGGTCGTATGCATCATCATCACTCACAAGTCCTGGATCATCAGGAACATCGGGGATCACGATTGTGAAATCTGAATTGTCATCAACATTATCGGGTATCCTCAATACAAATACGTCCTGTGATAAACCAGTTGCTGTCACATCCAACTGAAAGGTTTCACCAGGGGCTACATCAATTGATGAAGCCATCGTGATTGTTAAACCAGTTGCGTCATTGTGACAACCTGCACAATTTGATTCAGCTTCACGGTTAGCAAGAACATTTCCAGCACCAAGCACCAATAACATGGTCGCTGCAAAAACAACAAGTCCTATTATGACATTTCGTTTCATGAAAGCCACCGATTACTATATCTTTTCAGTACTATAGTATCCTGATTATAGTTCCAGGTAACTGAGCCGAGGTGAAATAGCTTCGCTTAAAAAATTACGGATTGAACCAAAAAGATAACAAAAGAACCCATTACGTAACCGGTTGGAAATCTCGAATTACAGTTTAAAAGACTAGACGAATGATTAACTAGTCTGAATACAACATACTTTTATGGTGGAGATTCTCGGAAAAACATACCCAAATCTTTAGAGTTTGGTGAATAAATCAATGGTGTACTACACTGAAGTGACCCCAGGGGTCAACAAGCGCAGGGTAGCAGGTTATTACCTGTTCCTTTGCCTAATTGGTTTCGCCATTCTCCTAGGACCAACTGGATCCGGTATTCCAATCAATTTGATTGGGAACGAGGCTCACAGTGATGGTGTGCTTGCAACTCCGAATTTCGGAACTGATCCGTCTGATTGTTCTGTTTGTCATGCTGACGAATACGGCAACTGGACTGGGACAGGCCATGCAACTCACATCACCACTAACGGGACTCACGTCAGTATTGGGTCGCATTACACAACTACTGTTGCATTCTTTAATGCGTCATGTTCTAAATGTCACACAAGCGGTTGGGATAACTCCACAGGCACTCCAGCATATGATGCCCTAGGAGTCAACTGTTTTGCGTGCCACGATGGAACACCTACTGTCGACTATTCGGGTGATGCATGCGCGACTTGCCACACTGGTAGTGGAGAACATCCATATCAATACCAGCAAT
Source organism: Candidatus Thorarchaeota archaeon (assembly GCA_004376265.1). Taxonomy (GTDB): domain Archaea; phylum Asgardarchaeota; class Thorarchaeia; order Thorarchaeales; family Thorarchaeaceae; genus SMTZ1-45. The sequence goes on from SOKL01000155.1 coordinate 1,137, forward strand.
GGTCAGACTCTGCCCATGCCAACTCTTTAACGGATCTAAGAACAAGCAGCCACGCAGGTTCATCCTGCACACACTGCATGACTACAGAAGGCTTTATCGACCAAGAGGGAACTTTTGACCCTGCAGACGTTAGCCTCAACTCAGTAAGCTGTCCAGCATGCCACTCCGTACACGGAAATTGGTCTGCTGTAGGTCCAGCTATGATACGCGCCGTCAATGCTTCCGAGCTTTGCGGTCTGTGTCACGTTGGTTCTCACCATCCATCCTACACAGTTTGGATTGGTGGACCTCACAATCTTGCTGGTGTTGAATGTATAGACTGCCACGGTTATGATCTAACACCTGGTCTGAGCGCTTTCTTGAACCACACATTCGCTGTCGATCCAGACATCGCTTGTGGTCAAGCAGATGAATGCCACAATGGAACTGTAGAATGGGCACTAAACCAACTTGAAGAGATTAATTCAGCATTCGAAGAATTGATTGAGGACTTTGAGACTCAAGCAGCAGCTTTCGAAGTAATAGTAATGGCCTACAATGCAACAGCAGACGCCGACTACACTCTAGTATCTGATGTACTAGATATGGTTGACGAAGCAGTTGAGGTAGCACACTACTATGGCTACGATGGCTCTGAAGGGTTCCATGATCCTCCTGAAACATTCGAAGCGGTGAATGAAGCTTTCAGAGACTTTCTGGATGCTAAGGCATACTTCTATGAAAATATGCCTGATCCAGTCGTCCCAACACCAACTACTGGTGTTCCGGTCGATAGCACTCTGATTATTGTTGGTGGTGCCGCAGGTGGTATTGTTGTTGGCCTACTCCTAGGAGTTTTGGTTGGCAGACGTCGATAGACGCTGTTAGAAACAAACATTCGTACGGGTGATACCAGATGCTTAGGCATCTGGATCCCTTTTTCTTTCAGCTCCTACAAGTCCAACACATCCATACCCTGAATTTTAAAAGTGCAATGAAATTGCGCGCAATATATCCCTTAGGAACGATAAACTATGAAAACAAAAGTCATCTGTATGGCAATATTTGCCATTGTGATGTTGAACGCACTAACTCTGGGTGCAAACATCACTGTTAGTCCAGAGTATAGATTAGACATACGTGAGAATGCAAGGGCAACAATCCTATCGCAAGAAGAAGAGTATAACATATCATCATACCAGGACTTCGCTGAGGCCACAATTGATGTGATGTTCAATAAACTTCTGAATTTTTCAGATGGGAGGGTATTCCATTCAGGTGATGCTATTTGGGAGATATTCCAAATAAGTTCCAGTTTGGCAACCTATTACTGGTTTATCACAGCAATTGCACGGGCGTATGAAATAACTGGTAACCAGACGTATTCAATTGGAGTAAGTAGGGCTGCGAATAAAATGGTGGACCTATTTCTAGATCCCGTATACCCAGGTTTCTACATTAACGAATTTTCTGACACTGAAATTGCACAGACCAAAAGAGCAGGAATCCAAGCATACGCATATTGGGCTCTTGATGTGGCTGAGTCAATTAATGCTACACTTGATTTCACGACAGAAAAAGAGAGCGCAATTAGGTGTCTGTCAGACATGTTGTATGATCCAATATATGGAGGGTTCTTCTTCTTTACAATGAGAAACGGGTCACTCACTGTACCTGATTACTTTGATGAGGTATACCCGAATGATGGAAAGCGACTGGACCATATTGCTCTTGGCGCTTCTGTACTTTTTGATGTTGGTAGTTCCACTGGGAATTCCACCTTGACTGCGATGGCTCATGAAACATTGTCACTAATTCAAGGTAGAATGAAGTATTATATCGACATGGAATTCATGGGTCTCAAACTCGCTGTAAAGAGGAATGGAAGTGCTCTGTTTGTCGCTCCAGGACTAAGACCAGCCCACACGATTATAACCGACATAAACTCACTCGCAATGAGAGCATTAGTGAGAGGGTTTGAGGACTCTGGAAACGTAAACTACACCAATACAGCTTCTGATGTTCTTGACGCGCTACTTGCTACCAACTGGGATCCCAATGAAGGAGGTTGGTTTGCGGAAACGCTTAATGGGATTCCATATGATCCTAACGATGACGAGGATGTCAAATTCTACAAGTACTCTGAAATCCAGTTCCAAATTATCTTAGCTTTGGAGGATTTGTATGAGGCCACTGACGAGTTGTTCCCGATTCGAATGGTTATTGACACACTCGAGCTAGTTTTGGCGCGTTTGTGGGAATCCGTCGATGAGGGATTTGTAGGCAATAGTAACCAAGAGTGGGGTGTCATAGATCCTGCCTGGGAAGTACACTATACTGCCATACAGGCACAAGCGATACTTGGTCTAGAGCGTATTTGGAATTATGGACTACCGATTGTGAGTCACGTAAGAATTTCACCAACCAATCCTCGACCTGAAGACGTAATTGGTTTTGCAGCTACTGCACTCGATGCTGACGGAATTGATATTGTCTATGTTAATTACACCATGACCAAAGGGACCAACATTACAATCGGAATTTTGCAACTGTTTGAGAGTCCCACAATTAATGGAGTGTACAACAACACATTGGGAACTCTTGAAGATGGAACTAGCGTGAATTTTCTGGTCTTTGCTAATGACACCGTGGGACGCACCTTCATTGCAGGATCCTATTACTTCATTGTACGTGAGGATGTTTTTGCTCCAGGTGTATATCTAAAGACAATCTATCCAGTTGACGAAGTACGAGTGGGCGATGAAGTTGTCATTGACATTGAAACAAAGGAGTTTCCTCAACATAGTCACACTATCTCATGCAAATTATGGTGGAGGTTGAATGAAGGATTATTCGATCCGTTGAATATGACACTTGTCGGGATTGATGGACATTCGTGGATCTGGCGAATCATTCTAGGTGAGTTTAGTGGTGGGGATGAAATTGAGTTCTACTGCGAGGCTGAGGACGAGGCAGGCAATGTTGGGGTGAGCATTCTATACAGGCTCACCATTCTTGGACCTCCAATCAATGTCGAGCCTTTTGCAGCTTTTCAAATAGTTGCTGTTGCTGGTCTTATCGCTGCACCTGTTGTCGGTTATTCGTTTGTTCGAATCCGGAATAGAGATGTTGGCGAAGCTCAACGTGAGGGGAAGAAAGCAGCACGAAAACGGGCAAGACGTCGAGGGCCTAGGAGGAGGGCATAACCTACACTAAGGAGATACTAAGATGGATTTAGGTACAATTCTCTTAATTACTGCTGTCGCAATTGGTGCACTGGATGCGATAATTCTGTTACTGGGTCCAAGACTCAGACGATATGAAACCTATTCATTCATTACATCAACGACCAGTTTCTTGGCTGCTCTTGGAGCCGTAGTTTGGCTGGGTGTGCTGATTTTTACCAATCAGTTCCAGTACGACTATGTAAACGAAACGACGAATCTTGTTGCTGATCCATTGCTGAAATTATCCGCACTCTGGGCAGGCCAGTCAGGTTCTCTTGTGTTCTGGACATTCCTATCATTCGGATTGTATTTTGCTTTTCGAGTGGTTACACGAGGCTATGAAGACGACAAACTTGTATCGAGAGCCGCTATGATTATGGTCATAGAGTCAGCATTGATAGCTGTTAATGCACTTGTTGCAGATCCTTTCAGAGTGTCTGAAGTTGTTAGAACCGACGGTTATGGATTGAACCCTCTGCTATCGACAATATGGAATGTAGTCCACCCACCCATCATCTTCATTGGTTATGCACTACTCCTTGTCCCATTTGCAATAAAACTAGCTGGGTTTACAATGAGGTCTGAGGAGAGAAATCAGGATAAGATTCCAGTTGTAGAATCGTTCACACGGTTAAACACTGTCGCCTCTTGGATAATGCTCTCAGCTGGAATTTTCATAGGTGGCTATTGGGCATATATCGTGCTAGGTTGGGGTGGGTATTGGGCATGGGACCCAGTTGAAACCACATCTTTGATTCCTTGGTTGTTGGTCACTGCTTTCTATCACGCCAAACCCACGTTGAAAAAGAATGACGTTCTTCGGGACTCATTCCTAGTGATGGGTTACATCACTGTGGTTTTTGCTACTTGGGTGACAAGGAGTGGAGTTCTATCTTCAGTTCACGGATTTGGTTTGTCCTTGGTGAGCTGGACCATGCTAGTAACACAGCTAGTGAACCTGATTATTGGAGCTTCATTTGCTCTCTATGCAGGTTTCAGGGA
>SOKL01000275.1 GCA_004376265.1 Candidatus Thorarchaeota archaeon
AGAGGTCAGACCTGGGAAAGGCAAGCATGGAAAGCGAAAAGGTTGGCAAAATAGAAGAGGGAAACATCACGAACACTCAGAACAACAGAAAGAGAATTGGCATGAGGCCGGTCAGAGACGGATAAATAAACGGCTTCTGGACCTCGGTCTTACAGCGGGGTGCACTTTCAAAGTAATTCATGGCAGAGGGCGAGGACCGGTACTTGTAGAGGTTAGGGGGACTAGAATTGCACTTGGACATGGTCTTGCGAGCAAAGTGATTGTAGAAATCTTGGGGGAGGCAAAGTGAGAGTTCGTGTTGCATTGATTGGCAATCCTAATGTAGGCAAGTCCGTCATATTCAACAGTCTCACAGGGATGAAACAGCACACTGGTAATTGGCCAGGGAAAACGGTAGAGAAGAAAGAGGGATATTTCGTACATCACGGTATCGAGTTCGAGGTCGTTGATCTACCTGGTGTGTACAGTCTCAGTGCAGTTTCCGAAGACGAAAAGGTAGCGCGGTCCTACATTGTCGACCATCGTCCAGACATTGTGGTTGATATACTCAATGCATCACAATTAGAGAGGAACTTGTACCTTACATTGCTCCTTATCGAACTACAAGTCAATCTAGTTGTTGCGCTAAATATGTATGACATTGTCAAGACCAGAGGAGACCGTATTGATATCGAGGGACTTTCAAGATATCTGGGAGCTCCAATAGTTACAACTACTGCAACTCGAAAGGAAGGAATTGAAGAACTGAAGGACGCAATCTTGACCTCAATTCCCTCACACTTTCGAGAGGTTTCGCCGGATGATGAATCATTACCAATTCATACTGCAGGAGATGTTGATGATGGTAATCACCTACACTATCACCCCAAATTCCATCATCACGGTGAATTCGAGGAATTGAAACCTCCAACAATCAAGTATAGTCCAAGAGTGGAGTCCAAGCTCAAACAACTTGTTTCTATACTTCAAGAAGAGAAAGAACTTCTAGATAGATTTCCTCCTAGATGGCTCGCCCTCAAAGTCCTTGAGCGAGACCCTGAGATTCTCTCATTGTTTGTTAAATCTGAAATTCGAGAACGTGTTCTGGGGGTGACATTATGACCAAAGATGGTGAACAGGAAGCAGAACTAGATTTCGATTCTATTGATCCTCAGATTCTGCTTGCAGATGAAAGATACGAGGTCATCGGCAACATACTTTGTGAGGTCTATGAACCGGGCCAAGGCAAATGGATTCTCAGTGATATGCTTGATCGAGTTCTACTTCATCGTTATCTCGGCCTACCAATATTTCTCGTTGTAATGTGGGCTATGTTTCATTTCACATTCGAGATATCTCTCGTTTTCATGGAAATGATCACTCAGATCTTTGCATGGCTTGGAACGTATACATCTCAGATTCCAAATCCATTAGTAGCATCATTGCTAACAAATGGAATACTAGGCGGAGTGGGATTCATCCTCACGTTTGTCCCACCAATATTCTTTCTTTACTTAGCAATCTCAATCCTTGAGGACACTGGATACCTATCAAGAGCAGCATTTGTCATGGATCGGTTTATGATGAAGATGGGATTGCACGGAAGGTCGTTCATTCCCCTCCTCTTGGGTTTTGGTTGTAGTGTTGCAGCAGTAATGGCTACAAGGACTGTAGATGGAAAGTCAAACCGACTCACAACGATACTTGTCAGTCCACTAATGTCATGTGCAGGAAGACTCCCCATCTACATTCTGATAGCTGGTGTCTTCTTTCCAACAATAGCTGGGACTGTAGTCTTTTTCATGTATATGCTTGGTATCGTGATGGCCATCACGATGGCGATAATTTTCAAGAAGACCATTCTGAGAGAAGAATCATCTTCAATGATTATGGAGCTTTCTCAATACCAAATACCAACCGCCCACGGTTCCTTCAGACACATGTGGGACCGAGGAATACAATTCGTGAAGACAGCTGGAACATACCTGCTTGCAGGGAGTATCATTATGTGGGCATTGTCATCTTTTGGACCTGCAGGAGTAAGTGTACCAGTAGGCGAGTCCTTTGCAGCTATTCTCGGTCAGTTCTTCGAACCGGTCTTTCAGCCACTTGGGTTTAGCTGGCAAGTCGTAACTGGGTTAATCTTTGGTTTCCTGGCAAAGGAAGCTGTCATTCAATCACTTGCGATAGTATATGCGGTTGGAGGAATTACCCTTGAAACTGCTCTGATTTCAAGCATAACGCCATTGAGTGCAGTTGCATTAATGGTCTTTGTACTTCTTTACATTCCTTGTTTAGCTACGGTGGGAGTAATAAAGAGAGAAACGGGTTCTTTGAAATGGACTGGATTTTCTATAGTGTACCAGCTTATACTAGCTTACATCGTTGCACTCTTGGTCATCATCATTGGAGGTGCCTTCTTTGTATAGGGGCGGGCTCAATTTACCTGAAGAAGGAAGATGGCCTGCATTCTTTACATTAGTAATAGGTCTTGGTTATCTTCTTGCTGGGTCCATTCAGGTTCTCTCTAGTATAGGAATCATCGCACCGATTATTGGATTCTCGGATTTGATTGGCGGGTTTCTGTTAATCATCGTAGCGTTTGTCTTTTTGATTGGAATTAGACCACTATTGGATAATAATCAGGAGGGGTACGCCTTCATTGCGGTTGGATATATTCTAGCTGCGGTGATGTTCGCACTCCAAGTCCTAGTGATATTTACGAATGCTCTTGGATGGCTATTTCAATTTGAAGACTGGCTCACGTGGAGTATCATCGCTGACATCACACCATCATTATGGATGTTCATCATTCTTTTGACTGGAACAGGCTCACTCGGGGTAATTGGGAAGATGAAGGAAAAGATACTCGGTAAAAGCGTCGGAGGGCAAAAACTATGATAAAGAGAGTACTCCAACTTATTGTAAAGGAAGGAATTCTTGACAAGAAAGAGATAGCTCGTCGCATTGGAATGCAACTTGAAACTCTTAATGATATCATGCGCCTCTTGATTGAACGAGATTTTCTGAGAACTGAAGTTGATGACTGCTTGGAAAGTCCTGCATGTTCAGGTTGTCATAGCTCTGCAGGATGTGACACGATAAATTCCGCAGGACAGGCGTTCTTTGTTACTGAGAAAGGAAAAGCATATGCTAGTATGGGCGGAGGTAATAGATAATGACTCTAGAAAATGATATCGAACTCACGAAAGCACTAGAGATGTATATCAAGGTGGCACATGAGCTACATGATGAACTTGGTTCAGCCACTGTTTCGGATATGGCTGATCGACTGAGTGTGAAAGCACCGAGCGTGACTGCTGCGCTTCAGAAACTCGATAGCATGGGCATGGTCAAGTATCGCAGGTATCAAAATGTGGAACTTACAACGAAAGGTATTGCTGTCGCAAAGAAACTGAATCAACGCAACAGGACAATCCTTGATTTCCTCCTCATGATTGGTGTGGATGAGGATATCGCGGAAAATGATGCATGTGAAATTGAGCACGTCGTCAATCCAAAGACCATTGAGAAAATGGCACGGTACCTTAAGTCTCTAGAGTCGTGAGTAAATAGTTGAGATATCAATACAGCAGATTACTTCTCACTATCCATTATTTGATTAGCTCTGCAAATTCATCCTCTGTCAATATCTGAACACCAAGGCGTTGTGCTTTCTTCAGTTTCGAACCAGCACCTGGGCCGGCGATAACATAGGTTGTTTTCTTACTAACACTGGAGGGAGACTTACCTCCGAGATTCTCCACAATATTCGCAGCCTCATCACGGTTCCACTTGGTTAAGGTACCAGTAAAGACGAAAGTCATTCCAGCAAAAGGTTGTTCAGAAAGAGTCTCTTCTTTACCAGTCATAGTTAGACCTGCAAGTGTCAATTCTGAGATCACATTTCTCGCATTCTCATCTGCGAAGTACTGAGTGATACTTTGTGACACTTCGGGACCAATTGATTCAATTTGAAGTAGCTCGACCATCGAGGCTTCCATAAGCTTTTCCATCGAACCAAATTTCTTTGCTAGAACTTTTGCAGTTTGAGTACCAATATGAGGTATACCCAAACTAGAGAGTAGGCGATGAAAGGGTTGATTCTTACTCTTCGCAATTTCATCAACGAGGAGCTGAGCTGAACGCTCTCCAAATCGCTCAAGGCTTGCAAGCTCTTCAACTGTGAGAGAGTATAAAGAGGCAACACTAGTGATCAGACCAGCATCAACTATCTGGTCCACTCTCTTTCGCCCAAGACCCTCAACATCCATCCCGCTACGCGATGCAAAGTGAGTTATGCTCCTTCTGAGCTGCGCCGGACATAGGCTGTTCATGCAGACTGCAGTCCTTTTGTCAGAACTGACAGAAACCTCTCCTCCACAAATAGGACAGCTCGAGGGCATGTTGAACACTTTCTCTGAACCGGACCTCTTCTCCTCGACTGGTCGCACAACCTGAGGGATCACGTCTCCAGCACGTTCAACTACGACTGTGTCTCCTATCCGAATGTCCTTTCGCTCTATCTCGCTTAGATTATGAAGTGAAGCTCTCGAAACTTCTACTCCACCTATATTCACTGGAGCAAGCTCTGCTACAGGTGTTAGCCGACCAGTGCGTCCTACTTGTACAGTGATCCCAAGAAGTTGAGTTGTTTCTTGTCTAGCTTTGAACTTGTATGCAATAGCCCATCGTGGGTTTCTGACCCGCATTCCTAATTTTGCTTGGTCAGCAATGTTGTTTACCTTGAAAACAACACCATCAATCTCATAGGGAAGACCATCTCTCTTCTCATTAATCTCTCTGTGATACTCGAGTGCTTCATCAATTCCCTTGCAGATTCGAGCTTGGTCAGTGTTCACTTTGAAACCCCACTTTGGAAGGGTGTGAAGTACTTCCCATTGTGTTTTGAAAGAATATCCAGTGGCTTCGGCTACTCCATAAAGAAAAATCTGCAAAGATCTCTTGGCAGTCACCGTAGGATCAAGTTGACGAAGAGACCCTGCTGCAGCATTGCGAGGATTGGCAAATCGGGGTTCTCCCTCTTCTTCACGTCTTTGATTCAACTCATTAAAACGAGCATAGCTTATGTAAACTTCTCCTCGGACCACAAGTCTTGCAGGAGGTTTCATCTTATCGCGAAACATGAGAACTAGAGGTAGCTCCTTTATGGTCTTGATATTGGCTGAAACATCCTCACCAGTTTCACCATCTCCTCTTGTAGAAGCCACAACCAGACTCCCCTTTTCATACACTAGCTCTACAGCCAAGCCGTCGAATTTGGGTTCAGCAATATACTCGACCTGAGTTATTCCAAGGTCACTTCGACAGGTATCATCAAAGGAATGGACATCATCTTCATCGTATACGGTTTTCAGACTGACCATCGGTATTGGATGTGGCACAAGACCCAATTCTTCTCTTGGTGCACCACCCACTTGTTGAGTCGGGGATGTTGATTCCATGAGATCAGGGTATCTATCTTCTAGTTCTTGGAGCTGAAGAAGAAGCTGGTCATATTCCATGTCGGAAATGACTGGAGAGTCTAATACATAATATCGATAATTGTGGAAGTGTATCGCATCACTCAGTTTTTGGACTGCGCTTTTGGCGTCTTTCTTCGATTTGATATTGGCAACATCGATTATTGGTTTCCTGTCTTCACTCAAGCCCGATGCTCCTCCAGTATTGTATATGTCAACATCACGTTTAAACTACACAGTCTGTCGAAGTTATGATGCGACGTCTCCCTTAAATGCCATTGAGACACATAATACAGGGTTAGGAGGTAACAACTCTGAGTTCGAGACCTGAGGTATATAGGATACTCGTTGCTGGAGACGAGGAACTTGGATTCAGTCTCTGTGCTAAACTACTTGATAGAAACCTCACCGATCCAAGGACACTAGCCAAGGAATCACTCGAAGAACCTTGGCCCGAGGATGAGTGGACCAAACTCATCTCGGTCTCACAGGACGGGGTCGTCACAACTTTTGAGCTAGACTTGGAGCTACATGGTCCGTGGGTATGGGAACTCTATAGTACTATAGAACCTCGTGACTACTTCCGAAGATTCTCAGGAGTTGTGTTGTGTGCAGATCCATTCAGAGAAACCCTTCCTTCTGAGTTATCGAACATAATGAACTCTGTCGATATTCACCTCGGTCATCGTTTACCTGTCATCATGGTTGTTGACCGATCCAAGAAGCTGCTCAAAGGTCAAACAGCTGCACTCCGGGAGATTGCAGAAACACTATCAGTTCCAATCATGTTCATCAGACTGAATACCGGGGAGAATATTGAGAAGGCTTTCAAGAATTTGACAGAGGAAATCTGTATGTGCAAATAGGCTAATATGGATGCATCATGAAGAAGTGGATAGGACTATGACAGATCGTTAGCACCCTGATCGTTCAAAGAGCTATACCGGATTTCCGTGTCCAGAATACGGAGGGTGTGAATTCGTACAAGATCCTGAGGAAGATATTCTCTTATGCGGCACATGTGGATTAGTATTGCCCTAGAGCTCCCTGTCCGGAATTCGAATTGAACAACTATTAATGGATCTTGAAGGAGCAATTATCATCAAAATGGACGTTAACAATGGTGTACTGTCCAGACTAAAACCTTATATCGAAAAGTTTCTACGGCAGAGATAGTACGAGGAAAACTTCCTAGTCGGAGTTAGGCGAAAGACTTTTAAGGCAGAAATGATTCTATCTTATATAAGTGATGTGATTAATCACTAAGTGGAAACAAAATAGGGACTGAACGTATTCTAATCGTACTTCTGCGCTACGAAGCACTGAATGACTTTAAGATTACAAAAGACTAAACCCTGTTTCAAAGGAGAGGTAGTCGGACAATGTCATCTAAAACAGATCGGAAGCAACCAGACCGTGCCAAACCCTCATCGGGCTTCACATGCACCGAATGCGGGGGTCGCGAGGTCATACAAGATCTTGAGAAAGGAGAACGTATCTGCGCGACATGCGGACTAGTTGTCAGTGAACACAGAATTGATACAGGTCCTGAGTGGCGTGCCTTTACAAGCGATGAGAAAGATGCAAGATCCAGGGCGGGAGCCCCAACCAACTACGCAATCCATGACAAAGGGCTATCTACAATGATAGACTGGCGTGACCATGACTCACAAGGAAAGAGATTCACAGCAAAGAAACGTTCAGAAATATACCGCTTACGAAAATGGCAGATTCGTACACGCGTTCACAGCAGTGTAGACAGGAACTTGGCTCAGGCAATGTCTGAGCTAGACAGACTTTCCTCACAGCTGGGACTGACGAAGAGCATCAAGGAATTGGCTGCACTTCTTTATCGAAAATTAATCGTCAGGAGACTTGCAAGAAGCAGGTCAATAGACGCAATGGTTGGAGCAGCAATATATGCTGCTTGTAGATTGAGAAAAGCACCACGTTCCCTAGAAGAGATATCACGACACTCACGGGTGAGTAAGAAGAAAATAGGTCAGCACTACCGCCTATTAGTGGAGAAGCTGAAACTGAGAATGCCGATATCAGATCCAGCAAATTACGTACCCCGCTTCATCACCCAACTCAACCTTCCTGGGAAGGTTCAGCAAAAAGTACTTGAGATTCTTGATATGGCGAAACAAAATCGAACACTAGTCACAGGGCGAGACCCACGAGGACTCGCAGCTGCTGCAATATACATCGCCTCGATCCTGATGGATTCTCGAGTGACACAACGGGACATCGCAATGGCAGCGGGAGTGACCGAAGTAACGGTTCGTAACCGCTACAAAGAGATTGTACAGAAGCTAAACATAACAATGGCGCCGTGATAATCAAGTGTGTAAGAGAAAAACGAATCTGATTGAACAAGAGGGGTCTGGGCCCTCTAAATACCCAGAGCACGTTGGAGGGTACAGATACACAAATGGCATCCAATATTGATGAAACTAAAAAAGATGAAATAAAGACTATTGAAACACCCGACCAATCATGCCCCGAATGTGGTGGCTTTGATGTAGTCCGGGATAAAGCAAAGGGAGAAGTGATCTGCACCACATGCGGTCTCGTATTGAGCGACCATCGTATCGATACCGGACCTGAGTGGAGAGCATTCACATCTGACGAGCGCAACTCACGCGCTAGAACTGGTGCACCCGCTAGCTACGCACTTCACGACAAAGGTCTATCAACTATGATAGATTGGCGTGATAGAGACTCGAAGGGTTCAACCTTCAATGCCAGGCAGAGAGCGCAAATATATCGACTCAGAAAATGGCAGATACGGACGCGTGTTCATAGCTCGCTAGACCGTAACCTCGCCCAAGCAATGACTGAGATTGACAGGCTGTCCTCGCAACTAGGACTCTCTCACGGCATGCGAGAACACGCTGCAAGAATGTACCGCAAATTAATAGTTGGAAGGCTATGGCGGAGCAGGTCAATCGATGCAACTGCAGCCGCGGCAGTATATGCTGCTTGCAGGCGCAGAGGTTCGCCACGCTCGATTGAGGAGATAGCCGAACACAGCAGGGAGTCCAAGAAGAAGATAGCTGCCCACTATCGAATGCTGGTGACCAAGCTTAAGCTGAGAATGCCTATCTCATCGCCTGAGAACTATGTGTCACGTTTCATATCGGACCTCAGCTTACCAGCAGAGGTTCAGAGAATAACAATGGACATCATCAAGAAGGCCAAGCAAGTCAGGAATCTAGTGAGCGGACGTGACCCACGGGGTATAGCAGCGGCTGCGATCTACATTGCCTCGATTATGACAGACAACAGAGTCACACAACGTGACATCTCAAGGGTAAGCGGAGTCACGGAAGTGACAATTCGTAATCGATACAAAGAGCTGGTGAGCAGACTTGAGCTCACAATGGCACCTGCTGCAATCTAGGCATAACCCGGCTGCAGGAAACTGCAGCCCCTCTTTCTTTTTCTACGATTGATTATTTCATTGCTCACAACTGAGTTATTGAAAGGATTTATCTTAAACATCCGTAATAGAATTTGATGAATTTGTGGTTAGGAGAGATGAGTCGTTGGACCCGGTCCAATTTATCTTAATGATAATCATTATTGTCACCGCAGGAGGATGGTGTTTAGATTGGGTGTTCTCAGGAACCGTTGATCCAATCTATGTCAAAGGTGCAAAGGACCCAGTTGAATACAGGGAGGTTTCAATCACTTGTTATACCTGCAGTGAACAAGGAACATTTTCAGTTCCAATTGATAGTACATCTAAAGAGTTCAAGTGTAAACGTTGCGGTAGTTTTCTCACAGAAAAAGAGCAACCCGAACCTTCAATCTAATTCTCGGGGCTTAAATTGTATCAGATGACACTAATTGCCGTCTATCCAAAGTAGGAGACCGTTTCATTGTTCAAAAAGTAGTCCAAGAGAGAACTCGAAAAATGTTGCTTGGTCTCTCAAGAACAGAAGATGATGTAATGAGAATATAGACGAGGTATGATAATAATGCAGATAGGTACAGACTTAGTAATTCTCTCCAGTATAGTAACAATATCACTCTCAGGTGCAATTGGAGTCTATTTATTTCGACTCTGGCGTCGACAAAAAACAAGGCTGATGACAGACCTGCCACTGGTGTTTGCAATCACTACTTTTTGCCAAGCACTACAAATATTCCTTCTTACACTCCCGAATATTGGATTTATCCCTCAATCGCTCGAGCTGTTCCGAATCCGTTCTCTCATAATTGGCGGTTCAGTCGTTCCGGTTCTAGGTGCACTATTCCAGATATGGGCACCAAAGATACAGAGGTATCATAACAGGCTGGTGTTGCTCTTCTTAGCCTATTGGGTAGTGATGGCATTATTTGGTGCAACTGAGGGTTTCATCATGATAACTACAATTCCTTTGATTCTCATGTTTGGATTTGTAATGATGGCTACATTTATCATAACATGGAAGACTGGAAGACTGAAGGAAGTGCGAAGCGATCTCATGATAGTTTCCATTATCTGTGGTATGGCCAGTCAGATCCTCAGGGTCCCATTGTTAGTATCAGGATTCTTCTATGTTCCTGATATTCTGTTAATGTTGTCCATGGTCTTTACAGTGGTGGCCTTTGGTAATCCGTGGTACAGAAAAGATATCAAAACAAAGGAAGCCAATGTTTCACCAAGTGAGATTGCAATCGCTATGGACCATTGACAAAGAAATTAGATTGAGGTCTTAGCCTTGGAAGAAACTGGAGCGAAGATTTCTTTCTTCATTAGCCCTCAGTTTTCATAGGTCCGAATTTCGAAAACCGGTCCGGGTGTTTTTTCTTTGAATTTCAGTGATTCATTCAGTAGGGCGACAATCTCCGCTAAAGAAACCAAGGCTACAATCAGACCAAGATAGAGCATTAGAAGCTGCTCTATAACTAGAGGATGTGATGAATACCAACCTATCATAAAACCTCCAATAAAAGGTTGAAGAGAGTACACAGCTATACCCAGTGATAGAGACGAGAGTATAAACGCAAAGAGTCCTAAACCCGTCTTTCTCCTGTTCCCCCATATCACCATGATTGTATCTAGGAAAGCAAGACCAAGAGGTACAAGTACAGTCCCGACATCGTCTGAGAGGATATTGAACTGAACCCAAGTAACGCAAAGATATAGTGGGATGCGGATTGTGTTCATCCATCTTACTATTGAAGTAGTACGTTCCTCTAGATCTCCGTCACCCACCGACATGATCAATATTGAGTAAGAGCTCGACAAATAAATTGTTTCATCACTCCAGTCGATGTTGATTAATCAGCTTCGAAGATGGTCTCATTAATGGCTGAAACCCGTTCACCCTTCATAATCAGACTACGCAGATGCATTGCAACTTTACGACTTCCTAGAGCGATTCCTCCTACAGGCACATGATCTTTCAAGACTGCTTTGAAATACCTACCTTCCTCCATATCAACTGATACAACAGCCTCGAAATCAGGCGACTCAGGATGGACAAGACCGATACTTGTCAAATCAATACCCGCGACCTGTAACTGATTAGAAGGGGTTATCCCACCAAATCTCGCGCTACCAAAATCAATCATATTTTTTGCGGCTATTCTTGAGGTTGCAGTTGCCCAAGGGATTATCCCATACCACAAGTCATTATGTTCCATACAATCACCAGCAGCAAAGACTCCCTTGGCTGAAGTCTGCATGTAATCGTCAACTGTTATCCCGTGGTGGAAATCAATACCAGAATTCTTTGCAATAATCGTGTTCGATCGAACTCCTGTTGCAATGACAACGAGGTCTCCTTTAATCTCGTCTCCCTGGGTAGACACAATACCAGTTGCATCATCTTCGCCAGTAATCCCTCGACATTCATATCCGAAGAGAACTTGAATTCCTTTCTTCTCCAGTTGTTTGGCCAGAACACTACTACCCAGGTCATCCAGTTGGATAGGGAGAAGACGGTTGTCATAATCGACCACAATAGGGTCACCACCAATTTCCTTCATGGCAGCAGCTAGCTCAATTCCGAGTATTCCACCACCGATGACGATTTCTCGACCAGCTCCTTTCACAGCCTCACGAATATCCAAAGCGTCATCCAAGGTACGAATGACATGGACATTATTTTTGTGAATACCCTCGAATGGAGGAATAAAAGGTCGGCTTCCTACAGCAATGAGTAGAGAATCATAATCGCCATAATCTTCAGAAGTCGAGATGACTCTCTTTTTCTCAGTATCAATTTGGAAAACAGGCGTTGAGAGGAAAAGATCGACATCATTCTTCAAGTACCAATCCAAATCGTGTCGTATTGTTTCCTTGACTGTGCGACGATTTGCAATGAGGTCGATTAGGTTAGGTCGAGGGTAATACGGGTGCCTCTCGTCCGTAAATACATCAATCTCAATAGTTTGATTCTTTCCTCTGATTTCACGAATTGCAGTAGTTGTGGCCACTCCATTTCCGATTATACCAATCCGTGTCATCGTTGTGCTTCCTTGACAGATTCATTAATTGGTTTAGGAGTTTCTTCACTGGTCGCTTCGGTTTTCCAAAATGGCAGGGGTATTATCTTCTTCGTCATTCTAATTACTGCCGCTTTGAATGACGTAAGAAGCCGTAATGGAAGAATCAGAATCCCAAGCAAGCCTCGTAAGATTTTATCCTTCATTGTTGACCGTTCAGGGTACCCGATGTATGCCAATGTATGTTCACGGAGAATATCTTCCAGTGCAACAACAAATGCGTCCTTAGCAAGTTCAGAAAGATCGAGACCCTTGAAGACATCACTCTTACTGAAATCTTTCTTCTCAATCACACTCTTCCATTTCAGATACTTGGCTTTCTCAGTAACATCAGTGAGAGAATATGCAAGCTCTCCTAGATAGGGTATGAAAAATCGTTGTGTTTCTGTTGGGGTGGGTTCTGTCGATAGCTCGTTATGAAATTTTGCAATTGCTTTCAATTGTGCAACAGGAGGTTGAAACCAGAGAAGGTGCAGGAGACCCTCAATCTTTCGTAGCGTCTGGTTGTCCCTCGCTTCAATGTGGTCCGGTATCTTGTCCAACATCTTTCCCCTAGCAAAATCGAAGGTCCCCACACGGAGCTTTCTCCAAACCCTATCGAGCTCAACTACGGATTTTGCATATCTGTGAAATTTGAAATCCATTGATTCCTCGATATCAGTGACTGTTAAAACATCAATTCTATTCACCGTGAAATCTTTGTTGCCACCAGCAATTTCCCAAAGTCGCTTACTCATGAAGTCCAGCAAACCTGAAGACCCTGGAATTTCAATCCGCAATGCATGATCACCAGGCTGAGCAACAAGATGACAGGTTTCAAGAGCGGACTCAAGGGTCTTAAAGGAAGATAGGTCCGAAGGAAAAATATCCATCGCCCCATGTCCGGTCGTGCTCCAAACAGATAGGCGTCCAGTCTTTGTATCCCTCTCAACAATGATTCGCTCTTTGTCTCCTAGATGATCAAACTTCTGTGTAAAGCCTTTTGAATAAGCCATCACTGCGTAGAGAACGAAGCGCTCCTTATTGGGTTCTAATCCTGGCATTTTTAGTATCAGACCCACAGCATCAAGTGGTTCGCCACTTCCGAGCCAAGCTCCAGTCGCTTGATCAAATTCCCACCGGTCTCCCAGCTGGTAAAACACTTCACGAAGTCCTCGAAGGTCTTTAGCATTTTGAGCCTTCTTCAGTGTCTGACGTTCCCAGGCCTCATAATCCTGCTTCATTCTGGACATACTCTTACGTTCTAGTTCAAGCCATTGCGTTTCAATCTTGAGCTTGACCTTCATGATAGTAGTCCTCGTTCATTGAGTCGCGGGTACGGTCTTAGAACTTATGGTATTGGTAATCTTTGTCAGTAATAGAGTCCACTTATGGATAACGTCGTTTTAAGTTGCGAAATCCAGTACGTGAGAGAAGATGGTCCCTACCATATTTGAGGATGTATCTATGAGTGAAGGACTCTTGACATATGAAGTTCGATTCAATATTGAGAAATCTGAGGACTCATTGAGCACTCGGACAATTGGGCCTGACGGTGTTAATATTCGTTCAACAATCCATCCGTGATCTGTGATTTCGGGTAATTGTTGGGCACTCTCAAATACGCGGTTCAAAACATCTTCTTCTGCTTTAATTACGATACGCTCTTTCTCAATTGAAGACAAACCCATGTGATACTCAATGGCGTTGTCGTTTCCAAGTGGGATCTTAATGCTGAAATCTACTAGCCCTACCGTTCTCCATTGTTCCATCATCTTGACATAGATATGTGCACTATTCCCGGGCAGGTGTTCATCTAGGTCTTTGTATCGTTTCTCTATGTAATATTGCAGATGGCTCAAATCTTCCTCGAATGAGTGGCTTCTAGTTTTCCAATATCCGCTCAGATAACTCCCGGCACAAACTAACATCAAGACCAAAGAACCTGCCATATAGAGGTAGTTGCCGCTTGTACTGAGAAAGAAAAGGGACGATGATATTGCCGCCCAAACGAAGATGCCGAACCATGCTATATCGTTCAAATCATCAAAGCTACCCTTATCATATCGACGAATTTGAAGGTCCATCTTTTCAAAGAATAAGGGGAGGTTTCCACGGTGAATCTCTATCTCGAAATGTTTTCCCTTCCCGTTAATTTTGGCAGGATCCAGAAAGTGCAGGTTCTCCTTGTTTGAAAGGCCCCATTCATAGTAAGCACGAGTTGCAGAAAAGCCTATTGTGATTTGAGAAATAAATAACAAGAGTGAAGATGTTGTACTCGGTCTCGTTGAACAGACAAACCATAGGTATGCGGAATAAACAAGAGCTAAAATGAGGCTGAAAGCTACTGTTTTGAGGTGATTCATTTGAGCCTCGAATTTATCCACAACGATATGCTTCTTTGTGGACTCCTTTTGGCTCATGCTGATTGCCTCTTCCTCTCACCATCTACGGATGGCATAAAGCCTTGATGCTTCAAGCGACTATAAAATATTAGAATAAAGTCTTAATCGATGAAGAACACATCACCTTGATTCTCGATTGCTTCCACCCGAATATTCATACCTTCCTCAAGAACGTGTGTAGCGTCACTGACCTTCACAACAGCAATTGCTCCATGTTGTGTAGCAAAAGTTGCGAATGGACTAATTGACTCTCCAAATTCTGCGAGAACAACTGTAACTTCCTTGAAGAGCGAATCCAGTGCAGCAGGATTTTCATTGAAATATGATTCCAAATCCTTGTGAAGTATTGCGATAGACTCCGCAGCCCATTCTCTGTTGAGGTCCTCAGGTGTACACACAAGCACAGCTCGACCATTAAACTCTCCACTCTCGCTGACGGACTCACCTCGTAGAATTGGAAAGACTGGAGTATCTGCATCATTCAAGGTTTAGCACCCTCTACCGAGTAGTGGCGACGTAGAACTACTGGAATGCCAGAACATTAACGTTTCGGAGATGGTTGAAATTCCCTTTTCAGCTACCTTCCAACTAATAACTGAGTTCAACCGACATGGAAGATGGTGTTTCTATGGTCGTCTACGAATTCGAAGGCAAAGTTCCAGTAATTGGGAATACATCGTATGTTAGCAGTTCAGCATCTGTCATAGGTAAAGTGACAATTGGAGAAGACTGCTACGTCGCTCCAGGAGCTGTTGTGAAAGGAGATTACGGTGAAATCAGAATAGGTGATGGATGTAGTGTACAAGATAATGTTATCATTCATGCACGACCAGATGAGATCACAGTTATTGGAAACAACGTGACATTAGGTCACGGATGTATTGTCCATAATGCTACAATCAAAAATGATGCAGTTATCGGTATGGGAGCTATTATTTCAGATTACGCGGTTGTTGGACGTTGGTGTATTGTTGGGGAAGGTGCTGTGGTGCGAGCCCGTTTCGAGATTCCTGACGAGAAGATTGTAGTTGGAATCCCAGCAAAAGAAATCGGAGATGTTCAAGAAAAACACAAGGAGGAACTCTCTCGATTCAAGGCGATCTATCGAGACCTTGCTAAGAGATATCCTGATGGCTTGAAGAAGATAGAGTGAAAGAAAAGGGCGCTGAGGCCCCTTTCTCTTTTTAGACCATTGATACTAATTTGTCTCTGTTGAACAACTTTAGAGCTACAGCCCAACCGATAACAAATAACAATGCGGCTATAATGAGCGTAATGAAGTTACACAACCACACTAATTCTGCAATATTCCCGGCTTCGAATCCTATCATTGGCAATATCATAGGTATAATGAATACTATTATCACTGCAGTTGTCATTTGGTAAGCTTCGTATACTCTTGTCACACGACCGCTCACTATTATCATAACTGCAATTATTGCAAAGATCATTATTGGAACTGCAGTAGACAAGAGGAAAACACCTGCAATGTCTAAGATAATTAACATGGGAAAACCCATAGCTACGGAAAGGACAGCAACACCAACAACTGATGCAATAGTACTACTTACTAGAATAATCAGACTTGGAATTGCACCAGCCATTGTCTTCCCCCACAACAGTTCTCGGTCAGTAAGGGGTGTGCATAAAAGAGGTTCCAATGTATTCATCTCTCTCTCCCCTACGAGTGCATTGGCTGCAATCATGGTTGTTGGAATTATGGAGAAAATTCCTAGTATTGAGGGAACAATTGGTCCGAGAAGCATCAGAACGATACCAAATTCTGCAGGAGGTACTATAGCCATAAGAGAAACAAACATCAGAATGATCATCACGGGACCAAATGCTACAGACATAACCAATCCAAGCTTCACGAATCTTAGGTCTAGTGCATTCTTGAAATCTGTTTTCGCTACTGTTATGGATTTTCTCATCATTTCTCAATTCCTCCTTTCACAACCTCTAGATAGAGGTCTTCCAATGTTGCTTCCTCTTCTGCAAATTCTACAATTTTGATTCCTTGCGATAACATATTCTGCATCAATGAGGAATTATTCTCTGTTGGATCTTCGATTGTAACGATTATGGAGTCCACTTCTTGTTTGACATCTTCGACAAAGTTCATCGACTTCGCAATCGAGCCAGCTTTATCGACATCACCAACAATTCGTATTCTGAACTGTTGTTTAGCAAGAAGTTTTGATCGTAGTTCCTGGGTCTTTCCTTGGAGGAGAATCTTACCCTCATCAATTATGGCAATTCTATCGCAGACTCTCTGGACCTCTGGCAAATTATGCGAATTGATCAGGAATGTTTGTTTGTACTTCTTTGAAAGTTCAAGTATTAATTCTCTAACTCGTTTCGCCGCGATTGGATCAAGAGCGCTTGTTGGTTCATCTAACAACAGCACTTTGGGTCTATGGAGTATCGCCCTACACAATGCCAGTCTTTGACGATTGCCTGTACTCAGCTCACCTGCCTTGTCATCCTTTCGATCCCAGAGAACCATAAAGGTGAGAAGCTCCTCAATCCGCTCAGGTATCTCGTCTTCTGGAACATCATAAAGTCTAGCAAAGTATTCCAAGTTCTCGTATGCGGTCAAAGAAGGGTAGAGTGTGTGATTGCTTTCTTCAGGAAGTACGCCTATAACTTCACGAACGCGAACAGGTTCCATGATAATATCATACTCACTCACAGTTCCAGTACCCTCAGTTGGTCTGAGTAATGTACTCAGAAGTCTAGTTGTTGTTGATTTACCTGCACCATTTGGTCCCAATAATCCAAAGATCGTGCCTGATGGAATATTGAGATCTATATGGTCAACAGCAACCAAATCCCCAAAATTTTTCGTCAGTCCAGTAGTTGTAATCTCATCCAAATTGAACCACGTTCCGTGTGGGTGTATTGTCACAGTCGAATAAAAACATGATTGACGAGGAAGTGAAGTTGAAACTTAAATGGACATTATTTTCTCAACAACAGCGGTCTGTGTATCCTTGATGCCAGGTATCTTATGGATTCTTCTTACAGTGAGTTCATAGAGGTCCTCCAGATTCTTTGCTTCAAGAAGTACAACTATGTCATATGTCCCAGTGGTGACGGCAATCTTGGTAGCCTCATCAATCTGTCTTAGTTGCTCTACGACTTCGTCTGTTTTTCCGATCTCGATTTCCATAAACACGTATGCAAGTATTTTGTCAGTCATTATTCTCATTTCCTTTTTTATCATCTATAGTCTTTAATTGTTACAAGGGTTTCAACGTCAGCTATCCCAGGTATCTTCTGAATTCGCTTCAGTATCATCGAACGAGTCTTCGCAAGATTTCTACTCTTTATTGTGAGTATGTAATCATGAGGACCGGCTAAGGCTGCAGCCTTTTCAACACCGTTAATGTCGAAAAGACGAGGTAACAAGTCTCCGGTCTGTGGTTTTACTTTTATCAGTACTAGGGAACGAACATCCGATGCTTCGAGCGCGATCACTCCAATCATGACAAGTATTACACCAAACATCGTTAATGTCCAGAAAAATACACTTGAATCCAACAGTCCGAAAGCGCCTGGAATTATCAGATTCCCAATGATCGTCATGGGGATGGCAAGTACAACTGAAATCGAGGAGAGGGAATTGACCACAGCCATAGATCCTCGACCTAGAGCTCGAACGTACATCACAATAGAGAAAAATGCTGTAATTGATGTTCCAATCATCAATCCAGACAACGGTACGAAACTTGATGCCATTACTTGCCAAGAGGTAGGACTCATGAATGGCACTGAGAAGAGGCCAAAGACCAGGTTCAGGACAAACAGACTCCAGACACGCATGTTCAGCGAATCAACACGGAGACCAGGACGAAGCTCGTATCGTTTTGTTTTCCTCTGATAATATGTTAACATAGCTGAGGAGATGTTCAATGGACCTAGAACAATCAACAAAGTAAGAATGTCAAAACCTCCAGGTGTTGCACCTACTAACAGCACACCAATTAGTATCGAGATGATTGATTGTATCTCAATGATTGTTGGTGTGTCTTTTTCGGCCATTAGATCTCCAATCAAGAGATAGATAATCACGAGCTGCCCGTAAGGCAGAATTGTTGATGCATCTGTAGACCCAGCTAACACATAGTACGCCAAAGTCGAGATTCCAGCAAACACACCAGAGATGACAATATAGAGCATAGGTTTCCGAGGGAGTAGACGTATTCTATCAAAATCAGGATCTATGCTATAGCCTAATGCTCGTTTCTTCCCGTTCTTCTTCCTCTTGATGCTTAGGAAAGCAACCGCAAGAAAAGTCACAACGAAACTTGTCCACTGCGCAAGGAATCCATAAGTTAGAGCATCAATTGTCACAGTATTTAGTGCAAAGATGTCAAACACCACTGAAAACGTACGCATAATCCCTGAGCCCAGTGCAAGAGAATAGAAAACTGTTGTAGCAGAGCGTCTACTTACTGGCCTCTGACTCCTACTACTCATCGATATTCTCCCCTAAATTCAGGTCTATTGTGTGGTGGTGAGAATCACCGAGAAGGTTTACTCCTCTGTGACATCTTCTACGGATCCTTTAGCTACCACCTCAGGTTCTTCGACCTCAGGGGTGGGCACCGCCACATCTACTGGTTCAGCTTCAGGTTCTGCTTTTGGTTTAGATTTAGGCTTAGCTTTAGGTTTGGTTTCTGGTTCAGCTTTAGGCTCAGATTTAGCTTTAATTTTAGTTTCTGGTTCAGCTT
>SOKL01000382.1 GCA_004376265.1 Candidatus Thorarchaeota archaeon
GAAATGGGATGAAGCTGTCGACGCACTTGAAAAATCGCTTGACCTCAACCCAAACTCTGCGGTCACATGGTACAATCTAGCAGTTTGTTACCTATATTTTGAGGATTTTAGTTCTGCATTGGATGCTGTAGAATATGCAATCTCTATTCAACCATCATTGGAAGATCTTGCAGCTCCATGGGTTGATCTTATCGATGATGTGTTAATTGAAGAAGATTATCCCTCAATATCTGGAATTGCTGCTGCATGAGTAGTTTTACTCGTTAACATCTTCCACAGGTTGAACTTTTTCCAACTCAGCCTTGATCGACTTGAGCAACTTGTTTGTCTTGAATAGTTTTGCAGTGTCCAACGCTTGTTCAAGAGCCGAAATGATCCTTTGTTTTTCCAGATTCTTTTCATTTTCCTTCTCAATGTCTTCGAGACCTTCAATCTTCTTCGGTATTACCGCCAACATGCTTTCGAGAGCAGATGTAGCTTCTTCACGTGTAGCGAATGTGGAGTCTTGTTCTCCAACATATGAAGATACAATCCTATCTATCTGACTGTAAATGCGTTTGTACTTTTCGAATGCATCGGAAATGATTTGGCGCACTTCTCCTTCAGGTTCAGCTTTCTCAAGTGCTGCAGATAATTTCTCCATTGCTTTCTCAAGGAACTCTTTTCGTTTTGGCAGCTGAGTTCGCTTTCTCTCCATCCAGTGCCACTCATTGTCAATTTTCCGAGTGAGAGATATTGCCTGTTTTATTGTTTTACGGAACTCCGCATATTTGGACATCGCCTCGTTGAAATCGACCCCAAAGGATTCGACAACATGAATGAGCTGGTAACTTAACATTTCTCCAGCTTGAGCTTCTGCTAACACCTTACTCTCCTTTACAGTGCGTCCTGCCAATGTCCAAAGCTTCTCAACTCCCTTGATATCCCGATCAGTTCTTTTTCGAACTTCTAGTTCTTCAGTTAGTTGGCGGATTTCCTCAGATAAAGTCTGAATCTCATTTATCTTAGATTTCAAGAGCGCTTTGCTGAGGCGGACGTTCAGCTCGTCAGTAAGAAATTGTCGCTCATCAGGAACCTCTAACAAAGCATGAGTATTATCAATAAGAATTTGAAGTGCACTCTCGTAGTCAATGACAGATTTGTGAAAGAAACCTTCTTGATACCGCTCATCTCCCTTCTTCTCTAGTTGAAGAGCACTTTCAAGGACGTCATAGGGAGATGTCTTCAAAAGACTGTCAGTCCAAACATGCGGCTCATCAGAAGAAACATCGATAGGGATTCCAGAGATTGACAAGCGAGTGATTATAATTCCTTCAGATGTTGCGATATACATGCGATCCTGGTCTGCAGAAACCCAGTTGATCTTTTGACCATTGAGTGCAATCGAGCCTATCTCTTCGCCTCTCTTCAGGTCCCAGACAGTAAGAAAACCCGAAGTCGTTGCAGCAAAAAGATAGAAGTTGTTTGCCCACATCGAAGACAATGAATTTGAAATGTCAGATTTGAGAGTACTAGCGAGACTCCAATCAGCACGGTTATACACTGCAATCTCTCCAGTGGATGTGCCAACTAATACAGATTTAGGATTCCCAGTTATTACTCCACCCTTGCCGATCCCATCTAATCTAGCTAGTTCTGATGGAGCAGTGTCTTGCTCCTTTTGCCAAACTTTTGGCTCTTCCTTTTTTGTGCTTGTACAGATGATTTTGTCATCGGACCAAATGTCCGTAATGTCAGATTTGTGCAGTTGCCAACTCGATGTTTCGTGAGTATCTT
This sequence comes from Candidatus Thorarchaeota archaeon, assembly GCA_004376265.1. Lineage (GTDB taxonomy): Archaea > Asgardarchaeota > Thorarchaeia > Thorarchaeales > Thorarchaeaceae > SMTZ1-45. The sequence goes on from SOKL01000382.1 coordinate 1,777, forward strand.
TCTTAATGGAAACTAACCTACCTTCCCTTGCACCGACATAGAAGTAGTCACCGGACAGGGTGGATGTGAGTGCTTGGTAACTTAGTTCGAACCAGCCAGTCATCCCCCAGGTTTCCTTATTCCAAACATATACTCTCTTTTCACAAGTTGCGAAAACCTGAGTGTCATCAACATCGACAAATAAGGGAGGAGTATCAGTTTCACCCAATTCTGCTACAAGTTGCCATCCATCTTTAGACCAAACACGAACGTGTAGATCTTCGCAGGCAGCATATACAAAATTGTCATCATATGTTATGTCAACTGCAGAAATATCTAATGTTGTAATTATCTCATGACTCAAAGAATTTGCATCGTTTGAGCCCGATGAACCTTTGTCCATATTTTCTCCCCATGAGGATATGCCGGTAGCTTTCAAAAGTTTTGTTGTACTTAAGGCAGTTTCTTTCATGGTTATAACAACACAGAAGTATGTTATTTGTCATACAAACTTAGTTGCATACGTGATACAATCGTTGAAAAGGGAGGACCCACACAGAAAGAACTTAAGATATCCACCACCAAATAAGCCATATTAGACGGAGGAAGGCACCTTGGATACAAGTGGTTGGCGCCGAGAATTAGACAAACTCGCTGAATTGAAAGGAATCCTGGTCTCAGTCAATCCTGCGATGGAAGATCAATCGGATCGTCAGGTCCGACAGCTCTATGATATCTTCGCAAACTTGACAAAGCTAGAGAACGATTTAGCAACGTCAGGTTTTATGAAAAAGAGAAAAGTTCAGACTCAGGTCGAAAAAACCCGGAGTGATCTTGAAACCGATTTCATGAGAGTGACACGAGACTTTGCAGAGTATTTCCGCAAAGAACACAAGGACACATTGGCCATTGTGCCCAAAATTCAGCAGATTAAACCAGCAGAAGTTAAAGGAATATCATCTCTGAATTTTCCAGGTGTGGGGGCAGGAGATTTTAAAGACTTTGAGAAGCTACTTGAATTTGCTAAATCATTCTCAAAGCTCTACTTATTCATTCATGAAGATGTGGCTCGAAAAGTAAAATCAACTCTTGATGAGAATCAAGCCACAGTGGATACATATGAACGTCATATCACAATTGACAAGAGTGAAGTCGCCACAACAGTTGCGAATGATGAGGTTGTTGGTTTATCCCTTCGGGACATGATAATTCTAAATGACAAACTTGAGGCGGATCGTCAGTTTCTTGATGGTAGAAAAGACCAAGTGAGTAAACTACTTAGCTCTTCTCTTGTTGGAAACACTGAATCCTTGCAAGCCTCAGTAGAAACATCCGCTAGATTAGGCCTTGAACTTCCAATCGAATATACCAAAGAGCTGAGATTGATTGCCCGAGATGCGTCAAAAGCAGATACACTGACTGCGCTTGTCACGTTGGAGAACCAACTTCACTCTGCGCAAGTCAAAATGGCAAATATGCTTAGGGATAGAATCATAAACGCCACGCATGAGGTCACAGCCAAAATCGTTGAAGGTGGAATTCCAACGACTGCTGATGTTATACCACCTGCGCCCACAGTTAGTGTTGAAGGAGAAGACATCGCGAACCTACTATCTGGTTTTCAGAGGATGGTCGAGTGGGAAGGTCAGGTTAAGATTGCTCTCAAAGAACGTCTATTCGAACTCCTCGATGATATTGCAAAGGCAACTGAACAACCTGAGGAGGTAGGTATCAAGGATGTTATTGCTGTCCGTCAATTCATTGCCGATTCTAAGAAGACTCTGAAATCAGCTGAGATTGATGATATGGTAAGAGTCTACCTCCAATCGAAAGCAATGGATGATGAGTATAGAAAGAATATCACAGATGCCATTCGAAACTACCTCACACGGTTCAATGAACTAGCGATGTCAGCTGATAAAGTTCTAGACCATGCTCAACTTAGTAAGAAAGCTCCAAAGGTTGAGGAACTTGAAGGTGGAATTGTCTATCTGCTTGGATCCCTCACTAGTCTTCGAGGAGCAGTCGAGAGTGGAGTAACAACTTTCCGTGAGGCTTGCCAACAGGAGATTGATGCAATCGTTCAAGACCTTCAAACGGTCAAACCCGCATATGCGGAAATATTCCTGCCAATAATCGTTGAACTCGACGAAGGATCAAATAAAATCCAGGTCATGGATGATTTCTCTGAAATCAAGTCAGAGATGCGTTCGATCAAAGATGGAAGCCTTGTAAAGGCAAAAGACGCACTTGAGAATCTCAGATATAGACTTGGGGTGAAGATCAGACTTGCTGCTGCGAAGCTGCATGGTGCAGGCGTTGAAATCCCACCTGAAGCGCAGGAGGCAATCAGTGAGTTGAACAATGTTGCTGTAGCTGCTGATACAGTATTCAGTCTTCCAGCAATCGCAAGGAAAATGGTTGAGATTTATGAAAAGAAAATCCAAGGTAAAATTGTTGAGAAACTTGGAGTTGAGGTCGAATCTCTCATAACTAGTCTTGATCGAGCCAGCAGTATAGGCGTGAAACTTGGTAAAGAACTCAAGATGTTAAACAGTCTGAAGGAAAAGCCACCAACTGAACTGGAAGATGCTGCGGAAGCGTTTGACAAGCTTCAGAACCTGACTACTTCACCCAAAGTACACAAGAAAATCAGAGACCGGGTTGATGAGGCTTTTGTACAAATCCAGGGAGCATTATCGTTGTTCGAGGATCAAGGAATGTCAGAGTTCGTTGAACGTCTGAAAGTTCTGATAGACCAGGTTCCTGCAAAACTAGAAACAGATTCGCCCCATGTAAATGAAGCATTAGATGTCTGTTTAACATTGGCGAACATCCAGGAAGAGATGCTTCAGATGATAAAGAGCATTGCTGGAAAAAGTGGTGCAGCTCATACCGCTGAACTAAAAGAGAAGAGTCAGTATTATTCGACAATTGAACGAGTAATAGAGAAACATCCTGATGATTTCAGTAAGATTGTATATGATGTCAAGAAAATGAAGACACTCGAAGAGGGTCTGACAGAAGCAGTCGATCTAGATGTGGCTATCGCAAACTTCCATAAGCTTGGAGATATGCGGAAAAAATGGTTGGAAAAGGCAGCTTCTATGGATGATTGGCACAAGTCACTTAGAATGTTCATGACTGGTTTCAGTCCTGCAGACAAGGCAGAAGCTCGAGACAAGTTCATTGATGATGCAGTAAGGAAGATAAAAGAGACCTATAGCAGAGAGGATATCAGTTCATACCTCAGTTGGGCAATAAAAGAGAGCGCTCAAGCTTTGGTCGATTCAAGGAAGAAATAGGAGTGTAAAACCAATGTTTGGTAATAGTCCACCTAGAACCCCTGTTGAAAGTGATGAAACAACAAAAGCAGCTGAAGTCTTCGCTATTGGAATTGGTGAATGTGGTTCAAACATTGTAGGATCATATCTCCAGAGCAGCAGAGACAAGAAACTACCCTCGAGAGTGAGAGGCTACCTACTCATTAACACGGATAGAGCAGACCTTACGAAGGTTCGCCAAAAGTACGGCATTCCAAAAGAAAATACACTTCTGTACGGTGCTTCGGAAATTGG
>SOKL01000017.1 GCA_004376265.1 Candidatus Thorarchaeota archaeon
TCCTATAATTGCGATACCAAGAGCTCTATTGGCATCCTTTGGTTTCTTCTCTCTATATAGGTGGTCTGAAGATTCAGAGTAGAGACCCCCAGCTTCATCGTATCGACCTTCAAGGAGAAGACACTCTGCAGCAGCTGTCTTCATTTCAGCACACCTGAAGTGGTCATTCTTCTCTAAAGCATAAAAGGCAGCTTCTCTAAAGTATTTGACTGCAAAATCAGTCTGTTCTACTTGAAGAAAACGACGGGCGGCCTTCTCGTACTCTACACTAGCATACTCCGGATATCCATCCTCAATTTCAATCAGTGCTTTCTCAATGTGTTTTTTTGCCTTTTTGACAGGGTCGGATTTCAAAAACTTGAACATATCAGTATGCCTCTATTCTGTATGCTGAATACTGCGGTTCCGCTATATCGCTTTCGGCGAAGGTAAAGATAAGGAGTCCGATTCTGATCTTCTAGTGGAAACAGTTTTGACAATGAACTGCTTCCAACACTTGTGAAAAGTCTTGAACGAGAAACTTCCCTATTGGACAGACCCACACACTACTTCCTTCAAAGTATTCATTAAAGAAGTGAAGAAACTCAAGAATCAATATCAGGTTCATCTTAGAGAAAATGTCATCCGACCAGCTGGAGGCGGTCAAGCTGGAGACAAAGGTGTTCTCACGGTAGGAACCTTACAGGTTTCAATTCATGACACTGTCATTGATTCAGGAAAGGTGGTACTACTTACAGATTGTTCGATCCCAGAGGAACGTGAGGGACAACTCGATATTGATATCGAGTGGCGAACCTCCATGATGAAGAACCATACTTCTGAGCATATCTTTGTATCAACTTTGAAAGAGAAATATCCTGAACTCAAAATCGGTGATTTGTGGATTGATGGAGAGCATGTTAACATTGAACTCTTGAATGTCAATGTGTCCTCAGAGGATCTGATTGTTGCGGAGCGCGACGTTCAACGGATTATCAATCTCGATATTCCTGTACAAAGTCAAATAGTTGGTGTTGACAAAATTGATCCTTCCATTCGAGCCCGTGAGGGACTGACTGCAAAGCACGAAAAACTGAGAATTGTCAAGGTTGGAGATCTAGATAGCTCTGCGTGTTCCGGAATTCATGTAGAGAATACCGGTCAGATTTGGTTCTTCAAGGTGGTTGATGTGAAATACACAAATGGTAGCACAAGAATTAGGTTCGTTACAGGAAGTAGAGCAATATCTTTGACTAAGGAGTTGTACAATACTGTTCTCCATCGTAAACATACCTACCCATTCGAAATGGAGCAGATAGGAGCTGTCCTCGATCGAGCAAAAGCAGCGATTGAAGATAGATTTCAAATGATTGAGAAAATCAGTCAGCTCATCACAACAAGTGGGTACGTAGATAAAATCGGAGATGTGGTTTTCAGGCACGAATACCTTCAAGGTTTTGAATCAATAAATCTCAAGAACTTAGCAAATCAATTCTCAACAAGTGAAACCTCAGTATTGCTGCTCTTTGCTCCAGGAAGGAAATCACAGATCATCTTTCGATCGTTCCACACTCCCAACGATGCAAATTACTACATATCAAGTGCAGTTGAAAAACAAGGAGGAAAGGGAGGTGGAAGTAGTGATAATTTTACTGGGGGATTCACAAATGTTGAAAATCCTGAAGAACTCTACGAGATCTTGGTATCATCAGTCAGAGAAGCCTTGACTCAGTAAGTTGTGTTTTCCCAGTAGATTCTGTATACAGACATTGTATCCCTACCTGCACTTGCATAAATTTCGGGAGGAATATGAACTGTGTATAATTGCTCATAAGCATTCCATCGTAAGTAGTATGTCCACGAACGAAATAGATCATCGAAATAGACAAAATAGTTGCATCCTAGTTGTCGTAAGTAGCTCAGAGTTTCCGTCCGCGTCATATTCCCATGAATGATATCAGGACTGAGCAGACCAGCTAGATCTACCATCCTCCTGCCTGAAATATAACGAATTGCACCAGCATCATGAGTTGCAAAGATTGCATCTTCAGGAGTATTCTCAGCCAGCCAAGTCCCAAGACCTACTTGCAGGTCATTAATCGTTCTAACAGATTTTGTGAAATACGTAGCCTGATTGACATAAGTGGGAATCAGGGGGATCACTAGCAATAGGGTGACTATTATTACTGACAAGTAACGTGTTTCTATGACATCCCTCATTTTCATAACTCTTACAAACGTCGTTTCAATAAGCCATGCCGTAAAAACAATGGCAGCAATAAGAAACAAATCGAAGATTGGGACCAAGTATCGAGCATTATTGATTAGAGCCGCATAGGGTGTAGAGAGCCTGTATATAATAGTGAGAGCCACTGCCAAAATCCAGGGGAATGGCTTCCCCTTCAATATCAGAAAAGCTCCAGCAGATATTCCAAAGATTAGAAAATACATCTCCTTCACAAAGTAGAACCACCAATTATCCCATACACCCAGTTCGAATTCAGTGGGAGTATGCACCTTGGCATAGAATGTATCAGGAAGCGGATAACCAGTCACGTTTAAACAATGTAAAATCCATGGAGCTACAATGAGTAGGGCAAAGACTGCAGAAAGGAAAAGTGTCAGGATGCGTTTTCTGTCTACTTGTCGCTTGAATCCAAGCATTAGAAAACGTAACGGTATTAGTAAAACCGCAACAAGAACACCTTCAGGTCTGGATAGATAAGCAAGGCCTGCAACAATTCCAAGTAGCAGGTCTGATTTGACATCGGTTCGATCGAGAAGATATATCGAGAAAAGCAGTATGACCATGAAAAGAGGAGTTTCCATTCCTGACAACATCAACCACGTATTTCGCGGAATAATAACAAAACCGAGAATTCCTACAACTCCCCAAGGAACACTCCCGGTATATGTTCGAATGATGTGACCTACCAGATATGAACAAGCGATAAAGAAGACCGTTGAGATTAGCATGACACCCCAAACAATCGTTATTGTATCAGACGAGAAATAAAAGAGGACTGAGAGGAGAACAGACCATAGAGGACTTGTGGAACCTGTGCTCGGAGACCCTGGAGAGTATTCCCAAGGTGTTCCTTCATAGATATTCCGAGCGAATTGTAGATGGATCCACGAATCATCTAGAGTGAATCCGGGGTTTCCAAGATTTAACATAGCACCGAAATAATAAGCACAAGAAACACTCGTAATTGTTACAGCCGCGATGAAGAGAGCAACTGGTTCAGGGTTTTTTCGCATCCAATCAATCGGTCTCTTCAAAATCGGTTTAACCTCTGAAAAGGACTCGGTTGGGATTTCCGTATCTCTGTCCACTTCAGATGTTTCGTTCATGTCTCTCCCATCGTGATTAGAAGGCGCATTACTCGTCTGATGTATATGTCTTTCTAAGTAAAAGTTACTTTCGGATACCTCCCTCACCTCTTTAGCAGTACATCTGATAGAAGCAGAATGGTGGAGAATTGACTTAGCCAATATACTCCCTCTTTAACTTGGGTCCACCTTAACCGGAGGTATAGCTATGGCAATTGGCCAGGTACAAACAAGACAGATGCAACTTGGACACGCAACCACGAGCAGATACGTGACAGCATTCAGTCCGCCCGGTGTAACTGTTGAAGCCATCAAATATCCGTTGATGACAGTGGGAATATTAGCTGCGACAGATGCTCAGGAATACCTCTCAATTTTCGACCATCCAGAATCGTGGACAGGTTTGAACAGAGAAACCATCGTTTCAATGAGGCGGGAGTTGTATAGATTCACGATCCCGATCAATGCACGAGCTATGAAGTCCTCAGAATTCATTGAGGTCCTGCAGACAATAGCTCTCTCTGTGAGTCCAGTAGCCATCGAGGTGGAAACTGCAAACTTGCCTCCTAGGAATCTTCATCCCCTTGGAGGACAACTCCCCGCGAGTCCAGCAGTTGAAATACAATCCATAGAAATCGTTTCAGAACCTGAAATAAGCAGAGTTGCTCAGAGAATAACTCAACTTGATATTCCAGCATCAGAGTCGGCGTGGAAATTACTTGATTATGACTATTCTTTGGACCAGGTTGCGCGGCTAATGTCGGTAGGTCTTTTGGGTCGAATTGATGGTAGAAGACTTGTTCCAACACGTGGAGCCTATAAAGCAGTGATTGATGGATATATCAACCGAAGTCTAATTGAATTAATAGAGAAGCCCAAAGCGTCCTCCTATCGTGTGTTTACATCTGAGCTTCTTGGTGAGAATTTCACCATTCTCGTTCAACCGGGTGAACCACGAGTTGACTATCTCAGAATTGAGAGAACTCAGAAGGGACTCGAACGCGGGGCAAGCTTTGAACGACTGAAAGTTGCAGTCACTGATCCAAAAACAGCAGTCTTTGCCGACCATGCTAGATTCTCAGCGTATGAGAAATTAGTACAACATCAAGAGAATTCTCACATAACAATATTCCATTTTGCTCGAAGCAACAAAAACAATATACTTGGCCCTTGGGTGGTCAGGGCTGGAGTCAAGGCCGCACTCGAGTCAAACCCTCTTGAACTTGATAATAGAGAGAATTCATTGACGGTTCTTGAATCAATACTCTCTCCTAGCCTAGCTGTGTGGACAGAGAGAAACACTTTGCTTGATAGCTTCAGTGGGTCATACAAAACTGTAGAGCATAGTTCTCCCTTAAGTAGACTAGGTTGAAAAAAGATAAAGTAGGGAGTGTAGGAAAACCTACATACCCTCTTTGGCTTCTTTGCGGGAAGCTCCCTTGTACATTAAGATTAGACTAAGTATTATCAGTAGACCACCAGAAATCAGACCGCCGCCTGGTAGTATTGCACCTAAGCTTAGAAGGTCTAATGCAAGTGCAATAAGACCCGCACCAATCAAGAGCATTATTAGACCGACACCAATCCCAGCAGCTCTGAATGCCATTGAGCGCGGATACTTGCTCTCAATCACATATCCCGTTGGGGCTGAAACTGAAGCCTTGTATTTCCGATTTCCATAGCGATATTCAAGTTCCCAGACTGGGACATGAATCAAAAAGGTTTCACCGACTTCAAGCTTGTCTTCTCTCGATTCGATCTTGTCGACTTCCTGAAGAACTAGTTGAGTCTGTTTATCCTTCGCTATCTTTTCAGCCAAACTTTTTGCCTGCTCCAGTGTCATATTGCTATGAAGCACTTTTCCATCGAACTCTTCGGCATGTGCATGACTGAAGTATTCCTTTGCCCGAGTTGGTATAGGATGACCACGAATATCCGAATCGATGTCTTTTACAGCAGCAACGTTGATCTCATGCCGTCGGACAAATTGACCGGATTCAGGTTTCCAGAAATACTCAATCCTTTTGTAAGCTCCCCTACGTTGGGGCCACTCATTGTGGAAATGAGCATCTCGACCAAGTCCACTGTAAGTTGTGTCAGCATCGACACTACTTATCCAGAACGGATACCAGATTTGTTCAGCCTGGAGGAACCTAGCTTTCGCAGGCAAGTCCTCAGGAGCACCGAGCTGTTTTGAAACCCAATCGAGAAGGGTTGTTTGTGACTCATGTTGGTCAAAGTGTACTCGAATCATGTAGTGGTCAGTAAATTTGACGCCATCAGTTGTCTGAGCCGTACCACAGTATGGACAGACAAGCAGAATATCACCAGGACCAGTTTGAAAATCTGCATCGCAGAACGCACATCTCGCCATGATATCACCCCTTCTTCGTTCGCTGAGTCATTATCAGCACCCTAAATCCAGCAAATGTCATAATCACACCAATTATAGCCGCAGCTATCCCAATGAGGATTTGCATCGTGTCAGGGTCTGGAACTGTATTCATTCCCATTAGCAGGTACTCGCCTCCAAAACCTGCTAAGATTATTCCGATGAGACCCAACAAAGTCCACATGATGCGTTGGCCCAGGGTAATTGGAATTTCGCCTTGTACAACTTTTCCAGTATGACCATCTAATGCAGCCTTGTACAAGTCACCTTCGAATTTATAGCGTATCAAAGAGAATGGTGCCTGTAGATAGGTCCTACCTCTCACACTAGTGGAGGTCCTACAGTCGAAAAGCTCAGCCAATCCACTGGCTGCCTGTGATCTGTGTCTATCAGCTACACGTCCATGAACAGCCAACTCGAACTCTTCTTGTCCGATTTCAGCGTTTAACATGGCTGGTTCAAGATCCTTGATTTTTTCATAGTCATAAGGAACTGTTTCACTCAGTTTGATGGTGTCAAGATAACCCTCAAGCCCATAGAACCTTGCACCCTTCCGAGCCAGAAATGGTTCGTCTGTGTCAGAATGAATCTCATCCTGAACAGGAACATATCCAGTCTCATAATCAGTGTAGGTTTCGGTTCTTGAGTACCCATCAGAATCCCGAACAGTTCTCGTTTTTTGCACCGGTACTTGGACGGTCTTGTAACCCTTGTAGTATGAATCAGCTTTTACTTTCGCTGTCCACACAGGTACGTAGATCAGACGATTCTCAACGATTTGAGCACCCTTGACCAAGGACTTATTCATGCCCTTGTTCTTGTCGAGGAAGTCCTGGAACCCTTTGATTCGAGCGTCTTCATCGACAGCGGTCTCCATGAGATGATCGCCAATCGCTTTGCCTTCAATCGTGGTTGTAATTCCACAATATGTACAAGTGATTACAACATCGTCGGGTCCGGTTTTTACATTGCCATTGCAGACTGTACACTTGAACATGTCTGCGGCTTGTGCTTCAGAACCCATAGTCAAACTCTCCAGAGTCTGTATCTGAAGGCAGTTCGTGTTCTAGACATTTAAGACCATGTCGTAGGTGTTCAATTGGATTTTCGCATGATTACCGTCGTAGCTCATCACGCAGTCGCGCAGCAGAAAACTCGTCCACTCGATCCTTAACTTCTTCACGGGCTGCTTGATGCTTCTCCAGAAACTCCATCATCATAGGAGCAAGTATCTGCTTGCACTCACCACAAAGTATGTCTCCACTTCGACACCTCTTCTCTATGTCAGCGAGATCCTTGTCGTCTGGCATGAAGATGAAATTGTAGTACTTGAATACACTACAGATATCGGGATTGGCTCCCAGTTTCCTCTGCTCCTCCACGGTTGTCCTTCCACCAGTGAACGCGGCCATGACTTTTTTCTTGACCATTTTTGGAGTATCAGTTGTGAAAACAGCAGACATTGGTTCAGAGGATGACATCTTGCCCCCTTCCTTCAGTCCTGGTACAAATGAGCATTGGATGCTAGCAGGTTTGTAGTAACCGAGCTTCTCAGCAATATCTCGGGTAACTCTCCAGAATGGGTCTTGGTCAATCGCACAAGGTATGATGCAGGGAGTCTTCTTTCCGTAAATCCATGAATGCAGAAACGCTGGAACTGCTTGAATTGCAGAATGCCAGATTGATCCAATGTTTGTGCTATTGTCAAATCCAAATGTAGCCTTCACTGTGGAAAAGGTCACCTTCCTTGCTACTTCAACTGCAATCTCATAGAGAAGATCAATGTGCTCAATGTCTTGGATGATGTACGTGTTCTCAGGTTCAAATCCGAGTGCCAATAGATCCAGTGTATTATCATAGGTGTATTTCCGGACATCGTCAAGACTCAGATGTGGCTCAAAGAAATACTTCTCATCATTAGTCATCTGGAAATAGAGAGTAGTATCAAATTTCTCTTGCATCCATTTGGTGAATATCCATGGAACAAGGTGACCAATGTGAGTTTTTCCACTCGGACCTCTTCCAGTGTAAAGCACGAACTTGTTACCCTTCTCAAATTCATCTAAAATCCACCCGAGGTCCCGATGAGAGAAAAAGAGATTACGTTCAAGAAGAACATGCTTCTCTTTTGTCACTTTGTACATTCGGTCTTTGAGCTCCTCGGTGATTCGCTCAGTTCCAAATTGTTCAATGAGACGGTCGTAGTCAATAATACCTTCTACTTTCCAAGGAGTCACTACGAAGTCGTCTTTGTCTTCACCCATTAGGATGTACTTCCTTTCAGATAATTGAGAGCAGGTGATTCTAGTTCCAATTAAGGGTGCTGGTAATATTCAAAAAAGAGACAAAGAGTTACTCTAAAAAGGATTGAAACACAGAAACACGAGCAGTTGCACTGAAACTTAAGGGAGAATGCAAGATGCGGATTTCAGATTATGAATTCGAACAGGAGAAGACTCTGGCAAACCTTGCCGATTTGTTAACCAATATCGCAGACCAACTTCGTGAAAATGGTGAGCTTGAGCTTCCGATGCCTACCCTCCAAGAAGGAATCATTAAGATTCCAATCGGGGAACCAGTTGAAACAGGAATTGAAGTAGGGCTACGCAAACACTTCATTCATTTGAAAATAGCTCTAGCTTGGCGGCGTCCAACAACTCAGGAGGAACCATCAAGTGACTGAAGAACAGGTGCAGATGGGTCGAACAGAGATTCTCAATCATCTATCGAAAATAATTGAGATTCAACAATCCATTAGTGAATTCGTGGAACAGAAACTATGTGGAACCTGTGATGATGCTGATGATGAGGAATGGGAAAACAGGAGAAAGAAGGCCTTCCAGCATTACAAGAACCTCATCGAGCGATACAAGTTTTCTAAGATGCTTCCAAAGGATGATCTTGGAATCATGGCTCAAGCTGTTGTTTCATACATGTTCAGGCTTCAACAATCACTTGGTGAAATTCTGATAATGGTAGATATGCTAGGGGATGAAACTTTTAGTGAAATCTACATGGATTCGTTCACCACTATTTCCTCCAAGGTGACTGAACAGTTTGGCGTACTAAAGAAAATGGTCGATGTCCGTACTGAAAGCATTGAAAGCGGGAGCGAGGAACTCGATCTCATTGTTAAACTTGAGAGACAGATTGATGAGGACAATATTGTCATTTGTAGACAAATATCAGTCAAGACTGGTGGAGAGTCAGACTTCACATGCTACATGATGCGAAAGATTGTTTCTGAACTAGAGCATATGTCGGATTATATCAAAGAATGTGCGGAAATCATCGCAGACATCTAAGGTGGAGAAATTGGCGACCGGTTTTGAAGTCTACATTGCGGTTGTCTTTATTATCGTAGGTGCTATTCTAACTAGAATTGCAGAGCGATATCGTTTTCCCTACCCTATCCCGTTGATATTATTAGGATTAGGTCTGCAATTTATGATTGGGCAAGAAGCGTTAGGTGAGATACCTCTCGATTTTCTAGCTCAGCTCACTCTGGCCGTGGTTTTGTTCTATGCGGGACTTACAATGAATATACGAGAAACCAGGCTTTCGATCAGGTCAGTGATGTTGTTGGCTACACTAGGTGTGCTACTGACATCCATCATCGCTGGAGCTACGATTTCGATATTTTCACCAGCTGGTGTAATCCCTCTTGCAGTGGCATTATTAATTGGAGCTATTTTATCACCCACAGATCCAGCAGCCCTATTTTCTGTTCTTGAATCAGGAGGAGTGAGAGTAAAACGTAAACTATTCTCAATTCTAGAAGGTGAGGCAGTTTTCAATGATGCAACTGCGGTTATCCTCGTTATCACAGGATTTCTTCCCTTGGTCAGTAGTCCTGGCGAACAAAATTGGGTGATTGTCATAGGACAGTTTGCTGGAAGTATGGGACTGGGAGTGGTATTAGGTCTAGCAGTCGCTTACGGTATGGGAAAACTCCTACTGACATTCGGCGGGGGTTCCAACACATCTATCCTTACTGCAGCTACTCCAATCTTGGCATATGGTCTAGGAGAGGTCTTCTCCCTACTACCCATAGATCTTCATCCTGGAGCATTAGCGGCAGTCTTTGCAGGAATCTTCATGGCGAACTCACGGAGAATAGGACTGGAGGTTCTACCGCAAAAGTCTATGAGAGGGGTGATGAAGAATTTTTCATTGGTGTTTGAATTAGCTATCTTCACATTCATCGGATTCACTTTAGACTTTGATTGGTTCTTCCAAGGCCAGAATATAGTATTCATTGGAGTGGGGCTTCTTGTGGCAATACTAGTCATATTCATCGCAAGACCAATCTCTGTATTCCTTGTCACCCTGACTGATTCAAAGATGAATATGAAAGAGCGATTCTTCATCAGTTGGGCGGGTGTAAAGGGAGTTGCGAGTGCAGCTCTAGGAGCAATTGCTATAGCTGGAATCGCTGATCCAAATATTGGTAACGGCGTGAATGCGATAATCTTCATTGTAGTCTTGTTCAGTCTTGTCGTCCAAGGAATCACAACACCAATTATTGCGAGGAAACTAAACCTGATTGAAGAACAAGATTCAGCTCAAGAGATAGCTTCTCAACGTGATGCCACTAGACACTCACTATTATTTCTCGTGGATCAATATACAGAAGGTAAGGTGGATTCATCAATATACACAATTCTCAAGGCTGAGTTAGAGGAAGAAATCTATACACTTGAGGATGAATTGCGAAGAGTCATCTCAGATCGACGTTCGCAGTTGAAGATGCTGGAAATGAGAGAGGAAATATATCGTGAGAAGCTTACGTACTATCAAGCTGAGTACGAACAAGGTAAGATTCCGGATTTAATCTATGAGGACCAGAAACTTGAACTCCAGGCAGAGATCGATGAAATTGCTACACTGAGAAGGCAACTCAGGAGCAGCAGAGAGTCTGATAATTAGAGCTGAATCTTCTTGTACGAATCAGGAATCCTAATACCAGTTTTTCCTGCAAAGACATCTCTAAGGAGCTCAACATGCTCATCTAAATCTTTGAGCAGTTTGTCTCGTGCGTTCTGCTCGATGTTGGGTTCAATCCCCCAGATTGTTAGATAATTGGAAACTACACTAATTTCGATTGCACCTTCCTCGAAGTCTCTGAAGATTGTCAACTTGACTAGAAACTCGGATTCATACATATTCAGAATATCACGAACGCTAATCATGATAAGATCCAGAAATCCAACTAAGTCTTCCAATTCAGGGGACTCTGTAAGATTACTTCTCATGGTTTCAGTCAATGTTTGAATCTTTGAAGAAGTATGGCGTAGATTCTCGAACATATGCATTAGTTTAGTGAACTCTCTAATAGAACTCTCAAGTGCAGGCACAAGTCGATCGTAGAGATTCACCAAGAGAATACCTTTAGCATTCTCGCGGATGTTTTGGAAAGTCTCAAGCTTACCTAGTGGCCCATCCAAATGTTCGATCTGCATGATTGTGTTGGTCAATGCTTGGATGGATTTGACAGATTTCCTCTGGATGTTTGCCCATTTTTCAACAAACGTATCGAGTCCTTCACGGAGATCATCCAGGGAGTCTAGGTAGTGAGTCATTGTATTCCAAAGGAATCTTCTTTTCTCCACATATAAGACATTCTCTTGGGCACAAGAATTCAACGATTCAAACGTGTTCCAACCTGTGGAGAATATGAATCTCAAATCAGTTTGAGAAGGTCTGAACGCGTGATGATACCCTGAATTCGACCTTGAGTCTGAACAAGCACAGCTTGGTAATTCCCAAACAGAGGTATGATGACATCAACTGATGTAGTTTCATCGACCATAAGAACACCACTAGGACTCATGATAGCCTGAACAGAAATCTCATGAAGATTATGTTGCAAGTTTTGGATGATATCCCATTCAGTTATGATACCCACCATCTGAGTACCACGCAAAACTGGAAGCTGGGAGTAGTTGTTTTTTTGCATAAGTGACACTGCGGTCGAGACCACTTCACGTGCATCAATGGTGACAGGATTTGTTGTCATTATATCTGAACATATTTTTCCAGTGCCCTTAGTGAGTACATCTACAATCTTCTTCACTAATGATAACTTTGGATCAAGAGTCCCTCGTTCAAGTCGCGCTATATAGGACTGTGAAACTCCTATCTCAACCGCTAGTTCAGCTTGAGTTCTTCCCGTTCGGAGTCTTAGTTTCTTCAGGTCATCTGTAGTGAGAATCATTAGTCATTATTCTCCTCGGTAATGTTTGTACATACTCTATATTACTATTGGGTATATTATTGTCACTTATCACAATTCTTTTATGTATTTACCACTGCGCCGGGTGGAAAAGACAAGTTGATTATTATGAATCTAAAAGTCACGCGTGGAGCAGGCCCTTCTGTCGATAAGCTCCCAGTTGAGATTGTGGAGCGTAAAGGCAAAGGCCACCCAGACACACTCGCGGATAAAGCGGCTGAAGAATTATCTGTTCGTTTAAGTGAATACTACATGGAAATTTTTGATCAAGTTCAGCATCATAACGTTGACAAGGTCCTGATTGTTGGTGGACAGTCCAACGCTAAATTTGGTGGCGGGGATGTTATTGAGCCGATATACATTCTAATGAGTGGTAGGGCCGTGGATGTAGTTGACAGGGATTACTCACGTCAAGTACCTGTTGGCAAGTTCGCAGTAGAGCATACTAGAGAATGGCTAAGCAAAGACCTTCCACACCTCGATGTAAACTCTGATGTAATCATCGATTACAAGATTCGTGCTGGAAGCACGGACCTTGTTGGAAACTTCGATTTGGAAACTGGTGTCCCAAGAGCAAACGACACAAGTTTTGGTGTAGGTTATGCACCCTTTTCACCAACCGAATTGATCACTCTTGAATCAGAGCAGATACTAAACAGTGAGAAGGTGAAAAAGCAGTGGCCTCAGATTGGTGAGGACATCAAAATCATGGGAACAAGGATAGATGATAAAATCCACATGCAGGTTGCTGCAGCAATCATCTCTAGTGAAACCAAGGATAAAGATGAGTACGCCAATGTCATGGATACTATCGCCAATATTGTGAAAGACCTCTCAGCCAAAATCACCGACATGGAAGTAGATGTGAGCGTCAATACTGCAGACAGTCCAGAAGACAACCTATTCTACCTGACAGTGACCGGAACATCTGCTGAGCATGGTGATGATGGTCAAGTTGGTAGAGGCAACCGGGCCAACGGATTGATCACTCCTTACAGACCGATGACTCTCGAAGCAGCTGCCGGTAAGAACCCAGTGTCACACGTTGGGAAAACCTACAATGTTGCAGCCCGAGAGATCACTGAGAGAGTTTACAAGGAACACCCTGACCTTTCGCAGGTCTATTGCTATCTCGTGAGTCAAATTGGTGCACCAATCACTGAGCCATTAGCAATCAATGTCGAGCTTTATGGTGATTGCGACATTGAGAAGGTGACAACCTCAGCTCGCTCAATCACAGAGGAAGTCATTGGTAAACTCCCACGAGTCTGGGAAGGTTTTGTCAAGAGACAATACCAGCTTTGGTAATTTAGTTTTCAAAACAAAAAAGAGTAGGGCAGTTTATTCTGCCCTACAATGTTCTTTCTTTCAATCTTTGCCGAGTCCAAGGGACTTCATGAAAGCATCAGAATTCATCTCTCTACCCAGAAAGCTTTGAACCATCTCATCAGGATCACGGCTTCCTCCAGGAGATAGAATCATCTTTCGATACTCTGTACCTGTCTTGGTGTCCATGAAACCGTTCTTCTCGAACTTTGTGAAAATATCTTCAGCATAGACCTGAGACCATAGATAACTGTAGTATCCAGCCTCGTAGCCGCCCATCAAATGTCCGAAACCCGCATCCATTCTTGTTTCATCCGGCATCCGAATTTGTGTGAAATCACTAAGCATCTTGTTGAATGCACTTGTAGTATCTTCAGTACCCTCAGTATGAAAGAGCATGTCAACGAGGGAATAACTGACCTGTCTGAGTGTAAAGGCACCGATATCTACAAGTTTTGCTGCAATGAGTCGCTTGATTAAATCTGAGGGAAGCTTCTTCTTCGAATCCTTGTAGTGCCCGGATATATTGGATAGAACCTCTTCCTTCCATGCCCAATTCTGAAACATCATGGATGGAGTTTCAATGAAGTCTGGGAGGACTCCGTCGAGACTAAATCTTGCATACTTGGATTGGCTACTAATAACATGCATCAGGTGGCCAAACTCATGGAAGAATGTTTCAACCTCTGAGTGGTTGAACAAAGAAGGTTGACTCTCTGTTGGCTTCTGATAGTTAGACACCATGGCACATATGGGAAGGAGTTCCTCTCCATCTCTAACACGGCGACTGAGAAAATCAAACACTGCATAATGTTTGAACTTGCCTTCCCTTGGAAAGAGATCTAGGAAGAAAACACCCAACAACTTACCGTTTGTCTTGTCAGTCACTTTGAACTCCCTAACATCTTCATGCCAGCCTGAAGGAGTAATAGATTCTTCAAAATCAAGATCGAGCACTTTTTGATAGACATTAAGAACACCCTCTATCACTGTATCGGCAGGGAAGTATTCCTTTACTTCATTCTGATCAACAGCAAATTTCTCTCGCATAAGCATCTCATGATAATAGAATAGATCCCAAAGTTCGATACTCACATCGTCTACTGGAATGTTGTGTTCCTTGGCTTTGAGTTCTTTAAGCAAGACCATCTCTTTTTCCATGAGTGGTGTTAGCTTTGTTTTGAGATCGTTCATGAAATCAATAACTCTTTTCGGAGTTTTTGCCATCTTCCTGATGATTGAATACTCGGCAAAGTTAGAGTGTCCGAGGAGCTTTGCTAAACGCTCTCTCAGCGCAAGTGCATCCGAGAGTCGTTCACTGTTCTCCTTACCACCACGCTGATAGAAGGGGATTATGATCTTCTTCCTTGTTTCTGGATTAGTTGCATATTCTCGCACAGGAATGACTACTGGATAATCCAGTGTGAGTAAATACTTATCACCATCTTTCTCGAGGTTTTCATAGACAACCGGAGGTATACCATCGAGCTCATCAATAGTACAAGGAACGGTTGTTGTAATCTCATTCAGAACCCTTCCATATTCAGATTCTAGGACTGAGATGTTATTGGCAATCTCAAGGAACTCCTTTCTCTTATCATCTTCAAGAGCAGCCCCTCTGTGTCTGAATTCCTTTAGAGTCATATCGAGCAATGTCTTCTCTTCAGGTTCGAATGAATCCATTATGGGTTCAAGACGTGCAAAGACTTCATAGAGATCTTTTCGTCCCCAGACCTCATTCTTAAATTTCTGGGCGTCCTTTTCAACCTCATCCGCAACATCACGCTGGGCTTTATCTCTCGAGATATATTTCAGAAAAAGTAGAGGAACAAGTACCTCTCCTGCAGCACCCAGCACTTCCTCAAAACGCTGAAGAGTTTCTAGGTTTTCTTCTCCAGCTGGAGTGTTAGCGATATCTTTCAAAATCTTCTTTGATTCTTCAATTGCTTCATCCGCAGTGGACCGTATCTTTGCAGGTTCAATTGTCCAGTCCACCTTCCGGATTGTGCTCTGCTCCGTCATAGTTCTTGAAGCAGCTATTCTTTCTATTTAAGCCAAGCCATGTACGCGTCATTCTAGGGTCCGATAAAGGCGGAGAATGTTGTAACATGTTTTTTAAGGACTCAAGTATAGTCCCATTCAGGTCAACCCACTTCTAGTTGTAGGGTTGAAAATTATCAGGAGAATTAACAGCATGGGCAAAATAACGGACCCCATTGCCAAGCGAATCAGAAAGAAGGCTGCTAAGGATATCAAGGGAGGCTTCTTTGGCAAAATCACTCATTACATACCCGGTTGGCACGGGTATCAAGAGAAGGAAGAAAGGCGCGCCGCAGATAAGGTCCTTCGTGAGTTCGTTGCAGACCAGCTACGCCTGGTCAAGCAAGACTTAGAGAAGCTCCAAATGATGGCCGTCGACTATAACTTAACTAAGACGTGGGAAACATTCGATAGGATGCTTGCACTCACTGACAAGATTGAGTCTGCCATAAGGTATGCCGATTACGGTTACGCTGCATGGGGCTCAAAGGAGAAGATCAATGAGAAGGAGCTCGACCAAGTTTATGAGTTCGATGCCGTAATCATTGATGACATTGGAGCCATCAACGATGTCGTGGAGGAATTCCAGGACCAGATGAATCAAGGCAAGTTCGATGAAGCTTGGAACTACACCTATCGTTTATGGACAGTCATGCAGCGCCTCGAAGAGAAATGGAACCAACGTGAGGGCTACATGAAAGGCTACCAGGAATAGTTACTTTGAATGGATTGGAGGTTTATCCTCCATCCCCATCATTCTTTCTTCACTAAATCTAGTTGATTCTAATCATCATTTTGAGTATCAATAACTGTGTCACCAACTTCGTTAAGTGATTCCATCCCAATCTTCAAACCAACCGGGATTTTTTGTTATTACTTCTTCAGCATTGAGAACTACAATTTTCACATCTGGTGATTCAACAATTTCTAACTTTACGGCCTTTGCGGCTCGTTCATTCCGTGCGATACTAAGAAGTTTCTCAATCTGCTCTATTTTTCGCTCCTCAGTCATAAACTCGAGTGGATCATCAATGAATTCTAGCGTATTCCAGAATTCCTCAAGGAGAAAGAAGACACGTTTGCGTTCGTTGAATGGAGCAGCAACTTGCTGCAGCGTAGTTTCAATGATCCCACGATTCCAATTCAGTGTCCATGTGTCAATGATGTCGAAGAGCGTCTTTTTCATTTTACAACTTCTCTAAACTCATACATAACAGGCATTGTTTTCAATATTCCGAGATATTGCTAATTAATCACGACTCTAAAAAGTGGCAAGATAGATTCTATTCAAGATTCGAACCATAATCATATTATGGGGGTTATCCCCAAGACATCATAAATTGGGAGACTACTATTGATGCAGTTCACACCCGGAAACTCAATAGAACTTTATTTCGTTCTCATACTTGTTTTTTCGCTCCCGTTTCTATATGCAATTATCAGGGTTCGATTCAGTGGAGTTCTGTCCCAAATGAAGTCGTATCTAGGTGCAATTATAGCCGGAGAAATTATGGCAATACTCTTTTTCATCTTCGGATTATCAATATACCCAGAAGAATCTGACAAGGCATATCTTCTGGTAGCTGCTCTAGCAGCAGGGATAGGTACAATATTGATTGCTAGCGATTTCGTTTTTCGAATTAGACATATAACGAAACCCACTAGTCGGAAAAAGAAGTAGCCCAGTTTTCTGCCATATCGCAATATCTAATTCTGTTTAGAGAAACATTTCAGATGAGAACGAGAAAATGCAAGGTGCATACCTAATCATTACTGTAGGGATTGAATTCTTCATACTAGTTGGGTACTTATTCTACGCAATCTTTCGAACATACCCAGTAGGTGAGGATCGAATAGCACTCATGTCCTGGATAGCAGGACTCATAGGCATTCTCACATTGGGACTTGTAGTTTCGGTTACGCTCGTGGCATCACGGATGCCTTTGTTTGACATCATCGTTTCAATGGCATTATTGATTGTGAATATTCTAGGTTTGTATCTTCTCGTGGATGATACACGAAGAACCGCTAAGAAGTTTCAAGACCAGGAAAAGAAAGACTAGTTCAGATTTCTGTTATCTCATAGGAATGTAGACCGAGGTCTCTCAATGCTCGTTGAATCAAACTCGTACTCAAGAACTTGTCACAAGTTCCACATGAAATAGTGTCGGGGCTATAACACTTGACAGTTTTATTGAAATTTATCGCATTCTTACAAGAAGGACATTCTATTTGACTACTCAGAGAAGAAGATAGGAATTTCTTTGTGAATGATTCGAAATCTGAAGAAATCTCTCTTGCAGGCTCTGCAAAAGGGGACTTCGATGATGTTATTCTCTCGCTCATTTCAAATCACTATGTGTGATATTGGAATCTGTACTATAAGACTGAGCAATACAGATTGTCGCAATCTCTGACCAAGTGGGCTATGCAATTGCTGAGAAAGAAAGTCCAATATTAGTCATTTCAAGTTAGGTTTATTCATAATAGAAGGTGAAAACTGAATATGGTTGATAGATCCAAACTCGCAGCGTTGATAGTTGTTTCACTTGTAACTGGTTTTGGTACATACATCGGACTAATGTCTGTGATGATACCAAACAATATTGACAGCAACACAACAGTGACAACAACAGAACCGCTACCAACAACAACACCACCAACAACACCACCTCTTGATGATGAGGATGAAATCAACCCGGATATCTTCACTTTTGAAGGGGTTGAACTGATGTGGATCATTATTGGCGGCTTCAAACTGAAGTTCAATCAGACAGTGGTCTATGTTGACCCATACAACATCGATGACATTGACGACCCAGTTTTAGAAACTGCTGATTACATAATTATCACACATGACCATGGTCCTCACTTTTCTTTAGTAGATATCAACGCTCTATCAGATAACGAAACAATCTTAATTTCTGCACCTGGACCTGCAATTTTCTTCCACCCTGATTACACCGTCTACCCAGGAGAT
The DNA here is from genome assembly GCA_004376265.1 of Candidatus Thorarchaeota archaeon. Taxonomy (GTDB): domain Archaea; phylum Asgardarchaeota; class Thorarchaeia; order Thorarchaeales; family Thorarchaeaceae; genus SMTZ1-45. Next base: position 18,286 of record SOKL01000017.1, read on the forward strand.
ACGTTAGAGTTAGATGATGTGACATTTGAGTTTGTTCCAGCCTATAATGTGAACAAATATCGAGTGGGAGGAGCACTCTTCCATCCACCAGAATTTGATGATGTCGGAGTCATTACTGAGTTCAATGGTACCAGAATATACAATGCCAGTGATACAGATAGAATTCCTGAAATGAAAAGTATTGTTGCAGACATCGCATTGTTACCTGTCAGCGGGTATGCATGGATGGAACCAGAGGAAGCAGCAGGCGCAGTTGAGGATCTAATGGAGTCTTCAGATCTGGCTTATGCTATACCAATTCATTGGGGTTATAATAGAGGAAGCCGGTGGCATGCAGAGCGCTTTGTAGAATTGGCTAATTGCACCACAATAATCTTAGAAAAGCTCTTCGAGAGATTTTGAAACCAGGCAAAAAGAAAGGGGAAGGAAAAGGAGGAATCCTCCCTTTCCATTAGTTTCAAACAGTATATGCCTCGAACTTAGCTGCGATCTTACCCATACCGTAGATAAATAGAACGATTAGAAGGATTCCTCCTAGGTTCGAATTCCCAAGCAGATACAGACCTGCAAAGAAGTCTAGGGATCCTGATGCAAACGGTAGTGCTGCACCCCATGGGTTTGCAGGACCCAAGAATCCAACAATATAGCCGGTTCCATTGAAAACTATACCAAGCAGGAACACGAGCACCATAAGCATGTAGAAGATCTTAGCGAGGTCTCCAAAGTAGCCACCAATTGTATCGCCCAAGTACATCTTGAA
>SOKL01000379.1 GCA_004376265.1 Candidatus Thorarchaeota archaeon
TGAATATACTCCATCAGAACTGAAGAAACTAACCGAATTTATTCTTGTGAAGAGTGGTTTCTTTCTCATTGACAGTGAATTAAACGCAGGATTAAAAGAATTTGTGATTGTTGCTGAAAAGGATAAGAGAATAGCTCTTCTGGTTGACCATACCCCCTCTAAAAAAAGCCTGCATCTTGTTGATAGATTCTTACAAATCACATCGCACAAATATCTGTACTTGTACACATCAAACAAACAAGATGATGTACTAAAGAAAATAGAATCATCTTTCGGGACACAAATCGAAACCTTCGGACCCACTGAAATATCAGAACTTTATCTCCAATATTCTCCTCCGTTCATAGGATTATTATATCTACTACAACACAATATTCGTTATGATGTCAACAATATTGTTGATATTGTTATAGGTCAAATTTCATTGAAGAAGAAACTACAGAAAACTAGATCCTTGACCCATGATGAATTTCAAAGAATGTAAACCTCATTGTGTTAATTAAAAGATTTGTCATCTGCATGGTACATGAGTTTTTACCATCTAAGCTATTTGGTTGGTGATGCAAGAAACACACTACCAAAAGATACAGCTGTTGAACTCATAACAAAAATGAATGATACTCTTGATGAGATTAAACGGAAGATTGTGGATAGGTTTGATTGGCAATTCAGGCGTTTCCTACAAACTGATGTAAAATTTGTGCAGGATATTTTATCTGAAAAGGCTATTCGAAGCCCAATATTCAATATGATTCAGATTCCAGACTTGTTAGAAAAATATTTGCCTGGTTCAGGCATGAAAGAACTATCTAAGGAAACTGAAAGTGAGCTCTGGATGCACAAATCACTAAGAGATGCTAATGAAACGTATCAAGATGCGAGTTCCATCTCTTTACTTGATGGTGGTGTCATGCTAATGGGTTATTATGCTTCAATAGGCAAAGGCTTAGACTATCTTATTGATTCTCTGTTTGAACGACTCAATAGTCTATATCTAGATAATACAGAAACACAAACTTCTACAGAATCCAAAGTGCTCGAATCCGCTTTCTTTGAGAAACCAATTCCAACTAAATCCATAGAGTTAGAGTCTCTTCTTATTGCCGCGAAGAATGCCACTAGCACGGATACCAAAGGTAAAACCTTGGAAAAACTTGCCGAGTATGTTTTCAATTCAGTTGAAGGATTTTCGGTTCTCCCAAGTGTTAGAACTTCAACAGGTGAATTAGATCGAATTGTAAGAGTTGAGCGGTATGATGATCCCTTCATTTTATCTATTGGTGCCCATTTCATAATTGAAGCAAAGAATTGGAAGACTCCTGTATCTGCGAAAGATGTAGCTTTATTTTCGACTAAACTTCAGAAGCATCAGTGCAAGTTTGGCGTTCTAGTGGCTATGAATGGCATAACTGGTGAAGGAAAGCGAGATGCTCAAGGCATAATCTATGATTCTTTCAAAGATGGTATCACAATTGTTGTGATTGCAGAAGATGATATTAAACAAATTGTAGAAGGAAAAGACCTGATTGAAATTCTTAGAGAAAAATCTGAACAAGTGAAGTTTTCCTAACCTGCAACCAAAATGGAATTTAATTCTGTTCTTTCAAATCTCGCCTGGGGCTCCACTTCTTCTAGACTACTTCAACTCCTGATTCAATATGTGTTAACACTGGTATTTTGTACATCATATAAAATTGATAGAGCAAATCAGTTACAACAAATACTAACCATATGAGAAAAAATGCAACCGGCATTGGTGGTAGAGCCATCGTACCTGGAACCCAATTAATAACCTCACTTGAGTAGAATATAGTTACTACAGGAAACGAAACAATCCCAAGAATTACTCTATACATTCTCTCTGACTTCATTGATTTATTTTTGAAGCTACTGAATTGGAGTGAAAACCTAAGTACAAAATACCAAAAGATCGTACCCAATGTTAGTATAGACATCCTCTACCACATAATCACATTCAGTGCCCCAACATATCTAAATTGCTATCAACGCATCTCCTCTTTTTTGGAGTTTAAATGAATGATTCTCGAATCCTGCCTGGGGCTCCACTTTTTCTAATCGTGATTGTGATTATTGAATTCTGACACCAAATGTGAGAGATCGTCACATCTACATCGAAGGCGGTCATCTCCACGTATCTTTGTAAGAGATGAATAGACAAGATACCCCCCAATCACAAAGAGTAGAGCTGCAATCGCAATGAGGCTGACAAAGAGTGAAAGAATTTCACTGACTGAGTAGTAATTTGATGTAGCAATCAGGATTGTCAGCAGAGATATTGGAATAGTCAGTATACCTATTCCTGTTCGAAGTTCTGCCAGATGAGTCCTTTTCTCAGCATCTATAGTACGGATGAATGCCAGTGATGTTCTAATGGTGCTTTGGTGAGTACGTTCGTCAAGTTGGCGTGAATTTGTAGTCAATGTAGTCCCTTCGTCAGTCTTCGAGTAGATTGTCTTTTGGCTTCAGTCTTTTTCCTTGCTGTCTACGTCGAGCAAACAAACGGGCTGCTTCATCTGGGCCCACAAGCTCTGATACTCTCCTAACAGCCTCAGGGTCATCTTCCCTATCGAGCCATTTCTCAACCTCCTTCACCACTGAAGGAGACAGATCCTTTGCCAGCTTCTTCTTTCGACCTTTTCTATCCAAGTCGAAATCATCTGGTCCAAGTAAACTCATCTTACTCACAAACGCCTAATGACTAATGGTTAAGACCTTATTCATGACGACATTGGTTTGTAGTTCCGTTATTCTTATAACCACAACTGGTGGATGGCCCGTTTAGCCGGGGTCGGTGGCCTAGCTTGGCTATGAAGACCTGTTTCCTAATTTAGGAGTAAGTGAACTCCGATAGAAACTTCTGTGTTCCACCTTTCCCACAACAACTGTCGCCAGACCTCAAATGAGGAGAGTCATTCGAAGTGACGTGAGCTTTGTCCAAGTTCACAGGAACATCGTTCCTCCCTCGGTATCTGGTTTCTGTCCGCTGCGATACTCCAAGACCACCAGTCATCTTAGATACAGACGGTTCTTCCACAGTACTTACCACTGCTGGGTCTTTAGTACTCACAGGTATCTCAAGAGATGTCTGATCACAGTACTCAGCCACGGACTCTCCCACTAAGGCTGGTTTCCTCTGAGAGAGTGAGGACTTCCTCTTAGAACGTTTGCTCCTTGAGGTCTTCGGGATGGTCTTCTCACTAGGGAGAAGCCAAACTCCTAGTCCAGTCTTCTCATCACTAAGTGAAGAGATGAGCTTGATGACACGCCGACCGATGTTTATTGCTCCATTCAGGTCAGCATTTGCACGGAATCCACAGGTTCCACAGACGAAGAGGCTCTGTTTTGGTCGGTACCCTTTATTTTCACATTTATGACACTTAATCGAAGTCCATACCTCGCTTACAGCAAAGAACTTCTTGGTGTCAAATCCAAGGGTTGCAAGCTTGTGTTGAAGATTATCTCTTATTCTCGCAAACGACCAACGATGAACCATACCTCGAAACTTTCGACCTCTATAATTTCCCTTTCTAGCAGTCGACCTGATACCTTTCACTTGACCAATAACTACATGAAGATTGTACTTCTCGGTTAATTCCAAAATATGTTCAACAATGTCCTTGACAAGCTTGTTATCGTATTCCCTACTCAGTCTAGCACGTTTTTCGCTGATCTCTCTTAGCTGTCTTGTGACTTGGGTTGAATCTAAGTTCTGAAACAGATGATATTCCTTCTTTCGTTGGAGTGATGCCACAACATCGTCGTAGTGTTTCATTTGTCTGAGCTTGTCACGTTGCTTCCAATACTTAACATGCTTGTATCCTTGCTTGGTCAGCAAGACGGTACAAGCGGCTTTCTCAATGCCAAGATCTATGCCCATGACCGCAGGTTGTAGACTCGATGAGTCGGTTGTGTCAACATCCAATGTGACTGTGAATACTGTCCACCACTTTCGTTGTCTATCCTTGAAAAGTCGAACTGTCTTCAGATCTCCATCCTTCAACCTCTTGAGATGATATGAAGAGAGTGAGAGTGGGATCAACATTCTTTCGTGAATACGTCGGTTTCTTTTGACCGAATCAACTGAATAACGCAGACTCAACCAGTGTTTGATCTCCTTATCAGGAGTATATAGAAAATCAAAGCACTTGCCAAAGGCAAATCGGGGAATCTTTCGAGATGAGTACCCCCTTGCTCCAAGTGGCTTCGCACCTCCACACTCAAGGTGACTTTGCCACATGGCTATCGCTGTATCACGGCATTCCTGGAACTCATTCACCGATATATTCTGGAACCGCCTTTTGAAGTCATGAGGGACAGAGGTCCTAGAAGATTTACCACGAGTAGCAGTGAGGGTCAACTTATCTAATTCACTCGCGTTAATCCTCTTCTTCCTTATTCCAACAAAAAGGTCTTTCTCGTGAAGTTCAATTACTCCAAGATATGCCTTAATGACACGTGTATCTCTCCCAGTTATCTGAGAGAGTCGAGTCTTCTGTTTGTTAGTCATGATGTCCCATCGAATTGGAATTTTCACGCTGACAATGATGCCCTTGGACCGACCCACGATTTTCACCAGTTGAATTTAAGGTTAAGACCTGTTTCTTGTCGAGTTCGCTCCATTTCTTATCATGTTATGAGGTAATGAACTCCTATACAATATATTCTCAATCATTGAGTTTAAGGTTATTAGAGTAAAACAACATCTAATTATTTTATATGGATAGAATCTATGTAGAGATTGAATAATTACTGTTTTCTCAAAATCACTAGCGGATTATTACTCGTAAAATATCGAGAAAATTATGCCTAGATTGTTTTCAAAACATCTCAAAGTGGTGCACATCGAAACCAAATATTATGGAAAAACCGCTTCTCATCTGACAGGTTCAAAGATACTCTTATAACCACAAACAAAGGAAAACACGAAACCGTGGGTCGGTGGTCTAGCTTGGCTACAAAAGGCCACTTGTGACCTTTGCCAAAAATGATTCCTGGTTTGGGTCTTGTGGATATATTGTCCGCTCGCAAGACTCCAGGGGATCAGGAGTTCGAATCTCCTCCGGCCCACCACTTCTTCTCTACACCCCAGCAGTATAACCATGAGTGCTACTTCATTCGCCCGCTTTCAGTTCAAAATAGTGAAACTCAATTACGGTAAGGACTTTGAGGAGTTAATACGCATACTCTTGAGTATAGTTCACATCGACAATAGTCGAAATCCTTATGTTCAACGGGCCTTGAAATTTGTGTAATGTCATATCAATCTTCAGTTCGTGAGAGGC
>SOKL01000093.1 GCA_004376265.1 Candidatus Thorarchaeota archaeon
GTCAGCACCTTGTAGAACTCCTACATCAAAATCATAAGCTTCAATCTCAATTAACCAGTAAAGAGGGTTCTGGGCTAGGTTCAAGTAGAATCCTCCCTGTACACGAAAGTAGCAACAAAATTATAGATGAGATTCGCAATAAGGGATACCCGCTCTGAATCAGATGCGCCAACTAGTTCTTCTTTTGAAGAGGCAATTTCTTTATCCAAATCGACATTTTCAAGGCCCAAACGATCTACAATCTCTGCAAGACATTTCTCCAATGATTCTGTTGGACTATTCTCTTGATACTTAAGCACCCGTAGCACTCGGGAAATTTTCTCCTTGAGATATTCTTCCCGTTCGAATCCTCTTCGCCGTTTTGCCAGCTTGACATCACGTTCCAGAAAATCAAATGGAGATATGAGGTCTGGTTCAGCTTTGTTGCCTCTTGTTGAGCCAACCCCAACAGATACATATCGAGAGCGGTCACCTCTTCCGGTTACTCGTCGCGGAAGAAGGTGTAATAGCAAGTGTGATGTTGCCCTTACTGTCATCTCTTCAAAGGGACTATCAAGTTCTTCGATGAGCGTTTCAAGACGTTTGATTGATGCATCCATCGTGTAAGAATCAGATGCAGTTACTAGACTCTCTCTGAGAACTCGAAACAATGCTTGATTCCTTCTATGGACTTGAATGAACTTGCCAGTGAGTGTACTCTTGTTCCATTTTGTTATACCTTGGCCAAAAGCAGTGAGTGCATTGAGACTATGTGCTTTAGGATGTTCCTTTAACCATTCATCCAATACTGGAGCGATGAAGGCCTCAGAGATCTTGGTTCTCGCTGCGATGATTGAGAGGGCTCTTTCTGCATCGAGAGCAGCACCCTCGATTCCTTCTTCAAGATTAGCGAGTTCCCTGGTTTTGAGTTCAATTTGTCTAACAAAACTCCCATAGATATGAGAAACCCATTTGCCCTCAAGAAGAGCATACTCCATAATGTTACCGGGTAGATTTGGTACGTCTTCACCAACAATAGCTCTTCGTTCAAACTCATCACTAAGATGACCTACAGCCTTCTTGACAGTCATCATGCCATCCATATTAATCAAATAAGCAATCATAGCAATTTCCAGTGGACAAGACAGTATTTCCGAAATCTTTTGAGCATCGGCCTTAGGCACTCGTTTTACACGCTCTCGCAGATTGGCATACTTTTCAGCAAACTCTTTGACCAACCTTTGACGGCTTTCGACAGCAAGTTTCTGAATATCGGGTTCAAGTAACACGTGCATTCCTCTTATGATGCAAATCTGCTATCCACTGAAGGGAAGCGTATCTAGCTTGTTTGGTTGCTAAATAACCATATTTCGTTTATAGTACCAATGAAAAACGAAATGCTACATTCCAGATGAGAGTAGGAGGAAGTGGAGACCAAAACCAAAGAGGATTGCTCCTAGAGCTAATGCAGAGCCTACTTTGAATTTTGAAAAGTGGCGTCCATGCTCAATGTGTATAATCATCCATCCTAATGCGAATATTCCCAGGAAGATAAAAACGAGTGATAGTGGAAAATAAAATCCTTCAAATCCTTGGAGCATGTCTTACACCTCTTCTTTTCTAGTAGAAGCCGCTGTGGTTTCGAATTTAAACGTCACGGTCTTGAACTCACGCCAAGAACTCGTATTCAAAGGTATAATCTTCATCATCAATTGTGATTGAACGAATCAATTTGCCTCGTTTCTTTGCCAGTCTCCGTTTTTCAGAGAAGCTCAAGCTGGGATCAGCAGGTATTTCGATGTCTAGGATTTCGAGATTATTCCTAACCATGATATTCTTGGTCTTTGGTCCAATCTTATCTTTAGCATCAGGAACGAAAGTGTCAAGAATATATTCTAGAAGTTCAGGAGTGTTGCCCAAAGCTCCTTTTGTAAAGACAGGATCCTTCTCGGCCTTCGTCGCATCCTTCTCTTTTGGACCCCCCTTTGGGAAGGATGTCTTTGTTATGACCTTCCATGGTTTAGAGCCATCTTTTGGATTCAGTGATAAGAGATAGAATGTTGTTGGATCATCCAAATCGAGAAGTGCCTTGATATCTTCCAGTGGAGCGATTTCATCGATTTTAGCTTTGAAAACTGGAATTCCTTTCCCCTTTGACTTTTTCCATGTGATAGGCATATTCAATGAACCATACTCACTTGTAAGATCAGAGTATGTAATGATCATACCTTTCACTTTATGTGCGCCCTCAGGAGCACCTAATATGTAACCCTTCAAGAGTTCCTTTTCCTGATCAAGATCAGCTTTGAATCTAATGCTAGTCTTAGTCAGTGTTAGCCTTGTTCTCGGACCTGGATGATTACCAATGCCGTACTTTACGAGTCTTGCATGTGTAAAGTCGTCAGGAGTTCCATCGATTATCTTCGCGACCCAACTCATACTTTGACACCTTGTGAGGTTCGCTCTTTGGCGTGATTTAAACCCTTCGTGAAATGAATAGACGCACTATAAAACTACCAGACCAAATAGGCTCCACAACCAAACGACTTCAATCGTTACTACTACATCGTTTATATACGCGAACGCAAGCGCTGAGATACAACATTCGGAGGCCTTAGAATGGGACTAAGAAAATCTGGACATTTCCTTACGCTCTCAATGCTCTATTTTGTGACATTGATTATGCGTGCGTCATTCTATATCACAATTGCAGTCATTTCAAGTAATGCGTATATGGGCGGTGTTCTCTCAGGATGGGGCGTAGCTGCAGTACTTGCAATTTACCCAATTGCAGAGCTTAGTACTGTTTCATTCTTCGGTTCGTATTCAGATAAAATTGGAAGGAAACCTATCTTCGTTGCAAGTCTGTTCATAACCGGACTGGCAGCATTTCTTTTCGGGATTGCAACCTTTGAGTTTCTAGCATACATTCTTGCAGCTCTCTTTGGTATTGGTGCTGCATCAAAGGTCACCACTACTCTTTCAATGATTGCTGATGCCTCTTCAGAATTCAATAGAGCCCGACTCATGGGGTATTATGATCTGTCAACTTTAATGGGACTAGCTGGAGGTTTCGGATTAGGAATCATACTCTTAGAGTTTGGTTGGGCTCCTAGCATTCTTCTCTTTGCTGCTGCTGGAGCTTGTGCCATCAGTGGTGTTCTTGCTCTATCCCTGATCAAGGAAACTCGCGTCGTTTCTCAATCAGAAGTAAGCATGGTTGCTCTATTGAAGGAGGTCGCTGGTGACAAACGTATTCAGCTTATGCTCCCGGTTTACATTCCAATTATCTCACTCTATGGTCTAGTAATCTCTAAGCTAAAGCACATCATCGAAGACTACTTCTCCCTTTCAGCCATTGATATGATTGTCCTCTTTGCAATGCTTGGTATATCCCTGATTTTGGGAATCATCGTGATGGGACATCTATCTGACTCCATGATGAAAAGACGACCATTCATTGTATCTGGGTTGATTGGATTTGGCCTTCTTGCATATCTTCTAGTTGCAAATGCAGATCAATTCGAAGTAGTTTGGTCCATTTGGCCAGCCTTGCCCATATTAGGATTCATTGCTGGAGCCTTCCCACCAGCGGCAATGGCCTATCTTACAGATGTCTCAAGTGAAGAGGCTCGTGGTAGTACAATGGGAGTGTACAGTATTTTCTTTGGCTCAGGGATGATTATCGGACCTTTGGCGGCGGAGTTTGCCTATTCGATTGGTGGTCTATTCCCAGGGCTTGGAATTCTTGTTGCACTCTTCATTGTAATTGCTTGCATTGGAACCTACTTCCTCCCAGAAGCAGCTCCCACTAAATCAGAAGAGACTAGTCATTAGAAATGCCTACCTGATGGCTCAACTCGCAGGGGTTTACTAGTTCGGAAAGGCTTCATGCAATTCTGGCAGGTAACCATCCCATCTTCAGTTACGAGAGATTGGCGATACGAGTAGAGCGCAGAACAATGAGGACACTTGGAAACACCTCTAGGACTTCGCTTCTTAAGCCACGGGGGAATCGTTTCTCGAGAAAATGAAGCTCCTGTAAGTGGAGCGCTGCAATTCTGACATCGTACAAAATTAGGTGAGTTCTGATGGGAACAATATTGACAGATAACTGGGGACACTCCTCGATACTTGTCCTTACGATCTTTATACTTTGAACCCTCTCGACCTTGAGCTATTGCAAAAGCACCAATCATTACTAAGATTGGACCATAGATCACTAATTCTAAGCCTGCTCCAATAAAGTAAGGAGGATATAACAGGAAAAGGAGGAAAGGGAAGCATAAGATAAGACCACAACAAATAGACACAAATCCTTTACCCCGATTAGACGAAGATTCTGCAGCAAGCTTGCATTCATGAGTGCAATAGATCTTCCCTTTTTCACTATTAATCCAATGTGGACTCTCAGGAGTACCACACCACTGACATCGAGCGAGGTTATCCTTTGCTACAACGATTCGATCAGAACTGTCTTCTGACATCATGCCCACTTTCAATAGATATTTCGTGTGAACGGTTATAGAGTTATGTCCTCATGGGAGCTCCCTCTAGGTAAATGTGGCAAAGAGTTAATAGAATATAGGCCAAGAGGGCTTTCAGATACTCTACCTCACGGAGGAGAGAATGATGGTTAGACTTACTACTATTGGAAACTTTCTTTCAGGAATAGGACTAACACTGCTCGGTGTCACCATTGGGGTGAAAGCACTACTTGATGCCCTCTCACCAGCTCCAGAGCAGCTTGTATATCCGTTTTACGTCTGGATTGGAGCACTTGGTGTCCTTGCAGTTGTGTTACTAATCAGTATAATTACGACTTTCACTGAAGTCACAGGATTCGTTCACCCAGACGATAAAATGATGTCCAACATGCTCGTGTATATGATGTCTATTGGAACCCTTCTCACTTTCGGACTCCTTGAAGGTACAACAGTCACAGTACAAGGGTACTTGTTTGACATGGGCACAATGATTGTTATTGCCTACATATTCCTCTTTGTTTTTGTATTCTTTGGAGGCAAAATCTCTGCAGGAGCTGAAACAGGACAGACAAAAGAGATGACATCAAGGTTCATGATTGTTTCACTCATCTTGGGTGTGATAATGGCTGGTGTCTACCTTGCTACGAGCATAATTAGAGATAATTTGTCCTACGGTTGGGCAGCTGCGGCACTCTTTGGCATAGCTGTTCTTCTAGTCGTTTGTATCGTTATCTTCCTTGGAAGACGCTACGAACCAATCGGTGAGTAATATCTATAGATGAGGATGGAGAACTCTCCATCCGCTCTTTCTC
>SOKL01000368.1 GCA_004376265.1 Candidatus Thorarchaeota archaeon
GCCTTGGTCCCAACCTTGGATCACTCGACCAACACCGATTTGGAATTCAAATGGTTGACCTCTGTCCACCGAACTGTCGAATTTCTTTCCATCCGTTAACCAGCCTGTGTAATGAACAACAACTGTTTGTCCTTGGGTTGGAGATACTCCAGTCCCAACAACTAGATCTTCAATCTGTAGTTCTGCCATAAATCCCAACTTGTGTTCCCTGTTATTAATCTAATTCCATGCACGCTCTTGATACGCTGAACTTTCAATTTGCTTAGATTTCACGCATCATTGATGGAGAGCTCGTACAGAGCGTCGTGAACTCGATTGATTGCTTCATATCATGCGGTACCTTATCACGTGTGACAATAACAAACCCTCGTTTTTTAAAGAAATCTTCAGCTGTATCTGTAAGTAAGAAAAGACGAGTGATGTCCTTTCCTTTGGCTACCTCGATTATCCTATCTACCAATCTAGTACCAAATCCATTTCCTTGAAAATCCGGATGTACAGCAAGAGAGCGAAGCAGAGCGGAATCCTCATAGATTTCCAGCCCTACCGAACCTACGAGAAGTTCTGGTCCACGATCTGATTCAGGATGTCTAATGACCAAGAAGTTCTCCATGTGAAGTTCAATTTCATCTGGAGGAAGTTCTGTTTTTTCCAATAAAGCGACTACAGAAGCATGGTCTGAATTCTTCGCTTCTTCAATTTTCAGTTCACTTCTCATATCTCAGCAGATTATAACTCATGGTTATAACAAACTCGGATTACGCGAAGAGATATCTTGTGCTTTGACAGTGAAGATGTACCGTTTGTCTAAGAGGAGAGCATTGTAGATATCTATTTGATTACCTCATCAAGGATTCGTGAGGAACCTTCACAAACATTCGAGGGAAGAAAAGTGCAAATGGAACTCGGTATGACCTTCATCACTGCGGCACTCATCACTTATACGATTGCAGTGTGGGGCGAACAAATTACAAAAGAGCTCAAACCAGCTTTTGTTGTTATGTTTTGTGTTGGAGTAATCTGTGACACTACTGGAACACTTCTGATGACGCTGATAGAAACATCACCTTTGGGATTATTCGAAACAATATTTCATATTGTTACAGGGGCTGCTGCAATTTTCCTTATGCTCATTCATGCAGTGTGGGCCATAAAGGTTCTAATTCAGAAGGATGAAATGTCAGCTGCAAGGTTCCACAAGTTCTCAAAATTCGTGTGGCTGTTCTGGCTAGTTCCATTTCTATCACCAATGTTTACTGGTATGATGGGCTAATATCATCCATTTCCAACTCAACGAATACTACAAAAGTAGAATGAGCAATGTGAAAGAAAGGGAGTCTGAAAATGACTAATGTAGCAGTGATTTCAACAAATGACAGAGTCTATGGAGTGAACAAGTCTTTCGAACTTCTTGGTATCAATCCAGCGAAAGGAAGAAATGTCGTTCTCAAACCTAATTTCAATACCGCTGACCCTCCACCAGCATCAACTGACATGGACACTTTCAGACAAATCATTGTCAAAATCAGAGAGATGGGTGCTAAGTCAATTACAGTGGCGGAGAGGTGTGGTCCTGCCAACACAGAGGAGGCTTTCAAAAAGAAGGGTCTCTATGAACTTGCCGAGGAGTTCGATCTCGAAATAGTGAATCTGTCAACAATACCAGAAGAAGAGTGGGTCATGAAGAATCCAGCAGGTAATCACTGGAAGGATGGGTTCCTGTTCGCCAAGGTCTTCGATGAAGCAGAGGTTGTCATTGAAACTTGTTGTCTAAAGACACACCAGTATGGAGGTCACTTCACACTGTCATTGAAGAATGCTACTGCTCTTGTTCCTCGAGAAGGATTCGACTACATGAAAGAATTGCACAGCTCACCACACCAGCGAAAGATGATTGCAGAGATCAATTCAGCTTACAAATGGGATCTTATTATAATGGATGGAATTGTTTCATTTGTTGATGGTGGACCGATGGAGGGAACCAGAAAAGATGCTAATGTGTTTGTTGCAGGAACAGACAAGATTGCAATCGATGCAATTGGTGTTGCTCTTCTGCGAATGCTTGGAACCACTCAGAATGTTTCGAATGGACCAATCTTTGAACAAGAGCAAATAGCTCGTGCTGTGGAGCTAGGAATAGGAATCTCCTCATTAGATGAGATTGAATTCCTGACAGACTCTACAAAGAGCGAGAAGCTGGTTGGGCAGATAAAAGCTGAATTTACAAAATGAATCTAGAGTTGTATTGTTCTAGTTTCGCCCAGTGATTGAGGGTCCTCATCCTGATAACTGCCCTTAGCATCTCGTATCATAACTGTCCCATCTTCCTTGAGGTCCTCCACCCAACTCCCTTCATGAACACCCCATATAAAAAATAATGCAAAACCTATAGCAATTAGGACTCCTAGTAATGTGAAAGGATGTTTCTTCTCAAGCGCTTTCTCAAATCGAATAGATAGTAGTTCTGATTTCGTCTCTCCTTCTTCAGCCATTTGAACACCCTCATATCATTATTGACATACTCTACTTAATGATTCTGAAAATCAGGAGACCTCTTGAGGTGGTTGTCATAATTCTCTCATCATGACGAATGATGTTTTAGACACGATCAATAACAGAAGATCAATTCGGGAGTTCCTTGACAAACCAGTTTCTGATGATATTCTCTCACAGATCCTTGAGGCCGGTTTTAGAGCTCCTTTCGCTGCGCAACTCTGTTCAGTGATTTACACGCGAAATCGCGAAAAGATGAAGAACGCTGGAATCACCGTCTATCCGACTGTGCCGGTTCATATGATTTTCTTCATCGATTTAGTTAGACTCGAGAAGATAATGACTCATCGCGGTCATGAATACGGCTATGATGATATGATGGCAATCTGGTTGGGGATGCAAGATGTCGTACTTATGATCGAAAATCTAACAATTGCAGCTGAATCTCTGGGACTCGGTTCAGTACTATACGGTCTTACTCCATTAAGAGCTGACTCAATCGCAAAGACATTCAATGTACCAAAGCGAGTCTTCCCAGTTGTAGGAATTAGTATTGGATATCCAGATCCAGCTGAAGAAACAGAAATTCGACCACGAATCCCACTTGAAATGGCTGCATTTGAGGACGAGTACAGGAATCATTCAGATGAGGATATCAATATCTGCATGAAGAAAATGGATACTGGATTCATCGCGCAGGGGTACTATATCAAGTCTCGAACGAAAGTTGAACTGGTTGACAAAGAAGACACAATTGGATTCGACAAATATTCTTGGTCTGAGCACATCTCACGGAAATTCAGAAGTGCATTCAGAAAAGGTGACCCTCTCTTAGATATTCTGAGAAGACATGGATTCGACCTGAAGTAAAGTGTATAAGTCACAGCACCCACTAGAACGCATCGCGTTTGGGAAGTGAAGATTAGTGAGTATTGAGCTTCCAGAAACACAGATTTTGGCTGAACAAATGACAAGAACATTCTTGGAAAAGAAGGTCAAATCAGTCAAGCTGTATGATTACAAGAAACTTCAGAAAGTGGGATTCATCAATAGGAGGATCAAGGATTTTGACAAACTAATAGACTGCAAAATCAAATCACTCGATTATCGAGGTGGAGTTATTCATGTAAAATTCAATAAAAAGATGAATCTAGTTCTATGCGGCAACTATGGTGCAAAATATCGATATTTTGAAACTGAGGAAGGGATTCCCAAGAAAATACACTTCAAACTAGGTTTCACTGATGGTTCCTACTTTGTCATAAGACAGTCAGGTATGGGACTCATCTATGCCGCCGAAGATAATGAGGTTTCAAATTTGTATGTCTACAAACGAGATTTCTCAGACACACCCGCACCAGTTGGAGAACATGACTTCACATTCGAGAGATTCTCAGAGTTATTAGATACAAAGAAACAGAATATCAAGGCGGCGCTTGTTGGAAAGACCGCAGTTGTAGTCGGATTGAGTAACGCTGCATTCCAGGAGATTATTTACAAAGCAGGAATTCATCCAAAGAGAAATACATCGACTTTGATTGAATCTGAGAGAAACAATGTTTATGATTCAATGAAAGAGATACTCAATGAGAGAATCTGTTCAGGCGGGAAGAACAAGTTCGAAGATCTTTTTGGCGAATTTGGTCGGCATACGCCTGTCATGGGTCCAAATATGAAAGATAAGACCTGCCCACAATGTGGAGCGACAATTGAGAAGATTGCACATAGTGGGGGACAAGTCTATTTCTGTCCAAGATGTCAAGTTTAGAAATTAACATGTTAAATGCCCGATGCTTGGGTGTTTCTTAGTGTGTCCACAACCTTCCGCAGCTCAGCTTCTGAGAGTTGGGTCAACTCGTTCAACTCTTCACCCGACATTTTCTCTAGCCATGCTTTTGAAAAGAATTCAATAACAAAAAGTGGGAGAGTCTGGATTAGCCTTGCCTTTAATCCTTCTTGATCTATTTCTTCTTCTGAGAGTTCTACCGATCGCTTCTGTATGGCGTCCTGAATATCTGTTGCTGACGATTCAGGATCAATCGAGTCACTTTTTCTAAATTCAGTTATTGACTGAAGAAGTTCTTCTACTTCATTGGGAGTCAATTGAGTCAGTTCTTCTATTTCCGAAATATCCAAATTCTGCAATTCTTCCTCGAAGAAGAATAGTTTAACCTGCGAGGGTATTCTCTCTAACCAATCTTCCTTCGTGAGTGGTACTTTTAATCCAGATGTTTCTTTTATCTTCCTAACTTCCTCAAGCATCAATGCTAGTGCTTCTTCAGCTGCGGCCTCAATATCTGTGTAAGCCTCTACATCCAATTCTTCGAATTCACCTGTTCTTTCAGATTTTCTAATCTTTCTTGGAATTTCTTCAACTACTTCTTCAAGGAGTTCGAATTCCTCCAAGACCTCATCAATCTCAGCGTCAACGTCTGTAATGCGTATTTCTTCTAAATCCGCATCATCAATAGATTCCATTATCTCTTCCATTGTCAACCCAAGTTCTACCATTCCCGGTTCGAGTAGGTCGAAGATGCTGCGTTCAGCGGGCTTCACATCGATTTCTTCAATCTTCTCTTCCTTCTCCATGGCTTCAAGGATTTCATCAATCTGCCGTATTTCGTAAGGAATTTCCACAAAGTATCTTCTTCGAACGAGTATTGAACTTATCAGAACAATAGCGAAAACTCCTGTGCCAATACCAGCTATCATCATTGGAGTAAGCTGAGGTAAAGCTGGAGGAACGAATTCGACCGTGAGTTGATTTACTTCTAATGATAATATGGTGATTCCAAATTGATTGCCTGATACTGCTTCAATAGAGAAGTAATACTCGCCTATTGCGACCTTTGTGATGTTTGCATACCAGAACCCACCAGACACATTGAATGTCATCGTTATCTGACTCGCCAGGTCTTCATCCCATAGTGTTACTACACCATCTGTCACCTCGGTGCCATCATATTCATAGGAGAGTGTAACACTAATTATGATAAATTGCTCAATCTCAGGATTTGTTGAACTTGCAGATATAGTCAGTACTTGGATTCTATCCCAAATAATGGTCACATCATTTGCGCTTCGTGTGAAGAAGTCGATACCCTCGAGTGAAGCTAAAATAATAGTGAAAGTCTGGTCTCCAACAACATCACTTGTATGGGATGAACGCCAGAAATCACCAACGTAAGTTAAGCTCACCGAACCAGTAATTAGACCTGTTATTCCTGATGTTATTTTTATTCCAGCATTCTGAAGTTTAACAGACCATTGAGTGTAGCCTGTGGACCCAACATCAATTCTAGAATCTACTGCATATGATTCATAGAATTCAAGACGGTCCCAATAAACAACTCTCTCAATACCGTACATATCAAAGGCGGATATTCCAAATGCAGTAGCTTCACAAATTGTTAAGGTATCGAAGTTCACAGTCTGATAAGATATACGAGTAACATTTGCTTCCCAAATGCCATCTGCAAGATGTACAAGCTCTTCAAACTTCAAACTGAAGTTTCCTAATGTTACTGGAGCATCATCAAAGTCATAGCGCAGCTCCATACTTACTCTGACATATTCGGAGGGATCCAGATATGTGATGTTAGTATTTATTGAAACAACCTCAATCTGATCCCATATACACCATGTTTGGTCATTTGCAGAAATGACACTAATTCCATACGAATCCCCGGAAACTGAAGTAACAGTATAGTATTGTCTATGGATACTTGAAAACAGGAATGTGTCATTATTCAGTAGAATGGTTCCATCAAACCGTGTTGAATCGTAGCTGTATATTGCACTTACCGTAATGCCAGTTGCATTGGTATTCACATTTGTACGTTGATCGAACGGGTCAGTTATCGATATTATGAGTGAATCCCATATGACCGATTGGTTCGTTGTACTTGTTATCCAATTAGTAATGCCTATCCCAGATTCTGTTGCACTACTAATTTGGTATAGAATTTGCATTGGAGAAATACGAGCTTCTTGATAATGCCAACGGTTGTTATTTGTGTCCCATGTAAGGAGGTTGATTCCATTGAGATATACTGTTAATCCACTTTCAATATCTGAGCCATTATATTGATAGCGCGCACTCCACCAAACGTCACCCATCTCATTGATATTGATTCGAAAATCAGCTACTCCTGAAATGTAGAACTCGATACGATCAGTGATGAATGTACTAGTAGGACTTTTACTATAGAACAGATCAGCACTTGCAGATCCTAAACCATCTCCTACAACCTTGAATGTGTATGTATTCAGTCGCACAAGAGAAGAAGAGCCGATACCTACAACTGATAACTCACCAATGCCGTTGAGATTTCCTGACCATGAGCCAGAAAAGTCGTGTATCACCCACACATCAGTTTCAGTTGAGAGGGGAGAGATTGATGATCCGTAATAGACAACGGTACCTGATGCCTGTAAATCAGCGGTATCCACGTCACCCCAATCATCAGAGAGGGATGGCATTATTGAATAATCAAGACGTGTTTCTACATCCCAATCTGATTCAAACCAATCAGCATCGGAAGTTGCTAACGAGTCTACGACGAATTGCTGAATATCGATATTCTGCAAGTCAAAGTGATCCCAGTCTATCTTTATTGACCATGTAACATTAATCAGATTTCCAATTGACAGATTCAAACCACTGATTAATTGGACGTACTCAGAACCAGCTTCAATAGAGAAGGATTGAGTAGCTGATGTGTATCGCACTCTCCAGACCTCAAAAAATCTAGAATTATCCCATAATGACAATTCAATGTAGTCAACATCGGTATATCCATCATAATCAACAATGGAGGATGTAATGAGGTAAAATCGGAGCCTTGAGTATAGATTATCTGTATCATCAGGATTGTGCAATGTGGGTGCACCATTGTTGAATGGTGCGAAGTTTGCCGGGGTCGTCCATGACACTTCAACGGTATTGCTTGCGAAGCCTGTAATGTCATATGTACTCTCAGACACCACAATCTGGATTCTGTACTGGTAGGTTGTATCCGCGTTATTGTCAACGAACTGTGAAACATTGATACTTGTGAAAGATTTCCAGTAAGTACCGTTTCGACTCACATCCACGAGATAGGTGGTGCAAACTGAGTCGTCATAGTCAAATTCTAAGTCAAGTGTGAAGCTGACATCTGTGAAGTCAACCACGGACACATCATCAGGGGTTATTGTGATGAGAAGTCTGTCCCATATCACATTTTGTGACAGGCTCATTGTATTGACCACTGAGATGACATAGGTTGATTCAGCGGCTCCTGAAGTGTTCACATAGTAGTTCCACATTCCAACCGATGATTGACTCACATCCAAGTAGAACGAGTCATTTCCACCATCCCAGGTCATGAGCGAGTCATCCAGGAAGAGACTATCTCCATCACCGAGCAGGGTTCCATCGTATTCAAGTTCAGCAATCACCATAATTCTGGCCGTTGAATCAGTACTCAATCGATCAGCATCAACTGTAGTTGTTAGGATTCTGATTCTGTCCCAGATGATGGTTGTTGATGCCCCACCGAGGTCCACATTTGAGATACCATAGTTGTTTCCAGAAACTGCCACAGAGGCGTAGGTTTCTGAGGTCACAATGCTTTGACTGCGGTCTGTGAACCAGATTCCATTGGCTCCGGTATAGGTGAAGGACACAGTATTGATGATTACAGAACCATCAGTGACATCTGAGTCATCATGTTCATACTCAAGTGTGACAAAGACAGTAATTGTGCTTCCAACATCACCTCGGTCATCTGATGCAGTGAGAGAGCGGACTGCAACCTGGTCCCAGATCACCTGTTGGCTCTGACTGTTCTGGTCCACACTCGTAATGACAAATGAGTTGCCAGAGGTATCTACAGAGTTGTATGTATTGTTTCCAACAGCAAGCTCAGAAACAGTGATTCGCCAGACTCCACTGCCTTGGTATTCAGCAGACACGGAGTTGATACTCACAGTTCCGTCGGTCACTTGAGATCCGTCATAGTCATAGTGCAATAGCACATCGATTGAAACATTGTCACCAACATTCACTCTGTCATCAAGAACTGTGTATGAGATCACAACAATCTGGTCCCAGATCACAAGTTGTGACTGACCATTCTGGTCTATCACTGTGATTCCATAAGTTGTGTCATTACATGCGACAGTATCGAATGTCACACCTTGTGCAGTGCTATGTGTCTGGGTGATTCGCCAGACACCACCACTCTGATGGAGAGCCTCATAACCATTGATTGTCACATTTCCAGTAGTGACTGGTAAACTGTCAAACTCAAACACAAGAGTGACATCAATGTCAACAAGATCATCGACGTTGACATGGTTGTCTGTCACGCTGTATCCACTCACAAATACGCGATCCCAGATGATAGTTTCAGACTGAGAGTTCTGATTGACCAAAGAGATGCCGTGGGTGTTACCACTGCAGCTGACAGAGTTATAGGTGACACTCACTACACTGCTTCGAGATTCGCTGATTCGCCAGATGCCTGAACCTTGATGAGTCGCACTAACCGAATTGATAGTGACAGTTCCATTGTCAACAATGGAGTCATCATACTCGTACTCTAGGAGTACATCAATATCTACGAAGTCAGTGATGTTTACACGGCTATCTGTAATAGAATATAATCGGACCACCACGAGATCCCAAATTATAGATGTGTCAGAGGCTGTCTGAGTCCAACCTGTGAGACCATAGCCAGATTCTGAGGTGACTGAGAGGACTGAATAGCCAACTCTTGAAACTGACTGGATTGATTCAGAATAGGACCAGCGACTGTTTATCGAGTCCCAGACAAGGGTCTTGGAACCATTCAGTAGAAAGTCTGTCAGACCACCAGTGATCTCTTCATTATCGTAGTCATAACGTGCATTCCACCAGACTGTTCCAGTAGCATTCACATTGATACGACCATCAAGAACTCCTGAGAGGTAGAACTCAATCCTGTCTGTGATGAATTCAGTGGTCACACTGCTTGTGTAATAGAGATCAGTTCCTCCTGAACCATCTCCATCGATCACGACCTTAATTGTGTAAGTGTTCAGCCTCACACTGGCATATGATGCAATGCCACCTATCGAGAAGACTCCTGCAACGCTAACGTTACCAGACCAAGTACCTGATAAATCATGAAGGATCCAAACGTCAGTCTCATTCGCAAGGGGGTTGAGCGATGATCCATAATAGGCAACTGTCCCTGTCATGACCAAGTCATTCGTATTGAGATCGCCACGGTCATCTGACAATGATGGAGAAACTGAGTAGTCCAAGCGGGTCTCAACATTCCAGTCAGACTCGTACCAATTGGTATCTGATTCAGTGGATTCATCGACGACATATTGACGGACATCAACATTCGACAGGTCAATATGGTCCCAGTCGATTTTGAGCACCCAAGTGATGTCAATGTCGTTCAGGGACTTAACATAGGAAGACCCTGTCAGAGTAATGTTTGCAGCGCCCAGTTCTATCGTGAACGCATTTGTGGACTCGGTGTAACGAATTCTCCAGACCTCGTTTGAGCGTGTGTTGTCCCAGAGGCTCAGCTCGACATAGTCGACGTCTGCATACCCCTGTGCATCAGAAACGTTGGAGGTGATCACATAGAACCTGAGCCTTGCGTACATGAAGTCTGTGTCATCGGGGTTCGTTAGAACTGGTGCAGAGTCATTCACTGGAGCTGTAACTCCTCCGCCCCAGGTCACGGTTTCTGTGTTTGTTGAGAATACCGTGATGCCATAGGTTGTTTCGCTCACCACTAGGGTTGTTGTGTAGTTGTATACAACGCCAGAGTTAGTATCAAAGAAGGATGATTTGTTAGCATTAGTGAAGGTGTGCCAGTGGGTTGCATTCCTGGTAATTGTGATGGTGTAGGTTGTGCATGGAGCTGAATCGTATTGGAATGTCACTGTGACAGTGAAGTTCACTCGAACTCCGTTTGACACACTGTCCATGTCAGCGACTATGTTGATGACCAACTGGTCCCAGATCACCTGTTGACTCTGACCGTTCAAATCAAGTGCTGAGATTCCATAGTTGGCTTCAAAGGCAGAGTCAACCTGGTAGGTCCAGAGTCCTACACTTGCCTGGGAACGAGTCAGGTCAAACCAGATATTTACACCATCCCAATTCATGGAACTGCTGTCTATTATAATTGTGTCTCCAGACCCTAGTTGATGACCATCAAAGACTAGCTCTGCTGTCACACGTAGTTCAACATTCGATCCAACATTGACTCTCGGGTCATCAACCACTGTTGTCAGAATTCTGATCTGGTCCCAGATCACACTGACGTTTTGTGAGTTGAAATTGAGTGCAGAGATACCGTGAGTTGTTTCTAGAGAAGAGCTAACGTAGAACATCCATTGTCCAACAGTCAGATTCTGCCTGTTCAACTCGAATCTTGAATCGACCCCATCCCAGGTCATTGCAACTCCGTTCAATATGACTGAGTCCCCGGTGCCCAGAAACGTACTATCATACTCCAACTGAAGTGTGACCCAAATTTGGGAGTAAGCACCTGTATCCAAACGAGTGTCGTTGGCCAGTGTTGTAAATACTCGGATTCTGTCCCAGATTATGGTCTGTGACTGAGTGTTCTGGTTTACATCTGTTATTCCATACAAGTTTCCTGATACTACAACCGAATTAAAGGTCTCATCGGTGACAATGAACTGTTGTCTGACCGCGGACCACATTCCGAGAGAGCCAGTGTATGTGAATGATACAAAGTTCACAGTTACTGAGCCATCCACAACATCTGAGTCATCATATTCGTACTCCAGTTCAACTGTGATTGTTATTGTGTCACCGACATTGTCTCGCGGGTCTGAAACCTCATACCCTCTCACAGTGATTTGGTCCCAGATTACTTGTGTAGACTGTGAGTTCTGGTTGACATTTGTAATTCCATTAGAATTCACTGAACAGGTCACATTATCGTAAGTGACCAGTTGAATTATAGCTTTTGAGTCAGTTATTCTCCAGACCCCTCCACCCTGGGGAGCGGCAACATTACCATTGATTGTAACTGTGCCATCTAATACAGGAGTGTCATCGTACTCGTACTCAATGGTGACATCAATGTCCACATTGCCAGTGATGTTCGTTCGTCCATTGGAAACCGAGTAAGACCTTACAGTTATCTGATCCCAGATGACATCCTGACTCTGACTGTTCTGGTCGACAACAGTGATTCCAGGTGTGTTTCCGGAGCAAACTACAGAGTTGTATGTCACATTCTGTACTGTGCTTCTTGAAGCCGTAATTTGCCACACGCCGTTTCCTTGAGGCGTTGCCAGAACGAGGTTGATTGTTACAACACCATCAGTAACAGCATTGGTATCGGATGAATATTCCAATGTGACATTGATAGTCACAACATCATCTAGATTGACCCTGTCGTCAAGAACTGAATATGAGATCACGATAATCTGGTCCCAGACCACATCCTGTGACTGAGAGTTCTGATCCACCTGTGTAATCTCATGAGTGTTGCCAATGGCTACCACCAGATTGTAGGTTGCAGTCTGAACTGTGGCTTTGGTGTCAGAGAACCTCCACACTCCTCCACCCTGATGAGTCGCTGAGATTGTATTTACTGTGACAGTACCATTTGTGACTGCAGCACTGTCGTAAGCATACACTAATGTGACATCAATGTCAACAGACGTGTCGACATTAACTCTGTCATCGATAACAGAGTATGAAACGACTGTGATTCTGTCCCATATCTGATCGAGGTTCTGTCCGTTCTGGTCCTCTCCAGTGAGCCCATGTGTTCCTCCATTGTACACTAACGTGTCATAAGTGTTCATCTGAACAGCGGACTCCGTATCATTGAAGTCCCAAACACCGTTCGAACCACTATAGGTTGCATCAATACTATTGATTGTTACAGAACCGTAGGTAACGAAGCTGTCATCATAGTCATAGTAGAGAGTGACATGCATGTTAGCAGTGCCATCAACATTAATTCTTGAGTCATCGGTCGAGTAGAACTGAACTTGGACTCTATCTGAAATATAGATGGCTGACTGACTGGAAACAAAGAGGTCACTTCCACCAGCACCTACACCTTCCTCTACTGCCTTGAAGGTAAACGTATCCAAACCAACAAGATCGTCTGCATAGACGGTAGCCGAGAAATTTCCACCAACATCCTCGTAATTTGTTGCTTCCCATGGTCCAATTTGTGTACCGTATTCAGAGGATGAAATCCAAACATCAATGTCTGATGCTGCGGGGTGAAGGCCACTGCCAAGATAAGTGATCGTTCCTGAAGCTGTCATGGACTCGTCCAAATCACCTCTATTGATTGTTCCAGAGCCATCACTCAGTGTTGGTCCACTACTAGTGTCTAATCGTGTTTCAACATCCCAGTTAACTTCGAAATAGGTTGAATCTGAAGATGGATTTGCATCGTACACTTCAGACTTCAAGTCAGTAATGCTAACGTCAGGGTGATTCCAGTTGATAGTAATGAAGAAAGTTGCGCTGATACTATTTCCAATTTCTATTGCACTTGAAGAGATATTATCTAGTGAGATGTAATCACTCGGATCATATTGTTCTGTGAATGAGTTTGTATCCTCGTCATATCGAATAGTCCAGTATTCGGTAGCTTGGTCATCGGAAGTAAGTGTTAGTTCAAAGTAATCAATGTCTGCATATCCATCTCCGTCATTTACGTCCGCCGTTAGTTGATACTGTCGATATTGTGCATAAAGATAGGTAGTATCATCAAGATTCGAAATTGAAGGAGTAGGAATATTTTGAGGGATGATGTTATCCCACGTATGTAAAAGACTTACATCAATTTCCCATGAAGATTGAGTTGTATCTCCAACTTCAATGTCACCTCTGAATCTTATTGTAAACTCGGAAGATGTCAGCCATGTGTTAATTGTGAAATTGTTCCATGATGATGGAGTGAGGTCTGATGCAATATTTGTCCAACCAGCTCCGTTCCATACGTCGACACGAATGCTCTCTGCGTCCAAACTTCCAGCATAGATACATAATTCCTCATAATCTTGAGTATAGTTTGCCGAAGTCCATTGTATCTCAAGGTCCAGTTTGAAATTATATGTCTGCAACGACCATGTATGCAGAGTAATGAGATCTATATTCCAGAGATCCTTTGAGCTATCACTTGATTCAGAAGTACCAATCAACTGAATTGTATAGGTTGAAGAGGTCAAGCCTGTCGCGGTGAAGTTTGTCCAACCAGTTGTGGAGATAGTTCCAAGAACATTCCAAGTAAACCCATCCCAGTAGTTAACCGCTAGATTCTCTGATCCAGTATGGCTTCCTACATAGATGCAAACTTCTTCATATGTATCACCAGAAGTAGCAGTGCTCCATTGGTATTCAAGATTGATTTTTTCGACAGTTGGCGGAGTTCCTGTTACATGAATAGTAAAATTACCAATCGGATGAGCATAGAGACCGTCATCAAAGGTAATGTCAAATTTATACAATCCAGGAGTACTAGGTGATGTGATAGTGAATGCATAAGTGAGATACGAATCTCGAATGGCTGCAGTATTACTCACTGTGATTTGATTTCCATTAATCGTTGCCGTACCCCAATTTGTACCACCAACATCTATGATTCCTGTGAAACCTGCGGGGACATCAATTGTTAGGGTTCCCCCCGATAGAATATCAGCTTTATTCCCATCTTCCTCTACAGATACATACACAGTTGTTTGTACTCCCGTTGAAACTGAATGGATCTGAGTGGGTGGATCGGATGAACCCAGCCAGAGTTGAGCACCAGGTACGTTTCCCCTTGATTGTGCAGAATGATAGGATTCAGTAAACGTCGAAGAATTAGCAGTTATTCCTATATCTATGTAAAATTCTGCGTTGATCCTGTTTGATTTACCAGTCACGTAAAATGGATAGCTCGTATGTGGTTGCACAGTGAGTGGAGAGGAACCAGCCCAGTAAGCAACTTGTTTGTTAGTGATAAACCACTCTGTTGTTGGAGATGACAATCCACTTCCTTGGCTGATGCTTTTCAACCATGAACTACCTGTATAACTGAACTCAACTCTAGTAATTTCATAGACATCATCGGTGGGATTCCAGAATATTGCTTGATATAGACAGAATTGATCCTTATCAGCCATATCAGGTACAGAACCAGTTACAAAAACGGAACCTGTTTCTCCACCATAGTCGGAGATTATACTTTCTTCTTGGATAGCAAAATAACTTGAATCAAGAGCAGTCCCTTGAGCATTTGTGAAGGTCCCCTCAATTCCCTGATCAGGTGTTATGTCTACATCTGAGGTATCAACATCAATATCATCCTCCGAGTTAGTTGGTGGAGGAGCACCGTTTGCTTCGGTAAGGTTATCGTAGGTTGAATCAGGTCCAGCTTGCTGACTAGCAAAATTTGAGTGAGTTCCAATATCTGGTGAACTATCAATATCGGAAACGTTGGAATCTACATAATCTTCTAACCCAAGGGCAGGAGTCATATTCTTTATCAAAGGAAATGAAAACTCAGAGTCAGAATGGAAATGCACGTAATTGTTGTCACCTGTCGGTAAGATAAGAAACAGAGTAAAGCTTAGTGCGAGCAAAACACCCATTTTCCTATATCTAACACTCTTCAGTGCACCAATCCCTCCGGATTTTCTCTTAAATACGAACTTCTTTCCATAGGATAATATTCACTTCAATTGTAAATGCACTTTATATGGGTATTTCGTAGAGGATAATAAGAAAAACCGGAGGATCAATTTAGCTTCTCAAAGATAAAAAAGGTGCAGCGTTTCATATAACAATACCAACCAATAAATGAAGTCACTCTTTACTGGATAGTTTCTTTGCCATGGGTACATTCAGAAAATCTAGTCTCGTCTTATGAGGCAGAATTCTAAATTAACAACGATTATTAATCAAGTAGCATTCGACTCTTCTATGTCGATAGGAGAACCACATGATATTGGTAGTCCGAAACGCAATGCGTTCACCTTCTACGCAGTTATTGCGATTCTCATCACAGCCATCTGTTGGGTACCAACATCAATCATAGCTTCTGCCAATGGCTATATTCTTCCAAGCCACTTCACATTTGCTGAACTTGTTCAGAGTGGATTCAATGATTCATTGCATCTTGTTATCGTGTTGATATTTTCTATCGGGGCATATGGTCCATTCATTGCAGCACTCTTAGCAATTTCCCTTGAAGTTGGGAGGGATGGAATTCGTGATCTCTTTAGACGAATGACCAAATGGAGAGTTGATGTCAAATGGTACCTGTGGGTCATCTTGATTCCGTTTGTCATTGCACTACCTGCATTCTTAATTGGAATTATATCAGGAATGACACCTTTGGCTACTCTAACGTTAGCTGTTCCTTTGAATCTACTACTGCCTCTCATCTTATGGCAGACATTTACTAGCGGACTTGAAGAACCGGGTTGGAGAGGCTATGCGCTACCAAAATTGCAGGAGAAGTATAATGCCGAGAAAGCTAGCATAAGGCTAGGTGTTTTGTGGAGTGTTTGGCACTGGCCATACATCACTTATTTGACAGTATCAACAGCTGTCCTCCCAGGTGATACTCCCCCAGAACTGGTGGTTGTCGCTCTCGCAATAGCTACCATCCAGACACTTTTCCTGCACGCAGTGACTTCAGCTGGAATTGCTGTGATTTACACATGGTTCTACAATAATACTGAAAGTGTCCTCTTAGCAATCTTGTTCCATATGACCACAAATGTTGTCATGGCATATCTACAGACCAGTCCTGCTCTGACAGTCATTACAGGGATTATGCCTTGGGTTATTGCTGTTTTCCTCTTTAAAAGATATGGTGATGAAACATTAACTGGAATCGGAAATGGAGGAGAGAGTCCTGAAATCTAGCCAATACCAGAAAACTCGTAGATTTTGCAAATCAGTTACTTGAACGAGGGAATAACTTCCTTGGCGAATTTGCGGATTGTTTCCAAACCTGTTCCATCTCGAGGCAATGAAATTAGATAGTACTTGTCACCTGCATCCTGAGCTGATCCGACGAG
Organism: Candidatus Thorarchaeota archaeon; assembly: GCA_004376265.1. Classification (GTDB taxonomy): domain Archaea; phylum Asgardarchaeota; class Thorarchaeia; order Thorarchaeales; family Thorarchaeaceae; genus SMTZ1-45. Next base: position 16,561 of record SOKL01000368.1, read on the forward strand.
CTTTATGAATTCAGATGTATCAGTGGTTCTTTGCCCCATCATAGATCCACTCATGAAACTAATCTCATCTACACGGTTTGCTCTCTCTGCAGCTTTCATGATCGTTTTCCTTGCTTCAACAGGATCGTATCCTCCGAAGGGTGGAAGGTAGATGATATCACCATATGTCCCCGAGAGTTCAAGCATCCGATTTCCCCGACTTCCAAAGAGTAGTTTTGGATAGGGCTTCTGTACAGGTTTAGGTTCCAAGACTGCGCCCTTTGCAGTGTAGAACTCACCGTCGAAGTCAACCTTGTCCTTTGTCCACAGCTCCAACATGAGCTTGAGACCTTCGTATGTCTTATCGACCCTAATCTTGGATTTATTCCACTCGCTATATCCCTCAAATTCGACCTGAGACCATCCAGCACCAATCCCTGCAATGACTCGTCCATTTGACAGGACATCAAGTGTGGAGATCATTTTTGCGAGAAGACCAGGAGGTCGAAATGGTATAGGCGTGACCATCGTGCCAAGATGAATCTGTTCAGTCTTTGCAGCGAGATATGTTAATGTAATCCAAGTTTCCACTGTCACATACGAATCTGGGCGTGACATCATTCCACCCATGTCGCCCCACATGTAATGGTCAGGCATCAGTGCTCCATGAAAACCGAGCTGGTCAGCTTCCAATATCGCGTTCTTCACAAGTTCAAAATCATTGAACCAATTACCTAAACCACCTAGCATGAACTTCATCGGAATCACCTAAACATTAGTAATCATATTCTGATGTCATACTTTAAAAATCATTCAGAATTTATGCGCCATTCATAAGTGAGAAGTATGGCAGATAAATCAGGAGTATTGCATAATGTTTGATTACACTGCAGAACAAAAGACACTGGAAATCGGTGGTGTTAGAATAGGAGGTCCATCTGGTAGGATTCCCACAGTTCTCATTCCTTCAATTTTCTATACGAAAGACCGTCTAGTCAAGAATGCGGATTTAGGTGAGATAAACAAACCTGCAACAGAGAATCTCCTCAATATGTTGGCAGATTTGACTGAGAAAACTGGTCTTGGAACCATGCTAGACGTTGTTGCCACAACAAGTGAAGCTATGGAAAATTACTTGCAATATCTCATTGATAATACAGATTTCCCATTATTGATAGATGGATCAGACTCCTTAGAGGTTAATACCGCTGGAATTAGAACCGCAAAAGAGGGAGGCTTTCTTGATAGAGTCATCATCAATTCGCTTACACCTGATACAAATGATGAACTATACAATGTAGTTAAAGATACAGGTCTAACAAACGCAATTCTCCTCACATTCAATTCTGCATCACTAGCCTCAAGTTCTAAACGTGTTGAAGTAGCAGATATTCTCATTCAGAGGGCTCAAGCAGCTGGAATTTCGAGTATCATGATTGACACTGGAGTCATGGACCTTCCGACTTTGGGCATCGCATGCAAGACACAACATCTTCTCAAAGGCAAGTACGGATATCCGGTTGGAAATGGAGCTCATAACGCTATCAGTACATGGGTAGGTCTTGTACCCAAATTTGGAAAAGATGCCAAGAAGCCAGCGATGGTTGGTTCAAGTCTCATGCCTGTATCTTTGGGTGCAGACTTTGTACTGATGGGTCCTGCAAAAGATGCACCTCTAGTCTATCCTTCTGTGGCAATGATTGATGTCGCATTATCAGGAATCCTCATTGAAGACAGAATCCGACCTGATAAACCACATCCACGATATCTCATAAGCTAAAAGAATTGCCGATGACTTGCATAAGTTCCGATTTTAGCAGTAAGATAAGTCAAATAACAATAATGAAATACTGCAATCCCTCCCTCTCCATGGTCAACGATGGTAGACCTGTATTTCGGGGATTTAGCGCTTGTCGATATCGCCATGGCGCTAGCAACTGGCCTGATTGCATCTGTGATTCTCACTACTGCATACTATATGTCCGCTTCAGGTATGCCAAACTGGAAACCAAGAAAACTTGTCCACATCTCATTGGGTTCAACCATCGGGATGACACTTGTAGTGTACAGCAATCTTAGTGGGCCAACATTCGCGGCTGGTATCTTCCTCACGGTTCTCATGTATTCTTGGGCTCACAAGAGTGAACTAATTGGAGAGTTACTCATTGCAGGAAGCAGAGAAGGTGAAACTGGACTCAATACCTTTTCCTCGGGTTTCATGGGTCTTGTTTCTTTTGGAACAGTTTTCCTTCTCTTTTTCTCCCGACCTGAGATCTTCGTAGCAGCAATCCTAGCAGTTTCGTGGGCTGATGATGAAGGAGAATTCA
>SOKL01000055.1 GCA_004376265.1 Candidatus Thorarchaeota archaeon
CTTCCAAAACCCATTGTGTTATCACCTCACTTTGTAAGTGGGTCGAATTCCCTCACGTGTGTTGATACTTAAGGTTTGTCAGGCGTGCTGTTGGCTTTTCGGGCTGAAGTACGGTGGGCCTATTTGTGGAATTAATGCTCTACCGGCCCATGACCTACATCATTTCATCAGGGATTGTGAGTCCCAGCTTCTTCAGCTTTCTAAATCCCGCACTATAGAGAGTCATATGATGCCGAATATCTTCTTCCGCTTCAGCGAGAGAAGAGAGGTAGTGAAAGACTTCATCGAGCCCCCCAATCTTGTACCCTTCCAGCATGGTAGTTATGACATCACTCATGCCCAGCATGCTGTCCTGTATTCTTGTGCTCAAGTCAATCATTGACCGCACGGTCTCTATCGCTGCCGTGTCAGGCATATATGGCAAGAAATCCTCGAAAGCAACAGCGACCGATTTGCAGCTCTCAACACGCCCGGGAATTACATCACTGTACATGGAGTGCATCCAACCTATCCGCTCCTTGTCAGTAAGGTCACGCAGATTCTCTGGGGAAAAGTATGCAGTCCATGGAGCGAATTCAGAGCTCTCGTAGGAGATCCAATCATCGAATGCCTTGAGGACCTGCCCCCAACCTTCCGAAGATTCAGACATACTCAATCAAACTATTATCACAGCAGTGGGAGATATAAACTAGAGCGCAAAAACGAATGAGTGAAATGACCGGGAACATCCTTGACAGCATTCTGTTTCTCTTGAAAAACACGAAGGATTCGAGTGCTCTCGAGGTTGTGGACAGGAGAACGGTAGGAGTTCTTGAAAGCCTTGGGACTAGCAGGGGATTAGATGATACGTGGATTGTATCAAGACGCGACCGTATCGCACTCGCGTTCAAGGCGGTGGCTCTTGGATCACCCATCGAAGCGATTGTTGAACTGCTGACTTGGAAAGACTTTGAGGGGTTCGTTGCGGAAATCTTGGAAGAGAATGAATTTCATTGTGTGGAGAGCTTCCGAAGAAGAGGTAATGGCATCATTAGGGGCATGGAAATCGATGTTATCGGCGTGAGAGGAAAGACTATCGTGTCCATAGATGCAAAGATGTGGGGAATTAGATCTGGGAAATCCTCGGCACTTGCGCGCGCCGCGGAAAAGCAGAAGGAAAGAACCGCCCGACTAGCGAATCAAATGGACAGGCTTGCACAAAAATTGAAACCCTTGCCTAACGGATCCTATTCCCTTGTGCCAATCATTGTGACTTGGATGGTGGAGGATATCGAGTTCCATGAAGGGGTGCCAGTGATACCCATATTCAAACTAAACTCCTTTATTCTGGACCTGCAATTGTATGATGGTATGTATGTCACCTTCGAAGGCGTCTTGAAGGCGTGATGATGTCAACAATCCCTTATCCAATCTCACGGAGCTTGCCTGTAACTGTATCCATTGCATCCTGCAAATTCTTGGATTTCAACTATTGACTTAGTATTACATCTTATTCTATGATACCACTCGGAAAATCTTCGTTAAGAACGGTTTCCAGACGTTCAATAAAATAATCTACATCCTCATTAGAGAATATGATTGGGGGTTTGATCTTGAGGACGTTACGAAGATATCCATCTACACTGATAAGAACTCCAAGTTCTTTCATCCTATTGACAATATATGTTGCTTCTTCTGCTGCTGGTTCAAACAATTCTTCATGGTCTTTTACTAGTTCAACACCAAGAAACAGTCCGAGACCTCTTACATCTCCAATGAGAGGGTATTTCTTTTTCAGATCGAGCAGTTTTTCTTTCATATATTTTCCAACAGAGAATGCATTCTCCTGCAAGTTCTTTGATTCGATCTCATTAAGAACAGCTAGTCCAACTGCACATGAAACAGTGTTTCCACCTGTAGTGCTGAAGAATTCCATTCCATTGTCAAATGATTTTGCTATCTCTGGGGTTGTAACAACAGCTGCTAATGGATGTCCGTTTCCTATTGGTTTACCCATAGTTACAATATCCGGTATGGCTCCTTGTGTTTCAAACCCCCAGAAATGACTTCCAACTCTACCGAATCCGATCTGCACTTCATCTGCTATGCACACGCCTCCCGCATTTCTTACGTGCTCATAGGCTTTCTTTAGGTATCCCTTTGGAAATACGATTTGTCCTGCACAACTCATAATGGGTTCGCAAATGAATGCAGCTACAGGATGACCGCTTTCTTCCAACCTTGGTATAGCAAAATCTTTGATATAAGAGGCATATTTCTCTCCGGCCTTGGAGTCATCAGAACCAAACTTCCCTCTGAATGGATCTGCTTTGGAAACTGAAACTACATGTGTGGGTGGTTCACGTCCTCCGGGTCCTTTGTGTTTGTATGGACTAATATCGACTAAGGTATCGGTGTTTCCATGATACGCATCATCCACAATGATAATTCCATCTCGCTGAGTATGTGTTCTAGCTAATCTCAACGCAAGTTCGTTTGCTTCACTTCCACTATTCATGAAATAGCAGACACTAAGTGGTTCTGGCATTCTTTCAATAAGTTTCTCCGCATACCTAACAAGGTTATCATGCAAGTATCTAGTATTTGTATAAAGTGCAGCTGCTTGTTTCTGTAGAGCTTTAACCACAGTTGGATTTGAATGACCGACGTGGGGAACATTATTCACTGCGTCAAGGTATCTCTTTCCATCTTCATCATACAAGTACTGCATGTATCCTCTTACAATCTTCAATGGCTCTTTATAGGAAACACTCAGATTTGGTCCAATTAACTCCTGTCTAGTCTGTAGTATCTCTTGTTTAGTTAGGAGAGGGTCTGGAAACTTATCTTCTGGAATCTTTAGAATCAGATTTGGATCAGGACAAATGCTTCGCCAAACATCACGTTGATTTACCCAACAAGCTCCATTGTAATTCCCCTCCATGTCCAACATATCTGTGATTATTTGAAAATGTAAATGTGGAGGCCATCCACCATTCTTAGGGTAATCCCCTATGCGCGCAATTTCATCTCCTTTACTTATTTTCTGTCCAATTATTAGTCCGTTAATTGAGTCCAGACTTAGATGTCCGTAGAGTGTATAGAACTTAGTATCTGAAGTGGGATTATGTTCAAGGATAATAGTTGGTCCATTATCTAATGGAATGTCATTGTTTTTCAGTGAATGAACGATACCATCTAGAGGTGCGAAAATGGGAGTTTTGGGTGGAGAAAAGATATCAATACCAAGATGAGTTACTCTTGAATTCTGTACGAGACCTTCATTCTCTGAATATTGGTCACCTGTGTAGATAAGACGACTTTCATCGTATCGACCAAAAGCAATCTCTGCCTTGTGGTCGTCCATCTTATTCTGTATTATTCTAGAGAATCTTTCAAAAACCACGACATCCTCAGGATACTCGAAATCTAGACTACCGACACTTAGGTCAATTACGACGGACTTGTATTCTTCCATGCTTTTAGTCAGAACATTGCCAAAGCGACTTTCATTATCGGTTATCCATTTTACTATTCTCGGATTTTCTGGATTTGGCGGAAATCCACATGCATCTCTGAAGATGTACCAAACGTGTTTAGGATGCATTTTTCTAAGTCTGCTGAGAATCCGCCATGCGGGAGTTTCAGTTATCGCCAAGTATTCATTCTCTGGTTCCAGAAACTGCTGGTATGCTGATACACAAACACTAGATAGTAATCTTGCACATATAGCTGGAAATAGAACTTTCATTTCTAGTTCTGTTAGTGGAAATACTGAGTGATACCCCTTAATCATTGCAGCTGCAGCCATTACTGGATCATCATGGTCTAATATTGCGTACGCAGTAGCAATTGCCAGTTCAAATATCGTGCAAGTAAACAATATGTCACCAAAATCAAAAATTCCGAGTTTTCTTGAATCATTAGTCCAATTCGTATCAACGACCACATTGTAATCGTTTGCGTCATTATGCACTATACTTGACCGTAATTCTCGGATATGGGGTACTACTTCTTGATCAAAAAGATTGTAGAAATAGTCTGAAATTTCCCTTTTCTTCTTGTCACTAATCAACTCTCTATATTCAACAATCATTTGAGGTGAGTTTTTCAAATCCCAGTAGAAGTCGCGATTGGCAGCAGGGTGCGAAAAGCTCTCTAATGCCCTAGAAAGGGAACCCATGAATTTTCCGAAATCTTCCATCAGTTTCATAGTATGCGGATTAACTTTCGCGAATACTCGTCCCGGGAGATATGTCAATAGCCTTATGAAATGCTCATGTCCCACTTCGGTCGAAATAAGCGGAACAAATTCTCCATTAAGAGAATGAATCATTCTTGGAATCGCTATTGATTCATCAACCTCTTGGATATGGTGCAACGCGGCATTTTGACAATCAATGACATCTCGGGATTCAGAGGTTGCAGAAATTTTCATCACGTATTTCTCATTGGTTTTTGTAATGAGCAGAAAGTTTCTATCACGTTCACTTGGCAAGTCCCTTGCAGCACTATCAATGCCATATATTGTCTTGGCAATTCTGACTGCATCATTTTGTGAGAGTTGTGGGCGCATCTTATCCTTTGTTGACACTATCAAACAACCTCCAGCATTCAAATTCAGGAATCTGATTTCCTATTAAGTAATAACCTTAGAAGGAGGCCAATCTTTGGGAACGCCAGTGCCAGTGTAGCTTTTGGTGACAGTCCGCTCTCGCTGACTTCCGCAGTCACGTTCAGTCCCGACGGAGCATCCAGCGATATAACGTTAGGGTGTTCCGCCAGGCAACTGAAGACTTCGCTAGTCACGGAGTCATCCCTCTTAGAATAGCCATATCCAATGTAAGCGTCCAGAACGCAGACTTCAGGGCTTTTGCTCGCCTTCGGTTCGCCTTCATTGATAGCCACTCCTCCCTCCTTTGCTCGATTTAGCTGTTCTCTAGATATCGAGCGGAGGGCGTCTTCACCCTTTGGCAGCCACACTTCTACGGGAAGATTCCAGTTTTGTAAGCGCCCTGCTGCTGCGAAACCCCCACACCCGTTATTTCCTGAACCGTTCATTGTATATTGTGACCACTTTTAGACAGTTTACATAAGTTCATATGCAGATTTGCCGTGGACTACACAAGAGAAAAATTCCAATGTCAAACAAAGACACACTGAAGGACAGTCGGGCCGATGAGTTGGAGGCACGAACAGAGATCGAGCAGAGACGCGAGGGCAGCGAGCTCGATGAGAATGCCCTCATAGATATTGAGCTGGAGCTTGATGCATTC
>SOKL01000320.1 GCA_004376265.1 Candidatus Thorarchaeota archaeon
TTCTCGAGTATCCCGACTCGAAGATAATGCTTTGGAATATGAGCGTCTGTAGGCACTTGTTGATGTCATCAGGGGTATACTTGACACCGAGTTCTTCACACTTCACCTCTACTACTTCTTCCAACGTCTGACGGTCAATGTACGTTTCTGATTTATAACGAATCAGATGCTCACATATTGCCTCAAGAACCATTAATGTCATGAAATCGTTCATTGAAATTGTTTCAATTAGATCGATGTAGTCGTTATCATGAGCAAATGATGTGATTGACATAGTTGCATTCCTGACAGCATCCGAACAAATCTCCCGACCACTTGTTGCTAGGGGCCACAGTGCTTTCAAGGCTTCAACAGTGGTCTTTGGTTTCGATGCATCAAACTCCACAACGAGGTCCGTGATATAGCGAACCACTTCCTCTGTTAGGCCGAGTGGGAAGGTATCTTCCACCCGCATTCTGACAATGTCATAGAGTTGTGACTGAGTATATGAGTCCAGAGCTATCTCAAAGTCATAAGCCATCTGAGTAGCAGGTAGCTTTGTGAGTAACCTATAATCATGGCTGTTGAGTACGCCGATGGTACTTGCTCTAATCTCCTTGGAAAGCCTTGCGACCTTTGTATACACCTCTTCATTTGTTTCATCAATATTATCAATGACGAACACGGTCTTCTTCTCTGTTGCTGACGCGGTTCTCTTGAACTGCATCCAGAGAACATCCAAGTCAAATGCTACAGTGATTGGTTTCTTTGTTTCTTTGTGGATCTTGTCATTTAGCTCTGAGACAATCTCCAGTGTGTCTTTGTGCTTGGCATCCACGTAAACCGTGTGAGCTTCAAATTGCTGTGGAACAAGCTTGGTGAGGAAGTACCGTGAAAAGACAGTCATTCCCACTCCAGTAATTCCATGCACGAGACAGTTGACTCCATATTCCTCTTCGACGGAGTCACGATACACCCTATTCACTGTGTCAAGTTCTCTATCACGATGTAGAATCTTATGCGGTACGTAATAGGGATCGAACAGACCTTTAGGACTACGATGTTGACGAACCATTCTTATCGGAAATTCGTCTCTGTACTATGTATTTAAGCACCTGTCCGAGATGCCCGAAAGTATTCTTCTATATCTAAACACTAAACACTAACTCAATTAAAGGATAGAATGGTGAACAGTTTGACAACAATTGTGTTAGCGATGCATGGTGTTCCTCCAAAGGATTTTCCACGCTCTGAGCTATCCGAGCTCATGAAACTCCATATGGCAATGGACCACGGTCACGGCCATGACACGAATTTGGAATTGAAAACTCGACACAACGAGCTTGAGGTTAAGATTCGAACATGGAAAAGAACCTCCCAAAATGATCCATTCTGGACTGCCTCTCAGAGTCTCGGTGCTGCTTTGAGCAGAAAAACTGGATATGAGGTAATTGTTGGATTCAACGAATTCTGTGGTCCGAGTATTGAAGAAGCACTGAGCGAAGCAGTCAGTAGAAGCGCGACTGAGGTTATCGTGATCACTCCGATGATGACACCTGGAGGTGAACACTCAGAAGTAGATATTCCTGAGGCTATCGAGCGTGCTAAGGAAAAGCACCCTGATGTAACATTCCGCTATGCGTGGCCATTCAAAGAAACAGATGTTGTTTCTTTTCTTGCTGAACAACTTTCAAACCATTGAACTCAGTACATCATTACACTCTGGAGAAAGCAGGAATGGGTTGAAACCTTCACCGATGACCTTTCTGATATCTTCTAGTCTTTTCTTCTTGACCGCATCAGAGAATGGCCACTTGTGCTCGGGCTTTGGAGTGACTCCCAACTCCTCACACTTGTTCACAATAGTAAGGACTGTTTTGAGTAGTTCCTCTCCAGTCTTGCCTTCAGGTCTAATCTCTCTTGAGTGTAGAATGAGTCCATAGGTTGGTGTGTTGTCACCAAGATACCATTTACTCGGTCCATGTCCGTATTTGCCAAATGGTACCATGCCATGGTCATTGAGCAGAGCTTCAATTTCGGTAAGACTGTCCTGAAGCTTCAACAAGATATCTCCATGGAAACCGTACCCCTCGAAGAGAGCAAACTGTACTCCCTCGTTGGGATTCCGCTTAGGCAATTTAATTCTGATATCTTTCATTCGTGCCAATTCTGCGGAATCAAGAGGTTTGTAGTCAGTGATTTCCCTGATGTCTGCTTCATTCTCCTCTGGGAATTCGAGGATAAGCAGGGGTGGGTCAAAACCTTCACGCACGTCTTTGTGCGCTATCGTGATAGCCTCTCCATATCTGACAGGACTTTTTCTCTCTATCATATCATTGAGAACCTTTCCAAGTGCATTACATTCTGAGAACTCTACAAGACCTCCAATCAGGGATTCTTTGACAATGGGTCTGATGAGGAGTCGCATTTCTGTGATGAACCCGAGTGTACCGTGTGAGCTTGCAACATCATGGAGAGTAACACCAATCTCGTCGAGTCGTGCTTGAAGATCAGGGTCACTGCTCTTGACACCCTTTGAGTCGACAGTGAGAAGTCGGCCGTCATAGAGGACCATCTTGACACGAATGGTGTTGTCCCGCATGGTCCCATTTTCCCAGGTGTCATTTCCACCTCCATCTGTGCTAAGGACGCCTGCGGCTGTCGCAATATCCCTGCTACTCGGTGCAACGTAGAACCTCATTCCCATCGGGTTGAGGAACTCGTTTATGTTATCAATTGAAATTCCCGGTTGAACATCGACGTATCCTTGATCTTTGGAAATTGTCAATAATTCCTTCATCTGTAAGCTGCTGATCATAACACGTTCGTCATTTCCTCCAGTGCAAGCTCCACTGAGTCCAGAACCGCCACCTTTGGGTGTCACCGTGAATCCATTGCTTTGGGCGTGTTTTATCGCACCGATGACTTCCTGAGTATTTCTTGGATAATAGACTCCCTTGATTTTGCGGAAGTTGAGCTTGTAGTACATTGAAGCATTTGCTCCAATCACAACGTCCCTGATTTTCATCCTACTCAACACCTCCCAGTGAATCAGATAGAAGTTCAACGATGTCCTTTGTTTCCAAATCTTGTCCGAGGAGCTGTTCTCTGCATGAAGGACACGCTGTGATTACTGTAGTTTCCTTCACTTTCTCCTTTGCGGTTCTCAGTTGGATAACTAAATCACTCAGATTTGGATCAGTCATCCGCAAGAGACCTCCACCTCCGCAGCATGAGAGGTCCATCTCTCGAAATTTAATCCCCATCTTGTTGATCAGAGACCTGGGTTCGGTCTTGATATCAAGGATTCTATGAAGTTCACATGGATCGTGATATGAGAACTCCTCAGTTTGATTATATTTTGGTGGATTTTCAAGCAACCTATCGAAGAATTGTGTATGATGCAATGCTTCAGTGTGTTCTAGTTCGTGATGCTCCCTGAGTTGGATTAAACAACCAGGACAAGCAGTAATGACTTGTTTCGCCTCTGCAGCTTCGATGACCTTCCTATTGTGCTCCCTGAGCTTTTCAGTTCCTTTCTCATCGCCCATGAGATACAAAGGGTGGCCACAACAATTTTCGTCCGCTCCCATTACCAAATAATCAACTTCTAACTTCTCGAGTGTTTTGAATAAGGATTTGAGAACATCTATCTGACTGCTTCTGAATGACATCAAGCAACCGAGGAATATCATATTCTCTGCCGTCTTGCCCTTCTCATAAACCCTGTCCTCAAGTCCAGGAATCTCGTCCTCAAGTTCGTCAAGCCAATAGATTGCTCTGTCCTCCTCAGCAAGACCATAGATGTTCTTTACGTTAGCAAGAGCATCTTTGAGGGGCTCGAGGTATTCGAACTCATCAGGTGCGGTTTCTACAGCTTTTGCTCTCTGCTCGTGCCATACCTTTAGTAAATCAACGTCCGACGAGCATGTTTCTTCACACCTTCCACACATCGAACATTGAAAGAGAAGTCGCCTGAATTCCTTTCCTAGTTCCTTATCATCTTCGATTTGGTCCATTACCTGCAGTAGGTAGGCCTTCCCTCGGGGAGAGAATTGCTCTTCACCGGTTGCATCAAACATTGGACAGAAATGCAGACAAGAACCACAGCGAACACATTTTTCGTATGACATCTCAGTTTCTCCGTGCGATCCAGAACTCGAAGAGAAACTCCTCGAGGTTCTTAATAATCTAGCGCAATGTGATTGGTGATTGAGATAAAATACGCCAGCTGATTGCGGCAAAAGAAGATGGAGGTCCTCCCTATATCTGGGAGGAACCTGCTATTGTAACTAGATAGGAGCTTTTGGAATGAAGCCTTTCTCGTAGAGGACTTCAGAAGCTCCACGTGCACGTCTGATGATCAACTCAGCATGCTCATAGAGTTCTTTCTCCTCCCACTGCTTCTTAGCAATTCCTTGCTCTATAGCTTTCATCCCGACAGCAGTTGCTTCAGCAGGATACAACTCCCACTGGTCCATTGTTGGGATGACCTTCCGTTCATTTGCCTCCTTTGCCCCAAGATCTGCCAATGCCTGAGCAGCTGCAATGCACATCTCATCGGTGATAGTACTTGCCCTCACATCGAGCGTACCACGGAAGATACCAGGGAATCCAAGTGAATTGTTGATCTGGTTGTCGAAATCACTTCGTCCTGTTCCAACAATTCGAGCACCAGCATCCTTTGCATCCCACGGCCAAATCTCAGGTAAAGGATTGGCACAAGCGTAGACGATTGAGTCTGCAGCCATTTTCGTAATCCACTCTTTCTTCACAGTACCGGGTACTGGTCGTGAAGCTGCGATGAGCACATCCATTCCTTCAATGATATCACCAAGGTCACCGGTCTTCCTTTCAGGATTTGTCTTTTGAGCCAAATCATACTTGAAAGTGTCATAGTCTTTGTCCTTCACGACATCTTCACGGTCTGCATAGATTGCACCCTTGCTATCCACCATGATGATGTTCTTAGGATTCACACCAGCAGAAATCAACAAGTAGGCTGTACGAGTATTTGCTGCACCGACCCCCAGAAAGGCGACTGTGATATTCTCAATGTCTTTCTTGACAACATTTAATCCTCCAAGCACACCTGCCACGACTACTGTACCAGTTCCTTGTGCGTCATCGTGCCAGACTGGAATTTTGACCTCGGGATCGTTCTTTAGTGTTTCAAGAACTTTGTAGCATTTTGGCTTTGAAATGTCCTCGAGATTGATGCCTCCAAAGGATGGCTGGATGAGCTTTACAGTTTCAA
>SOKL01000370.1 GCA_004376265.1 Candidatus Thorarchaeota archaeon
GGTGATCTATCCATCACTCCAGATTCTGGTGGATCGACTCCGAGAGCCATTGCTGGAAAACCATCAGTTGCGAGGTTGAGCCACAGAATCTGTATTGCAGTAATTGGAAGGGGTAACCCAAGCATGATCACTGTGAATATCAGAAACACTTCGTCGAAGTTCGCTGCCAGTAAGAACCGCACGAACTTCCGTATATTGGAATAGATCTCCCTTCCTTTCTCCACTGCAGATACAATTGTAGCGAAGTTATCGTCAGTAAGAATAACGTCTGAGGCTTCCTTAGTAACATCCGACCCTCTGATGCCCATTGAAATGCCTACATCAGCAATCTTGATGGCAGGGGCGTCATTCACACCATCTCCTGTCATAGCCACTATTTCATTATGTGCCTTGAGTGCACTCACTATCTGGAGTTTGTGTTCAGGGGCAACACGAGCGAATACATTGCACCGAATGACTGCCTCAGCATATTCCCCAGGAGACAAGTTGTCCAAGTCAGCTCCACTGAGGACTTCACCATCCCGATCGATGAGACCAACATCAACAGCCACTGCCCGTGCAGTGAGCTTATGGTCACCTGTAATCATGATAGGACGAATTCCAGCCATCTTGCAGATTCGCATTGCATCGCGTACCTCGTCTCGCGGAGGATCAATCATTCCAATGAGTCCAATGAATATGAGATTCCGCTCAACTCTCTCAGGTTCCCAATCAGGAATATCTCCTTCGAGGGGCCTATACGCAAAGGCAAGAACTCTAAGTGCATTCTCTGCTAGTCCTGCATTTATCTGTACGATTGAGTCTCGCTCTTTGTCAGTGAGAGGTCGAACCTGTCCACCTTCATAAATGCGTGAACACAATGGCAAGAGAACCTCAGGAGCACCTTTAGAACAGGCAACCATTTCACCTTTAAGATTCTCATTGATTGAGGTCATCCGCTTCCTAGCAGAATCAAACGAAATCTCTGTAATTTCGGAATACTCAGATAGGGTTGCTTCGTAGGACTTGCCAGCTTTCTCAGCTAAGACAAGAAGCGCTCCTTCAGTCGGATCACCAACAACACTCCAATCAGCTTTACCTGTAATATCAGGTTGCAAGACTGAATTAGAGCAGAGTTGACCAATCTCTAGAAGTTTTTCAACATGAGGATCACTTAGTGCTTGGAATTCCTCACTCGCACGAGTGAACTTCCCTGCATTATTATAACCAACGCCACTCACGGAAACCGTCATTCCATTGACAAACATTGTTGTTGCTGTCATTTCGTTCTTCGTAATGGTGCCCGTGTTATCGGAACAGATGATGGTCGTCGAACCAAGTGTTTCAACTGATGGAAGTCGTCTTACTATCGCATTCCTTTTGACCATTCTTTGGACTCCGATTGCAAGGGTGATTGTGACGACTGCTGGGAGACCCTCAGGAATTGCAGATACCGCGAGTGCTATCGCGGCCAAAAGAGCCTCCATTATGGTTGCTGTTGCATGCTGAATCACTTCTGCAGCAAAGACTATGATACAGAGTGCAATGATCAAAACGCCTAATTTCTTTCCGAGATCATCCAAATCAATCTGGAGAGGAGTCATGTCCTTCTCACTTTCTTGGACCATCTCAGCAATCTTTCCAAACTGAGTCTGCATTCCAGTAGATGTCACAACTGCGTGGCCTTTGCCAGAAGTAATAGTAGTACCCTGGAAGACCATGTTCTTCATGTCACCAACAACAGGACTTCGTAGATGAATGGGCTCGACCATTTTTCTAACCGCAAATGATTCTCCTGTAAGGGGAGCCTCGTCAACAGAGAACCCAACTGCATATGATACGCGGCCATCAGCAGCAACTCGGTCTCCAGCTTCAAAACCGATAACATCTCCTGGCACAACATTTCGAGACTCTATAACTGTCCAGAGACCGTCCCTCATTACGCGGGCTTTCGGAGCGGCCATTTCTTTCAGAGCTTCAAGAGCCTTCTCTGACTTGTATTCCTGCACAAATCCAAATACGGAATTGAAGATGACAATGGCAAAAATCACTATAGCATCAATGATGCCACTCGCCCCATGATCGGGGTCAAGCATTGCTGTTACAAGGGAGATTCCAATAGCTATAATCAAGATAATGACCATTGGGTCCTTGAACTGCCCGAGAAACATACGTAGAGGGCTAATACCGCCAGTTTCCACTAGCTCATTTGGACCGTACTTGACTAGTCGTGCTTCAGCCTCTGTGCTCGAGATACCTTCCATGGAAGTATCCAGATACTTTAAGACGTGATCAACGTCGTTACTATACCACTCAGTCATTTTGAATACTCCGAGGGCTGACAAAAGTCTACTCTGGAGAGTTGTATTGACCGCACTGCAAGCGAATAAAAACCTCTCGACATCGGTATATCTGGTTGAAGGTTCATTTCGAAAATGTTAAAGACAGGTCAAAGAGAAACTCACATGAGTCATAATTCTTGGTGATGACATGACAGAGAAAGCGAAATTCAAATTCAAATGTCTTGAGCAAAAGTGCGATACAAAAGCTTGTCATATCAGACCCAACATCAATGTCACCCATGGAGACATTGCTAGATGGACAAAATTAGGATATTTAAGGAATATACTTCCTGGCTTCACTTTGAAATTACCCAAATCTGAAGATGACTTGATTAGTATCGAGATGCTACGCAAACCACTCAACACTGACTCGGAATCAACTGCTTGTATTTTCTACAATGAAGGAGCAAATTCCTGTGAAATCAGGTATTCTCGGCCCATCTCCTGCAGAACCTATCCGCTAGAATATACAGGAGAGAAATTCATCCTTAGCTCAAAGGATTGTCCTGGTGTAGGTCATGGCGAAGTGAACAAGGAAACACTCCAAGAGGCTCGAAACTTAGCCGAGCAAGAATTCAATGAACGCAATGAAACAATTTCTTCACTGCCGGTCGTCTACACAATAATCATGAATCAGATGCTCAGACAATCGGCTGAAGCTATGCAGAATCTCTCTGAGGAAGACCGGAAAAAGATGGATGAAATCCTAGGACAAACTCCCGAAGACGAGGACAAAACAGAGAAGTCTACAGATCAAGCTGAATGAGATCTCGAGATGTAAATGTCAAAAGCTCAGGACCGTCTTCTCGAATACACACGACATCTTCTATTCGAATGCCAAACTTCCCCTCTAGATATATCCCTGGTTCTATACTATGGCACATTCCTGTTTGCAGAGTTTCAGAACTTCCTCGAACAACATAAGGGGGTTCATGCACCTCAAGTCCAATACCATGACCTAGACGATGAGTGAAATACTCACCATAACCAGCATCGTCTATGACTCGCCGCGCTACACCATCTCCAGCACCACATGCCATTCCAGCGCGGATATTCTCTATTGCTGTCTCTACAGCTAGTAGTACTGTTGAATGGACTTGTCTAATCTCTTCGGTTGGTTCTCCAACAACACCTACACGTGTCATATCAGTATTATATCCTTCAAGAGAGCAACCACAATCCATAAGGATCACATCACGGTTCTTGAGTTCTCTACTTCCAGCATCAGCGTGGGGAAGTGCACTGTTCTCACCAAATTGCACAGCAGCAAAGGTGGGAGATGCACCTTGACGCCGTATTTCTGATTGCACAATCTGTTTAACATCTACTTCAGTCATACCCAGTTGTGCTTCTACAAATGCCTTCGACACAGCTCTATCTATGATGTGCCCAGCCTTCTTCATCAAGTCAATCTCAGTTTCGGATTTTGAGATCCTCATCTGATCGATGAGGGGGGTAATTGAAGCTGAGTCCTTGAATCCTCCCATTGCTTTCTCAAGGGACCAATAAACACCAAGAGGGATGGAGTCATCAAGAAGTACAACCTTATTCGTACCGACCAATTCGGTAACTTTGGTGTATGGATTTTCATCCTCTGCCCACGGTAGAAAATCCTTAATCCAAGTGTGAGCAGAATGTCCAGACACCTCGAAGGCAGGAGAAACGATTGTTGGCTCGTCATCCTTTCGAATCACAAGTGCGAGAAGGCGCTCCTGCATTTGATATCGGAACCCTGCCAAGTATTGAAAACTTGGAGCTGGAATGAGAAAGGCAAAATCAGCACTAGAGTTTTCAATGTGCTTCTGCACACGATCTATCCTTTTCTTGTAAACAGATTCATCGAGCAATTCCAGCTCTCACAACCAAAGAGAATATACAAAGCTCTGTAATTAACCGTGACGGTCAGCTCATGACAGAAGAATTACAGTTAATAGGAGGCCAAAGAGCAACCGTCTAAGAATGGCAGACAATAAAGAATCCAATGAGGTAGAAAGTTTTCAACCTCAGAAGCTACCAGCGAGTGCGTATTTGGTTGGAGCACTCACTCAGTTTGCTCTAGGTCTCCATTCACCTTTTCTCCAAACATATCTGGTTGACATGCAGAACGCATTGTATGGAGTGAAGAATTTTGCAGAGTTAGGTGCTTTTCGTAGTGTAGGAAATGTCGCCCCGACACTACTCCAACCATTTTGGGGTGCAACATCTGACAAGATTGGACATAGGAAGGCTTTCGTGGCTTTTGGTACCGCACTTGGTCTTTTTGTTGTGTTCCTATTTTTATGGGCTGCTACTCCAGTAGATATGATAGTTCTCTATGCAATCCAATCGATTCTATTCAGTATTCAGATTCCGACGTGGCTCTCTTTGATAGGAGGATTGATGGATGAAGAAAATAGAGGAGATGAATTAGGAAAGTTAGGACTTGCAACAAATTTCGCAGCTCTCGCTGCGACGATGATTTCAGGGTTCATTGCAGGTATGCCCGCTCTCATTCCAATCCTGAGGAATGCATTTGGTAGTCTAGGCCCTTTGATTTTCCCATCAGTTGAAGCATGGCGTGAGGCATACTACATTCCATTCTATCTCACGGCTATTGTTGGAATCATGGCCTCTATCCTTGCCCTAGGAATCAAAGAAAAAAAACAACCCAATAATAATCGAAAAGGTTTCCCACCAATACATCGTCTATTATCTCAACCTGGAGATTTTCGAAGGTTTAGCTTCGTTGCAGTGTTCTTCTCCTTTGCAATGTCAATGGCGTGGCCTTATTTTATAGTTGTACAACGAGACTGGTTAAATAGTACGATACTAGAGATAGCTATTGCATCAGCGGTCATGACTTTGTCTATTGTAATCTTCACTATTCCTTTTGGACGTTTGAGTGACCGAGTCGGACGAAAGCCTTTGATTTTGCTAGGAAGAGGGCTTCTATTCCTAGTCCCACTCCTATACGCGTTTGCTCTCAATGTCTACATGATCTATGTCGCAAATATATTGGCAGGTTTCTGTGTTGCATCCTCGATGAATGCAATCACTGCATACATCTACGACATATCACCAGAAGATGAGAGAGGGTCTCATTTAGCTGTTTACAATACTTTTACTGGAATCGTTTATCTCTTCGGTTCATTATTAGCAGGTATTTTTGGGCAGCTAATCTTGATTGCTATTGGAAGTGAGTATCTGTCGGTATTCATAATGCTAATCGTTAGTGGATGTCTTCGATTTGTTGCTTCGTTCTTCTACCTACTAATCAGAGAACCTAGAGAATATTCCTCTACACTTTGGTTCGAGCTACGAAGAGTACGCCCAAGTAGACGTCATGATACCGACCTTGTCTAGTATGAACATACTTAAAGAGATGTTCGAGAATTCTCTGCGCCGAACATTTGTGAGGATTGTGTCAGTTGGAAAAGGGGCCGAGCTTTGAAGAGAGCTGGAAAATCGAGATTAGAAGGGGTATTCTTCAATATGCGGTCCTCGCAATCGTGAAACTTCATGAAGAGGGAATCCACGGATATGGAATTGCACGCGAGTTGGAGGAGAGAACTGATGGCCTTCTTCGGGTGAAAGAGGGTACCCTATATCCAATCCTTCATCGTCTTCGTAAAGAACGATTGCTCAATGTTCACACAGAGAAATCTGAGTCTGGACCCATTAGAAAAGTCTACGTCCTTACAGGTGAAGGAGACCGTGTCTACCGCCAACTAACGATCAGTGTGAATGACATTTTTGAAAAACTGGAGGCTCTGAATAAATGAGCGATGATGAGATTGGAAGCATAATCGATGACCATATCAAAAAGACTTCTCGACTTTTGCCAGATAGTTTCGAAACAGATGATCTACTCGATGATTTGAGGTCTCACATTCGCGAATCATTTTCCGACAAAGTGCAGAAAAGACCAAGTGAAGATCCAATACACCTGATAAAAGACGTGCTTGATGACCTAGGATCACCAGAAGAAATTGCTAGACAATATGGGATTGAGCAGATTGAAGAACCAGATACCAGAAACTCCGCGGACAAATGGATTTACTATACTATGAGATTAATGGCGTCTATCCTAGTTGTGGTCTTAGCTTCATGGATTGCATCAACTATAACTGAAGGCTTGGTGGATTTCAATTTCGCTGTGATTATGCTTCTTGCCTTTGCAATCTTCGAATGGTATGTCAGAACTCAACAGACAAAGGATGCATAGAGTATGAAATTGAACACACACTATTTTGATGAAGCATCTCCAAAACATACTGCGAAGGTTCTTTCATTAGTAAGACAGTTCCTGAAAGAGAATCCAGAGGTTGAACACATAGTCGTTGCAACAACAGAGGGTGCAACTGGGATAGCTGCTGCAAGAGAATTCTCGGACAAGAAAGTTGTTATAGTTTCACATCAGAATGGATTCGCTAAGGAGAATGAAAACGAACTACCGGAGGAACACAGACACCAAATCGAGGAGCTCGGAGCCAAAGTTTTGACAGCTACACATGCATTTGCAGGTGTTGCTCGAAGTTTTAGAAAAGAGCTGGGAACTTGGATGACTACTGAGATTATTGCTGTAGCACTTCGAACGTTCGGTCAAGGGACAAAGGTATGTGTAGAGATTGCGATGATGGCTGCGGATGCAGGACTAGTTCCAGTGGATAAAGATATTGTGTGCATAGGGGGTACTGGAAGAGGAGCAGATTCAGCATGGATCATACGTCCTGTAAACTCTCATGCTTTTCCAAATATCAAGATGAAATCATGTATCTGTAAACCATTGGAATTCTAATCAAAGACGTTGCCGAATTTTCCCAAGTATTCCTTTTGTTGCTTGTTTAATTTTCGAGGTATTTTGATATTCACTCGAACTAGCTGGTCACCACTTCGATTGTCTTGAGAATGCACACCCTTGCCCTTCATTCGAAACATCGTGCCACCCTCTGTTCCACGCTTCACCTTGATCTTGCTGTTCCCCCACATTGTAGGCACTTCAACTTGTCCACCAAGAGTGGCAATCGAGAATGGAATGTCCGTTTCCATGTATATGTGAAGACCTCTTCGAACAAATTCTTTGTGAGGTTTAACTGAGAACATCAGAATGAGATCACCATAAGGTCCGCCTCTCTGCCCAGCACTTCCCCCACCCTGAATTCGAATTCCCTGACCATCTTCGATTCCAGGAGGTATAGGTACCTTGGTTTCCTTTCGCTCGTTTTGTTGACCAGAACCGCGGCAATCTGAACAGGGGGTATCAATAGATTCACCCTGACCTCTACACGTGGGACATGTCTGTGCAACGCTCATGAATCCACCCATTGATCTGACGACTTGTCCTTGACCCCCGCAGGTCTTGCATCGTATCGGCTGTGTTCCAGGTTTTGCACCACTTCCTTTACAGTAATCACATTTAATCTTCCTGCGGAATGCTATCTCCTTCTCAGTTCCAAAGAATGCTTCTTCGAATGTAAGATTGATAGTCATACGCAAAGTCTGACCTGGTGGAGGACCCGCTCTTCCTCTTTGCCCAAACCCTCCAAAACCACCGAAACCTCTGAAGATTGAGCCAAATATGTCTCCAAATCCATCCATATTGATTCCTTGAAAATCGGCTGTTCCATAGCGATCATAGTTAGAACGTTTCTCAGGATCCCTGAGCACATCGTATGCCTCATTCACTCCCTTGAGTTTCTCTCCAGCACTAGCATCTGGATTACGATCCGGATGATACTCCTTGGCAAGTCTTCTGTATGCCTTCTTGATATCATCCTGAGTGGAGCTTCGACTCACACCCAACCGTTTGTAAAAGTCATCCTCAGCCACAGAGCATCACCTGTTTGTTAGTCTATTCCATATCCTCGAAGTCTACGTCGACAACATCCTCTTCGTTTTCCGTTGATGCTCCAGGAGTCGGACCGGTTGGATCAGCACCCATTTGACTTGGGTCAATTCCCGCCGCACCAGGTCCAGCTGCTCCCTGCCCAGCGGCACCATAGACTTTCTCTGAGATCTTGTAAATGATCTGTTGAAGTTCTTCAGTTCCAGATTTCATCTTCTCGTAGTCTTCTGTTTCGAGAGCCTTTGTTAATTCCTGTGCCTTAGAATTTAATTCAGACTTGAGATCTGCAGGAACTTTATCTCCGAGGTCCTTCAAGAGTTTCTCACCCTGGTGAATCATTTGGTCAGCCATATTGCGTGTTTCAACCTGATCTTTCACCTTCGCATCCTCTTCAGCGTACTTCTCTGCATCCTTAACCATTCGTTCAATATCTTCTTCATTTAGATTTGTACTAGCCGCAATTGTGATAGACTGTTCATTCCCTGTTGCATTATCCTTAGCTTTGACATTAACGATTCCATTTGCGTCAATATCGAAAGTGACCTCAATCTGTGGAGTTCCCCTTGGAGCAGGAGGAATACCAACAAGTTGAAACCTTCCAAGAGTCATGTTTTGCTCAGCCATTGGACGCTCGCCTTGGACTACGTGTATATCTACAGCAGTCTGACCGTCAGCAGCTGTTGAGAATGTCTTGCTCTTACGAGTCGGTACAGTCGTGTTCTTCTCAATGAGGGGAGTTGCTACCCCGCCCAAGGTCTCAATTCCGAGAGTTAGAGGTGTTACATCCAGAAGGAGAATATCTTTCACTTCTCCGGACATCACACCAGCTTGGGCTGCTGCACCAAGAGCGACACACTCATCTGGATTGATGCTCTTGTCACCTTCCTTGCCAAAGAGATCCCTGATTATGTTCTGAATCATTGGCATCCTAGTTGCACCGCCCACAAGCAAGATTTTGTTTATCTGTTCAGGCTCGAGTTTTGCATCACCTAATGCCTGACGAATAGGACCAATAGTAGCATCTACAAGATCATCAGTCATCTTCTCAAATTAGGAACGATCAAGGTCTAAGTTCAGATGTTTTTGTCCGCTCTCATCAGCAGTGACATATGGAAGATTGATGTTTGTTTGCATAACAGTTGAGAGCTCGATTTTTGCCTGTTCAGCGGCATCTCGAACCCGCTGCATTGCTGATGGGTCCTTCTCCAGATCTACTCCAGTCTGATTCCTGAACTCTTTAACCATCCAATCAATCACTCGTTGATCCCAATCATCTCCACCCAATTGCGTATTGCCGCTTGTTGAGAGTACTTCATAGACAGTTTCTCCATCGAGTGCGCCAATATCAAGAATTGAAACATCGAATGTGCCACCCCCAAGGTCGTAGACGAGAACTTTGATTTCCTTGTTCTTATCAAGACCATACGCCAATGCGGAAGCGGTAGGTTCGTTCACAATTCTTTCAACTTGAAATCCAGCAATTCTACCCGCGTCCCTTGTGGCCTGTCTTTGACTGTCGTTGAAGTATGCAGGCACAGTGATTACGGCTTTATCGATTGGCTCACCTAAGAAGGCTTCAGCATCTTTCTTCATCTTGGTCAGAATCATTGCTGAAATCTCTTGAGGAGTATACTCCTTATCTCCAATCTTAACTTTGTAATCTTGGCCCATCTTTCGCTTTATTGATCGGACAGTACGTTCAGGCATTGAAACTGCCTGTCGTTTGGCAAGCTCGCCCACGATAATCTCACCCTTAGGTGTGATCCCAACTACTGAAGCTGTTAGTCGTTTTCCTTCAGCATTTGGGATTAGAGTCGGCTTCCCGCCTTCCATATAGGCAATGCCACTGTTCGTTGTACCTAGGTCGATACCAACAATCTTACCAGCCATTCTTATTCACCATTATTTTCTAATTTGCTATTTTTATCTTCATCGCTACTCTCTTCAACAGGTTGGACCTCATGCCGGTTTACACAGACCACTGCTGGTCGTAGAACCCTATCTTTTAGCATGTATCCTTTCTGATATTCCTCTAGAATGATACCATCAGGCTTCTCAGAGTCAACAATTCTTTGAGCCGCATGCTGATAATAAGGGTCGAATGTTTTTCCAACTGATTCAATTGGACGAACATCCTCCTTTGATAACATTATATCCAACTGCCTTTGAATTGCTTCTACTCCTGTTTTCGCAGCGGTGGGGTTTTTTGTGAAATCCATTTCAAGTGCACGGAGAATATTATCATAAACATCTAGTATCTTCAGGATGATGTCTTCACTAGCAAATTTCGTCACTTCCGAGAATCGGTTATCCATCCGCTTTCGGTAGTTGTCAAATTCTGCTTGTAAACGCTGCAACCTGTCAAGGAGATCCTCAGATTTCTCACACGCCTCTTCAATTTTGGAGTGAAGAGGATCATCTGGTGTTATCTCAAAGACCTCTTCGGCATCTTCAAGATTTTCTTCTGACAAGTCCATTTCAAAATCTTTACCCTTGTCGCCTTCATCATGCATTCTATGTCCACGCTGCCTAATCGTAGTAATCACTGACTGACAATTCGTACAGAAAGGGGGCGTAAATAGGGATACTGATTTGTATTGCAGCTCCCCACGGTGACTTGGGCGAAACCGTAGTTGAACAAATAAAACCTTTTCGAATTGACTATTTTTACACAACCGAAAACAACATCAAGGGAAAGAGAGTCAATTCGATTGAAATGTCGAATGCAGATGCAATTGAACATGCAAAAAAGCTAGTGTCTAACAGTAAGAAGATTACAGCTTTTACTGGTGCTGGTATCAGTGTGGATTCTGGCATCCCAGACTTCCGTTCAGATGGGGGTCTTTGGGAACGATTTGAACCTCATGAATATGCAACTATTGAGAGCTTCAAGAAGAATCCAACAAAATTCTGGACAATGGGACGCGCGCTTGCTGAAACAATTCTTCAAGCAAAACCAAACAGCGCACATATCGGATTGTCCAAGCTAGAGTCAAATAAGAAACTCATTGGAATCATCACGCTGAATATCGATAATCTACATCAGGTATCCGGAAACAAACGAATTGTGGAACTTCGTGGAAATTACCTTCGGGCATATTGTGTGGAATGCAACAAGGAATATGTTGGCGAAACTGTTCATCAAAGAGTTGCCAACGGAGAGATACCACCAAGATGTGATGTGTGCAAGGGAGTATTGAAATCAGAAGCAATTCTGTTTGGCGAACCACTTCCAGAGAATGCGATGAGAGAAGCAGTTGAGTTGTGTCGAAATACAGACTTGATGCTGGTGATTGGAACCAGCCTGTCAATCTATCCAGCAGCTTATTTACCACAACTAGCAAAGAACGAAGGTGCAAAAATTGTCTTGATCAATCTTGAGGGAATAAATAGAAACGATGTAGCGGACATAGTGATTCGCGGTCGTGCAACTGAAATAATCCCCAAACTGGTTGAATACTAGGTCAATAATGGAAAAGCAAGCCAGGAGTAAACTGCAAGTCCACCAGGGATTATTATTACGGACAGGAGAATAGTGATGACACCAATCAGGTACAAGTCATTATCCATCATCCATAGACCAAGATATGAAAATGCGTAAGAAACAACACACGCGGTAAAGCCCAAAATAATAACTGGAGCTAGAGGGAAAGCTATAGAGAGAAATCCTCCAGCCTGAGTCCATAGCAATCCTATGTTTAGTACAACGAAGAACCCTCGAACAGCAAGATACACAATAATAGAAACAAAAATCCCAACTTGTGAAAATGTCATGCGTGCGGGTAAACTCATTGTTGGTTCATAAGTTTGTGATAATGAGGTGCTTTTTACACTATCTGAGCTGAATACTGTAAATGTCTTAAGCAGGTTCACATCCAAAACGAAATGATGAAAGACGTTGTGTGGAAGCTGGCAAGCATAGGTCAGCTCTCCATTCTACTGGAAGCAAGCTCTCCCAAACCGGGGAATGTAAATAGAGATGTTGGTTTCTCTGATACCGACTACAGACATTTCCTTGCAAGTGCTTCATTGATGGCTCGAGGGCTTCATCTAAGTGCAATGAGAGGGATATCTCTAGCCGAGGGACAGATTCAACCTTCAGAAATTCAATTGGGGGAGTTGATTCACCAGTGCGCAAGCGATACATTCACAGGAATCAATAGAAGGAATACTATTCTTGGTACAATTCTTCTTTATGTTCCACTTGTTGTATCATGTGCCGCAGCAATAAAACAGGATAGTAAGTTTTCGATTGACAGATTGATCGATTGGTTGAGAATTATCGGAAATCATACTTCGGTGGAAGATACAGTAAATCTATACAAGGCATTCCATTTAGCGAGGTCTACCAGTCCAAAACACAACGAGTCAACAAGTTGGACAGATGCCCACAGTAGATATGCCATTGATAACAACCGAGTTTTCGAGAATATTATGGAAGACGGTCTCACTCTTCAGAGTCTTTTTCAAATGTCTTCAGAGGTTGATGAGATTAGTAATGAATGGGCGAATCAGTTTAGCTTGACTTTGACGAAGGTCTTCCCGTACCTCGATAATGTGACAGAGAATCTAGAGGATTTGGAAGAAGGTATAGTCCAAACCTTCATCTGGCTGCTCTCTGAAAGACCAGACGGTCTCATCATAAAGAAAGCAGGTGAAAAGCGAGCAGAAGAAGTGAGGTCTCTCGCTGAGAAAATAATGATTTCGTGGGATCAAGTATCGAATCCTATGAAGGTCATGATTCAACTAGATAGTGAGCTTCGTGAGGAAGGTAATCTACTGAATCCTGGAACAACCGCAGATTTGGTTTCCGCAGCCATCTTATGCAAACTAGTTTCACTTGAATTTCCTTAAAGTCAACCGATTATTCCGCTGAAGAGGATCAATGCCAAAACAAAGAGTATGACTGCGGATGGCATCAACATGATCATTCCTTCTTGACGTTTCACAATACGGGTTTCTCTTCTTGGACCAAGGAAAAAACCAACAATCAGAAACACACCCAGTAGAATCATGAACAGAGTAAGTCCTTCGTGTGCCACTATCAATCGCCATCAGCATGAGATATTCGACTTGTTATTAACATAATCGTAGCGTATCCAAGAATAGGAAATCTAAAACAAATGGGGGAGCTTTGAACCACAATGTGGTCCTAAGCATGAGTGACAACCAAAGATCACACGAGAACCTGTCTGAAGACGTGATCGAACTTCATGCGAAGCTCTTTTGCACGCTCCATATCAGCAGCATAAAGTGGCTGACGCATATCTGTCAGATTGGGTATCTTTCTACACAACTTCTGACCCATTAGTTTCCTAAGGGCGAAGCTGACGGTCCGAGGTGCAAGGTCCACTATACTGCTGATTGCCTTTGGTGTCATAGGACCTTCCGCTGTCAGACGGTCCAAAACGATTATAGCACTTCGCGGTAGTTCAATGGACATTTTGTTCTCTACCATCCCTTTAATGGTTGGGTCTTTCTGTTCCCACCTATTAAATACACGGTATGCAATATAAGATAACGGGTCACAGCAGTTTGACAATTTTCGAGTATATACTCAATATTGATAGGATCAATGCTCGCACTTTTTGGGAAAAACTTAGCAGTTGAACGAAACTGAAGGAGGATTGACATATCCTGCATACAATCCAGTCACACATTGTCAATCGTTGAACATAATGGGTAGTTTCAAAGCATAAATATCCCTAATAGTATGTATTCTTAAAAAGTGATGAAAATGAATTATCGAGTATTCGTCACAAGAAAAATCCCAAAAATTGGACTTGACCTAATAACAGGAAAATATAATGTTGATGTCTGGTCCCATGAACACCTTCCCACAGCACAAGAGATCGTTGAAAGAGGAACCGGTTGTATCGGACTGATAACTTTGTTATCGGACAATATCAGCAATGAGGTTCTTGAGAAACTACCTAAGTTGAAAGTGATTGTTCAATATGCTGTTGGATACGACAATATTGACATCACTGAAGCCACTCGTCGAGGCATAATTGTGACAAATACTCCTGGAGTTCTAACGGAAACAACTGCAGATCTGACTTGGGCTTTGTTGATCGCCGCTTCCAGAAGAATTGTTGAAGCTGATAGATACATCCGAGAAAAGAAGTGGGATGTAGCATGGGGTCCTGAGATGCTACTTGGAACGGATATCTTTGGGACTACTCTTGGCATAGTTGGTATGGGAAGGATTGGGCAAGCTGTTGCCCGACGTTCCTCCGGATTCAACATGAAGATATTATACTATTCACGAACTCGGAATGAGGGGATTGAAGAGGAACTTAATGCAAAACAGGTAGATCTGCACACACTACTTCGAGAATCTGATATAGTCACCCTTCACATTCCACTTAATTCTGAAACCCATCACCTCATCAGTAAAGCAGAACTCGAGATGATGAAAGATGATTCAATTCTTGTTAATACTTCGAGAGGGAAGGTTGTTGATGAGGATGCGCTCTATACTGCATTGAAAGAAAGACACATTGGCAGTGCAGGGCTTGATGTATTCAGAGAAGAACCAATATCAAAAGATAGTCCAATGCTTGATTTACAAAATGTTGTTATCACTCCGCACATAGGGAGTGCTAGCAAGAATACAAGAGATATTATGTCACGCATGTGTGCCGAAAATCTTATCGCAGCATTGGACGGGAATAGACCACCAAACATCGTCAATCCGGAGGTACTATGAATGAGTAAAGAATGTCTTAATCAAATTAGTAGTAGGCGCTCCATCAGGAGGTTCTCATCTGAGCCGATTGATGAGAGACACATCAATGATATTGTGAAGGCTGGCTTTAGTGCTCCAAGTGCTGGAAATCGTCAACCATGGCGAGTAATCATTGTCACTGATCAAGATGTGAAGAATCAGTTGAGCAATGCTGCGGGTGGGCAGACGTTCATAGCAAAAGCTCCAGTCATTTTTGTGGTATGTGGAGTTCCTGAAGAGTCTGCACAGAGGTATAAAGAGAGAGGGAAAACACTCTATGTTCTTCAAGACACAGCTGCACTCACGTTGAATATTCTACACGCAGCCCATATGCTTGGTTTTGGAGCGTGTTGGATTGGTGCATTCAACGAGGAAGAGGTTTCGAAAATACTTTGGATTCCATCCAATATGAGACCTGTTTCCATGATTCCTGTTGGGAAAATTGAGGGGAATCTTCCAGAAATGAGACCTAGAAGAAATCTCTCTGAAGTGATAATACAAGAGCGATTTGAATAGAGAATGAATTGGTCTTCTACTGACACTGATTCAGATACTAGTAAAACTGTGAGATAAAATCAGGTAGTCTGTTTTTTTTTCAGAGAATCAAAAAAGGGGGGGGATGGGGGCCGAAGCCCCCATTTTCCGTTATACTATAGCAACCACTCTACGCCACTACTTATTCCTGATTAGGAAGAGTATGAGTAGAACAACGACGCCGATACCGATTCCGCCAAGCAGACCAATCAACAACGGATCTATTTCCGTTGGTGGTACTGGAGTTGTCGGTTCAGTGGTTGTAGGTGTCGAAGTTGTTGTAGTTATCGGATCTGGTGGTGGTACATCTCCTGCTGAGAACTCTGGGGATAACCCATCGCCAAAGTCACCTGGCCAGTAGAGACTCTCGTCACTTACGTCGGCTAAGATACCATAGCCAGTGTGGTTCGTGAAGTCAATACTGAACCCTCTGATCTTAACAATGTAGTCATCTCTCTCTAGGTACCCAGATGAGTCCCAGAGATAGGTTGTTCCTGTCAAGTTCGTGGTCAGCAGCTGGAAGGACACACCAACATCATTGCTCAACCAGACTGAGTAGTAGTTCACGTCATCAGCGTTCAGGTCAGTTGCGCTCCAAGTGAAGTTGAAGACATTGCTGCCCTCATCAATAGGAACTTCCACTGTAACAACAGGTGCGAAGAAGTTACCGATAAAGATGTTCGGTATCTCCTCAGTGTACCTGAGGTTAGTACCAGTGTCGCTGTCAACGAGTACTGAATAGGTCTGGTTAGCTAGTAGATAGTAGGTATCCATCGTGAACTCGGAACCAGTCACTCTAGCAGGCTCAAGCCCGAGTCGAGTGTCTACGGTCAGGTAGTAGTTTCCACCATCACCTGCGTAGTCGAGTATTCCGAATGCAAGATCTCCGTCGCGAGTAGCTGTGAAGGAGTCTGTCTCTGGATGGTCGCCAGTCGCCATGTCAACAAGGTTGTTGGCATAGGTTCTATCGCCCATCGGTAGGTCATCCCACCAAGCCATAACGTCAACGTCAGCTCCATCGAAGTCACAAGAGATTCGTACATCATCACCCTCAAGAATGCCAGGAATAATCTCCCAAGCAAATTGAGCAGGGTCAATGATACCACTAAAGACTCCACCAGGATTAGTTGCGCTGACATGTGGACCTGTTTCATAGAACAGGGTTCCATAGAGTACTTTCATCTCGAGTGTTGTGATACCGAACTCAGGCATGCCTGTGTTCACACCATCGGTCCAATTGGCCGTTAACAAGACGTGGTCTCCTACTGCGCTGCCACCTGCAGTGACAACGGTTGAGGATGGACTGTCTCTGGATGTCCAGCTCAATTCAAGAGTTGGTTCATCGATAGCAGCCAAACCGACAACAGTCAGTGTGAAGTCCTCAGGAATTGTTCCGCCGTTCAGAGCGTTCACGCTGGCGTATATGATATACATTCCAGTCGTTCCACTCACATTGGCAATAGCAAGTGATGAGTCAGTTGTAGACTTGACTGCATCTCCAGAGTTTGCCAGTTCAAAACCGGTCATATCCACGATTGCGACATCCATGCTTGTACCAGCAAGGGTCCAGTTGATCCTAGCAGCGAGGAAATTCACTGTAGCATTAGTCAGGTCAACTACGAATGATATGTGATCAACCGTAGTTCCTACGCCATTCTCGTATGGTGTCTGAACTGCTCCAATACCTTCAGCGATTTCCAACACTGTACCAGCAGTGTCGTAAGTTGCAAAGACACTGTAGCTGTAGGGTATCTTGACGTCCATAGATACATTATTTGCTGTGATGAAGCCCTGATGTATACCGTACTCTGGTGAGGCAGGAACAGTCAATGTGACATTAGCGTTACCTGCGCTGTTTGTGATGGCGAAGTCACCATCAGTGGCCAGAGTCCAGGTCTGGACTGTTACTTCTAGAGTGTTACCAGTTGTGAATGGCCAGCTCCAGATGTTGTCATCATGGACCATTATGATTGGGAAGTTCGGGAAGAGGCTATCTAGACCGTTTGGATGTGCCAAATCAATCTTGAGAACGTTTCCAGTACCACCAGCATATTGCCATCGAGTAAGCTCGTCACCAGTGCCATTTGTCGTGTTGTAGTAGTCGGGTTCACTGTTGTTTGGATCGTTGTCAATCCAGTCAAACACGAATGCCCACATGCTGTCATCCCCAAAAGTGGCTTGATCGCCAGTGATTGAGATTGTAGCATAGTCAGAGCCTTCGAAGTTAGCCCATGAACCTGACGAGGCTGCATCCATTCTGGTATCTAAGCGCATGTATCCTCCCATGGTTCTAGGAGAACCGGTGGAAGTTGTCTCGTTCCAGATGGATGTGACATAGGTGAATTTTGTGGTTTGATCAGCAACGTATTGCTGAGCATTCCATATCATGTCACCATAAGCCCAATTTTCACCTTCAACAATCATTGAAACTGCGTCATTTGCGTCTACTAGACCGAAGAAGAGGTTTCCATCTGCAAAGTTACCCGGTGGGGTAGTCGTGTTGATGAAAGCTTGGTTTGTATATGGGTTCATGTCGTATTGCCAGGCTTCAGTTGTAGCTGCACCCCAGTTTGCGACAGAATCATACGAATAGAAGGTTGCTCCTTCATTGTTGATAACAAAGTCTATCGCCGCCCATGCGTTAATGACACCATTACCCTGTGATAGACCATCCATCCCAGTGTCGTCGGCTGTGCTCTGCATGATAGTCTTGACCTCATCTGGGGCCAATGTATCATCTGCATCGAGCATGAGAGCTGCAAGACCAGCTGCCAATGGACAAGCCATTGATGTACCTCCGTACACTGCGTATGGGGTTCCGGCTGTAATACCCCAGATTCCACCATAGGTTGGTACTAGACCATAGTTGTTCGCACCAGGAGCTAAAACGTCTGGCTTCGGATATCCAAGGGTCAGAGGACCTCTGGATGAGAAGCTAGCAATCTGATCAAAGCCCTGGGCTGGACCATATGCGTCATTGAACGTGTGGTAGCTTGTTGATGCACCCACGCCGATTATCTGTGGTGCCCTTGGCGGTGTTGTAGTACCGTAGCCTGTACCAGCGTTACCCGCTGAGAAGCAAATGACCATTCCTGGATAGGATGAAGCATTAAAGAATCCAGGAGTTGCCACTGCGGCATAAATCAGTGAATACTGACCCGCCAGGTCATAGTATTGTGGTGCGACCCAACCCCAAGAGTTACTGGTGA
>SOKL01000202.1 GCA_004376265.1 Candidatus Thorarchaeota archaeon
GCTCCACCCTGCAGACGACCCTGCACTTCAAAGGCGGATCCTGCATCAGCCGGGAAGAACCAGCCGTAGACAGGAGATTCATCTAGATTCAATAGCTTGGCAATTGTGACAGGAGATTCAACTGCAACTTCCTTAGCATCATAATACTCCTGCCAAGTCATCAGTGCACCTGGAAAGTCACCGGCACTTACACCGTAGTCATAACCTTCCGTGCTAACAACTCTATCATTGAACTGGACGAGTGCGCCCTTGGGTGCAGCATCAGTGAAATGTCCAATGAACTCAACACTGGTTACACCATTGTTTGTGTATGTATTACTCAGAGTCTCATTTAACTCATAGATTCGAATTGGAGCATTTTCAACTGGTTCAAGATACAAGAACATCTCTTGATAGACATCAGGTTGATAAGTTTCGAGAGGATATGACCAGTAAGTGAAACCATAGAGTGTTTCAAATGAAGTCGATGTGAAGTTGTAGATGTACATCAGTCGCATTTCGTCAGACATGGTATATGTTTCTACACCCCACGTAGAAGAAGTTTCATTATAGTACGTGTACCGATATTCATGTTCACGCCAATCGTAACCCATGGCGTATTCGTATTCGATGTAGTTTCCCCAAACACCTTCTGGGACTGTGTATTGGATTGAGCTATTATAATAATAAGTCTGGATGTCAGAATCATAGACCCAACCTCCAGTGTGAGTCACCATTTCAGTATGGAAACCAGTTCTATTGACTGGAATCTTCATTTCACCAAAGAAATAGGTCCAGAGCATTGCATAATCGAGATCCCCATTTCCAGTGATATTGAACCTCATCATGAAGTCAGTACCACGACTAACACTGTAGATCTGATCTCCAGCTAGGTCTTGCTTCTCAAGTGTGTATCCACCAAAATATGTGTAAGTGAATGCCTCTGAACGTGGAATCCCCACCACAATTCGGTCCATCTCATAGGTTGATGCCCACCTTGATCTTACTTCGTAGCTGTTTCCATCTGTGTCATAGAAATTGATGTATGGTTCATACAGACCAACAGGAGCAGCTGATAGGAAAGTTATCTTGAAAGTCACATAGTACATTGAAGAATCATTAGTAAATGAGCATCCAGGTTGATTCATTGAAACGTAAGGAGGTACTTCAAATCCGCTGGTGTAATTTTGACCGTATGAATATGCAGACCAGGTCTCTGGCGTACCGTTGTAGAAATCCAGGTTGAAACTGGCTGAAAAGTTCATGTCAGGAGACAGGTACCAACCATTGACATAGACATTCTGAAGATCAGAATCTCTGAGAATATTCTTCGGAATATTAATTTTCCAGGTTATTTCCTCATTCAATGGAATATAGTCCATCTTGTCAATTTGAGTTCCATTGAAGAAGAATTATTCATAG
This sequence comes from Candidatus Thorarchaeota archaeon, assembly GCA_004376265.1. GTDB lineage: Archaea > Asgardarchaeota > Thorarchaeia > Thorarchaeales > Thorarchaeaceae > SMTZ1-45. Next base: position 1,402 of record SOKL01000202.1, read on the forward strand.
TTGGCTCTAGGTCCGAAGAGCCAATAATTGTTTGACCATGTCCATGTATCGTTATAGCTCCCAGTGTCAGTAAACCAATCCACGTTAGTACCTTCGACAGCTGGAACTGCAAGGTCGATGGGACTGGAAGAAAGCAGAGAACTCTCGCCATCTGTTGTTTGAGGTATGGCAGCAGAGTAAGCTGCTATTGAAAATGAAAGTACGAATAATGATACGATGAACATGGCAGACATCTTGTTAATCAATCGCATTGTATGCATCTGAAACATCTCCAAGACGCGGCCAGAATGTAATTTCGTAGGGAAATTGCTGTGGCGCGTCAGATGAACCAATTCCGACATGTGGCGGCATTGAAGAATATGGTTTATCCATCAATATTGTTGATTATTTTATAATAAGGATATGTTGCATATAATTGCGCTCAGATTAATTGGAAAATATCATATATTAATGACAAGAATGATATGGCAATGTGAATCACAAAAGAGTTAGTGCTTGCCCATGAGAATTGAAGCGGACCTAGTTGTCTTCAATGGCAACATCATCACGATGGACCCACAGAAACCAACAGCCACTGCGCTTGCTGTGAAAAGCTACAAGGTATTGGCGGTTGGGGAAGAAAATGAAGTGATGGATCTGGTACCTGATGCAAAGAGGATTCTTGATCTTGGGAGCAAAACTGTTGTTCCAGGTTTTATTGATGCACACACTCACCTGACTAGCGCAGGTGTCAAAGCACCACACGTGCAACTGGATAAGGTTGGGTCTGTTGGTGAGGCAGTGAGATTCCTTACCGATGCAGCTCCAAAATACCCAAAGGGTGAATGGATCCTTGGATATTCCTGGGATGAGAGTGAGTGGAAAAAGAAGAGGTACATCGAAGTTAAAGATCTGGATCGTGTTAGTCAGGACCACCCGATAATGGCCACACGGGTCTGTGGGCATCTTGCTTCTGTAAACAGTTTAGGTCTCGAGAAACTAGGAATACCTTTAGACCAAGAAGGAGTTCAGAAAGATAAGTTAGGGAAACCAACTGGTGTACTGTTGGATATTGATGAAGTGTGGGAGAAGGTCCGACCTGGTCCTGAGAAACAACTCGAAGGTGTCGTGGCAGGAAATAGGATTGCCAATGAGAAAGGCATTACTACAGTTGTCGATAATGCAGCAGCTGGAACTATTTGGTATCTCAGAGAGATTGAATCAAGAAACCAGCTGACAACTCGTATGATTGTCAACATCCCAGTAGAACAGATAGATCACATGATCAGTTTGGGTTTGACTTCAGGAATGGGGAGTCCCTTAGTTAGAATTGGTGGAGTGAAGATATTTACTGATGGATCTATTGGTGCAAAGACAGCATATGTTTCGGGGGGCTACAATGATGAACCAAATAACAACGGTATGTTGCTTTTCCCAGAAAAGGAGTTTACACGCATTGTAAAAAAGGCGGTGGAGTACAACATCCAAACTGTAACTCACGCAATTGGAGATAAAGCACTAGAGATGGTCATCTCCACATTTGAGGATCTCGAAGACAAGAGTGTGCTGCGAAATCAAAGGCATAGAATCGAACATGCAGAGATGATTAATGAATTCCAGATTCGTCGTGCTGTATCTCTTGGTCTAATTCTGTCAATGCAACCCAATTTCGTAGGCAGATGGCAACAGACGGGAGGGCTCTATGATCAGAGGTTCGATGAAGAGAGAGTAAGAGGAATGAATATGTTCCGAGCGGCTCTTGACAATGGAGCTCGTCTTTGTTTTGGATCAGATGGAATGCCTTACGGCCCACTTTATGGGATTTGGTCAGCAGTAACACATCCAAACGAAAGAGTTCGACTTACTGTTGAAGAAGCTCTTCGATGTTATACTTTAGAAAGCGCATATTCAGTATTTCAGGAGAATACTCTGGGGAGCATTACTGTGGGCAAAAGAGCAGATTTTGTTGTCCTTTCTGACAATATCCTTAAAGTTCCAGTGGATAGAATCGTAGATATCGATGTTGAGATGACGGTTGTTGGCGGAATTGTAGAATACTCGGCTTCACGTGCATGAGGTGATACCTTGGGGCAAATCAAGGTTCTAAGTGAAGATATTGTATCTCTGATATCCGCAGGAGAAGTTATCGAAAACCCTTCATCAATAGTCAAGGAACTAGTTGAGAATTCGCTAGATGCTGGAGCAGACATGATCGATGTGGAAATCAAAGGTGGGGGAATAGATTTCATTTCAGTTTCTGACAATGGTTCTGGAATTCTTAATGATGACTGTACCATATGTTTGAAACGATACTCCACCAGTAAACTGAGCAGTAAAACCGACTTGGATGAGATTGCTACATACGGTTTTCGAGGTGAAGCACTAGCCAGCATTGCTTCAGTTGCAGATGTTCGGATAACAACGCAATCTAGAATCGAAGATATGGGTACACTGCTGATTTCAAGAGTTGGGGAAGAACCAATTCTCTATGATTCATCACGGCCACATGGGACAACAGTTGAAGTACATAATCTCTTCAAGAAGATACCAGCGAGAAGAAAACATCTTCAATCGCCAAAGGTGGAGAATGCCAGAATTCAAGAAGTTGTGATGAAGCAAGCCGTGATTAGTACTGATATTGGTTTTCGCCTAATTCGTGAAGGGTATATCATCATTGATTGTCCACCGAATCAGAACTCCACTGAAAGAATCTTCTCAATCTGGGGGGCAGACGTTGCGAGAGCATTGATTGATGTGAATTACTCTGAAGGAGATGTCACAGTCACAGGGTTCGTGGCGAGACCCCCTGTAGCCAGAGGAAATCGAAGTCGAGAATGCTTTTCAGTTGCTAAGAGACCCATCACTGATGAACGGCTTAGTCTTGTTGTTGAGAGAGTCTATGCTACAACACTAATGAGAGGTCAGTTTCCAATATGTGCGTTGGATATCTCGCTGAGTCTGGCTGACGTTGACGTGAATGTTCATCCTACAAAACGAGAAGTGAGGATTCTGGACATGGAGAATGTTCTATCCGTTGTCAAGAAAGCAGTGGACAATGCCCTGGGATTTACGGAAACTCCTGTAGAAACTGAAACACTTGAATCATCCATTGGAGAACTCCTTACAAAGTCTATGAGTACTCCAGAATCAGTAATTTCCATGGAAATTAAACATGAAGATCCTTTTGATCCAATACCCCTGATTGAGCAAATGATTCTCCAACCAATGAGCGATGAAGATTCTCAAGATGTCGATGCTCTGGGCGGAGTATTCAAGATCATTGGACAGATGCATAATCTCTACATACTGCTTGAATTTGAAGATGGACTTCTTATTGTGGATCAGCACGCGGCTCACGAAAGAGTTCTCTATGAACGTCTACGGGAAGACGTTAACACAAATACTGTGGATATTCAAGAACTTCTTGAACCATTTATCATCAAACTCAATCCTAGTGATGTGGAGCAGATTTTGGATCTGTCTGATGAATTGAAACATCTTGGTTACACAGTAAGTGAGTTCGGAAGGAATGACATCTCAGTATCAACACTCCCCGAGGTGTTAGGACGAATAGCTTCAGAAACTGAACTAGTAACGTTGATGGACCAAATGCTGACAGTAGGTAAAAGTGAAGCAAGTACGACATTCATGGATGATCTTGTTAAGTTGACAGCTTGCCACTCAGCGGTAAGAGCTGGCCAACCCCTCAATCACGAGGAGATAAGAGAAATAATTCTGGACCTTTCAAAAACAAAGAGCAGATACACCTGTTGTCATGGTCGACCAGCTATGATCAAGATTAGAAAGGAGGATTTAGACC
>SOKL01000187.1 GCA_004376265.1 Candidatus Thorarchaeota archaeon
CTCGAGGAATTGCAGCCCTTTGACAATCCCCACGCCCTAATACGGGATCTAAGAAGAAAATGTGATGTTTCACGTGGTCTAATAGAACGCACGCGAGGAGACCTCACAAGAGCAGTTGGTCAGAGTAAGCTCATAACCAAGTTAGAGGGAATTGAGGAGAGATTGAAGGAATAAGAGGAGGATTAGACTTGATTATTCCAGACATCTGGTTCACTTTATACACACTGGCAAACAAAGGAGCGATTCACAGTAAGACCATCCTCACCACACGGGAGCTAGGTGAAATACTAAAGGTTAGTCAACAGACAGCCTCTAGACGAATTGCGCAGTGCACTGAGGAGGGTTACTTGAGTAGGGTTCACACTGCTGAAGGAATGCTTCTACAGATAACTGACAAGGGTCGCCAGGAACTATTACGTATTTTGACCAATCTAGAGATTGCATTCACTCCTCCAGAAGACGAGATTGTCATTAGAGGACACGTTGTCACGGGTCTGGGCGAGGGAGCCTACTATGTGGATGTATATTCGTCCAAACTCCAGTCCGCGTTAGGTTTCAAACCACATCTCGGAACCCTAAATGTCAAGATAGTTGACGAAGAGTCTAGAAAGGCAATTAGTAGGATGAAGAACACTACTCCCTTGGTCCTCAGTGGTTTCAGTCACAAAGGACGTACTTTTGGTGATGTCATTTGTTATCGTGTTAAAATGAACAAGAAGATTGAGGCAGCGATTGTTATCGCTCAACGCACTCATCACAGTGATGAGATTCTTGAAGTTGTTGCTCCTGTATACATCAGAGATGCCTTGAAACTCAATGATGATGATGAAGTCACACTCATCGTAGTCCCATTACACATGGCGACCTAATCTAGTGGCCGTATTCTCCAGTCAATGGAACAAAAGCAACTCCACCCCAGCGCTTCTGAGTGACTCTCCCTTTCTCATCCTTCTCAACCATCATGAGTTCCTGGAAGAATCCCTTAGAGCCTACAGGGATTAACATAACACCACCGGGAGCGAGTTGGTCAATCAGAGGTTGGGGAACTGCAGGTGCTGCTGCTGCAACGAGAATTCTATCAAAAGGAGCTTGATCTGGTAGACCAACACCTCCATCAGAATGAATCAGTGTGACTCGACCATCGTATCCAGTCCGCTCAAGATTGTCACGGGCAAACCTGATGAGTCCGTCTACAATCTCAATTGTATATACATGACCAGGGTTCTTGGAACCTTTGGGGGCCACTAATTCCGCACACAAAGCGGCATGATACCCAGACCCTGCGCCTATCTCTAGTACTTTGTGACCAGGTTCCAGTGACAAACTTTCACACATAATCGCGCACATATGGGGTGCAGAAATCGTCTGACCAAGACCAATGGGGAGTGGAGAATCGCGATAAGCGTGGCTCCGAGAATCAGGTTGAACAAACTCTTCCCTGGGTACAGTCCTGAATGCACGTTCCATCTCATCACTCTTGATGTAACCATTGTTTCTGAGCCTGCGTACTAGATTGTTCAAGTCCTTCTTGGAACCGTCCTCGGGCATGCGAATCAATGATATTGTGGAAATGTATTCATAAAAACCATGTGCAGAGTGCAGTTCAAAGCATTTGGACATCAAAATATCATTGGTGAACATAAGACAACTGTCGAGTTGACTTCAGAGGAATATCTCAGTCCTCGTGGGACTTGTATCATAGGTGTGCGTACAGACTTGACACTGAATGAGCTACATACAGAGTTCAAGCGACTCGCCTTGTTGGGAACCACTAAGATTGTATTGAAAATGAGTGTCGATGGTTTGGAAGAAAAGGTGACTGGAATTGGAGGGCCTGGATTGACATATTCAGATCCAACAAGTATGGTCGCTAGAACAAGCTCATACGAATGCGGGCGTACTCTCATGATTAATGCAGACAAGGCTGCATCAGACTTGAGTCGCAACTTTGTGGAGAGATTGAAGGATAGTAATGAAGTAATTGATAGTGAGTTGATTTTCTCTACTCAATGAGTAGGTCAATTACCATCTGAAACTCGTAAGGGGCACTATCTCTGACCCGTCGAATTCGACCGATCTCTTGAACAGATCTACCAGATTCCTCAACTAGTTTGAAGGCTTTATTCTTGATTTCATCTTCAGGATTCTTGCCTCCAATGAAATCATAGTAATGTATGACTCCATTTGGTTTTAGGATTCGACATGCATCAGAAACAAAATCGAACGCACCTGATGGGTGATTCATGATCACTCTACTAGCAACTGCTTCCTCACTCTTGGAGGTGTACTTTCTTACATCTCCAATTATTGGTTCTATTGTTCCTAATAACCGGTTTAGTTTCATACTGTCTTTGAGAAGGTCAATTGCTTCAGGGTTGATATCAATGGCAACAACATGTGCCTTCCGTTGCCTTGTGATATGAACTGGAAAGGGACCAACACCACAGAACATGTCCACAACTAACTCGTTTTCCTGAACAAGTTGAGCTATTCTGTTGTGTTCTTCTAGTAATCGTGGACTGAAGTAAGCCTTTGATAGATCTACAGCGAGTCGACAACCGTACTCTGTGTGGATAGTATTGGTTTTGATCTCACCTGCGAGATGCTGATACTCCCTCGTGCGAGTTGTTCCTGATATTGCTCCTCTCTTAGCTAGAACTGTCGAGAAGTTCTTGTGAACATCGTGGAAAACCCTCCCAATCAAATCGGAGTGCTCTGACAGTTCTTCTGGAATCTCGAGAACAGCGATATCGCCTATCAGATCGTACGCACGTGGAACTAGAGCAAGTTCGCTTGCACTCAAGTGGTCCTTAAGAGCCTCTGCTAACGTCCGTGGACCCTGAAGGGCACTCTCAAACTCTCTCTCGCCAATATCATAATCGATTGGTCCAGTGATGCCAATAATCTGTTCCTTCTGTAGTTTTTGATGTAGAGGCATGTAGAGACTGGTATTCTGTGATACAATCTTGAAGTCTGTATCAAGAAAACCGTGTTCTAGTAGTATCTTTCTAATCCGTTCCCCTTCGTTTGCTGGAACTTTCAGGAAAGGTTTCTTTGATGACATCATCTTGGGGGCGTACTCAAGAACCTAAGACACTTGCGATATTGTGTCATGAACATAATCGAATGAATTCTTTTCCTGCTCCACTCTTAGTTCCCACCATTATTTGGTACAGGATTTCATCTCCTCGAATCACTTTCTGTAAAGTTCCAGATACTTCTACTCGATCGCCGGGTTTGAGGAGTCCACCAAAGGCACCATCATAGACCAAAATCCTGTTCACACGCTCACCATCAATAGTATTCAGGGGTTCTGAACGTCCCTCATAGATTGCAGGATGAAAGATACCAAACTCTGTTGAATCGATATCCATCGTTATTGTCACTGGCTCTGAAGATATCGAAGCATACGATTCACTGCCATGCTGAATTGATACTTCTCCGGGTAGGAGTATCGGTGTGATTCCTATACATATTGAATCCAGACAGAGTGCCTTTCTACGAGTGAATAGATTCTGTAAGTCCTGAGATTTCATGATTGGCACTCTTGTGTGAACTCGTGATATGGCATGTTTCCAATCAGGAAGTTCCCGCAATCTGGTGCCTTCCGTTCGTTCAATGATAGTTTCGTAGTTGTTGTGGAGCTTCCATGAGCTTTCAAAGCCATAGATGTTCATATTAATGTCAGAACGAATTGGATCATGGCCTTTCCACAGAATACTCCCTGCAACTCCAATACAATCGAAGGGAATCCCTAGCGAATCATGAAGAGTTGTAGCGCCACGATGGACAAGTTCTTCGAGCGTATCCTTGGGACCTTCATCAAGAATCTCCTTCAGTCTGAGCTCTGGTTTGAAGTATTTGGACACCATCTCTCTGGGAGGTTCCAACAGGCTTGTTCCAAAATGCTGATCCTCAATCAAGTAATCAGAGGGGAGAATGCTCATTCCTTCAATTGTAGAGGTGACACTTCCCCAGAACATTCGTTTGTACTGGACATCTCCAGACACCCATTCACCAGATGAATCAGGTACATACTTGAGGAAAGATAATATTCGATCAGGAGGTTGGATGTATCCCAGCACCACAAACACTCGACCTTCTATGTCATGGAAAACATCACGGTCTCGCACTTTAGCAGGCAAGTCAATAAGCGCAGGGTTTGTCACTTCATCAGCTCACATGTGTTTACATTTGCCAACAGCTAGATAGATTAGATGGTCACACAATGATTGTATAGTACAATGAAAATTCTCCATTTATGTGACAGCCTTAATCCTGCCGGTCTAGGAGGATACGAGTCATATCTCTACTACCTGTCTGAACAACTTGCAAAGAGAGGGCATGAGTCAGTAGTAGTGACACAATCACCAAGCCACAATTCACCTAACACAATTGAGTTTGAACACTACAGAGTTTACCACCTTCCAGGGAATTTTCTCGAGGCTAGAAAATGGGAGTTTCTTGCATTACCAGAGGATGAGCGTGAAACAATAGTGGAACATATGTTTCAATCTGATGATTTGGAGCTTAATGTCAAAGCCCTGCAAGAGCAACTCAAGAACCTCATCATAGATCTAAAACCTGACCTCATCCATGCACATAGTGTCTATGTCGTATTCAATCGAGTTCTCCAAGGATTTCTTGAAGATGGGGTGTTGGATGATCTACCCACTGTCGTCACAATCCATGGTCGCCCAAAACCATTGATTTTGCCAGGTGGCGAGAAGACAACTGATTATGATGCCTTTGTTGATTCCTGTCCTTTCAGTTTGATACTTGCGGTGAGCAATAATGTTGCTGAGGTTCTCAGAGATTACCTGTCTAGAAAAGGACTTGACATCCCAGTGCAGACTCTTTACCTTGGAATAAACCTCTCAGTTTTCAGTCCACAGACTGAAGTCACAAAGAAATGGGATGTTGCCTTTCTCGGAAGACTTGAGACAATGAAGGCAGTCGACCTATTTCCTAAGATGCTCTCGAGTCTCAAACCTGACTTTCCAAAACTAAAATTCCTGATGACTGGAGAGGGTTCATACAAAGACAAGTTATTGAGAGGGTTTGATAATGAAGGTGTCACCGAAATGGTTGACTACCTTGGAGTTGTGGAAACCGAACGAGTTCCGGATCTCATAAATCAGAGTCGTATTTTCATCTATCCTTCAAGAGAGGAACCCTTTGGGCTCTCTA
>SOKL01000020.1 GCA_004376265.1 Candidatus Thorarchaeota archaeon
GTTCTAATCGACAATGAGAACACAATCGTCCTGATTGATTGCACCTGTTGCGAGGAATACTTGTCCCGACGACTCCCTGGAGGAGTTCTCATCCTGATTGCAAGTGCTTTGAAGAAATACTTCAAAATCCGTGGTATGAGGAATATTGATGTGAATGTGAGTAACTTGCAGATGCGTCGAATATACAAGGGACTGATTGATGAAGCCGACCTGTCAGAGATGATTGAGATCCTTGAACAGGCGGTCACCAAGTTCACTAAGAAACGGAAAAAGAAATAGGTGGAGAGAGCGTACAGATGCCCTCTGCAATCATTCTACTCATTTTTCTCTTGAAATTCTCTTAGAAACACTGCAAGCTTCTTTACACCCTCTAGCGGCATTGCATTGTATATTGAAGCTCTCATACCCCCAACAGAACGGTGTCCTTTGAGACCAATCATACCTCTTGTCGTACCTTCATCCACACATTTCTGCTCAAGCTCCGGTGAAGACATGGTGAAAGTCACGTTCATGAGAGATCTGGAATCTGCTCTAGCATGACCCTTATAGAAACCGTCTGAGGTATCAATGACATTATAGAGAATCTTTGCTTTCTCCACGTTCATCTTCTCCATTGCCTTTACTCCCCCGATTTCCTTCAGGTACTCTAATGACAATTTACACATGTAGATAGGGAACACTGGTGGCGTATTGAACATCGAACCCTTTTCTGCATGAGTCTTCCATTTCTGCATTGTAGGCGCTTGTTCTGGAACTCGATTGAGGAGGTCTTCTCTCACTATCACCATAGTGACTCCAGCTGGTCCAAGATTCTTCTGGGCTCCAGCATAGATAACTCCGTAATCCTCGACATTGATCGGTCGGACTAGAATGTTCGAAGACATGTCGCAGACAAGGGGGACATCATCGGACACTGAGGGTAGGTATGACCACTCGGTTCCGTATAGTGTGTTGTTACTTGTGATATGTGCGAATGCGATATCCTCACTGAATGCCACATTATTGGGAATGTAGGAGAATTTCTCTTCCTCTGATGAGGCGACCACTTTGACCTCTCCAAAGTGTTTGACCTCTTTGATAGCTTTTGTAGACCATCCCCCTGTGTTTACATACTCCATGGGCTTGCTAGGAAGTTGTAAATTGAGTGGTGTCATGTAAAACTGAGTTGATGCTCCTCCTCCCAACCAGAGAACCTTATAGTCACCAGGGATGCCCATCAATTCTCTCGTGAGATTGTTGGCGTCCGTCATTACTTTGTCCCATTCTTTTGTCCGATGAGAAATCTCTAATACAGACATTCCCATGCCTGCAAAATCAAGGAACTCCTCCTTTGCCTTTTCAAGAACTGGTAATGGCAAGGTCGCTGGACCAGCGAAGAAATTAAACACACGTTTTGTCATTGCGTTCACCTTAGTTTGTTTATCGTAAATCCGGTCCAAACTTTGGGTTGGAAGAATGTACTTTTCTGAGGCATGCATTCGAAGTTCTTCGAGACTGCCTCAACTTCATCCACTCGAGTCGGATTCATGAAGAATACTGCCTGAGCAGATCCTTTCACCAATTTTATGGATTCGTCTACAGCATCACCAATACCTTTGATATACGAAACGTAGCCACCTCCCTTGACCGTGCCTTGAGCGAGCTTATCTTTGTCTATTCCAAGCATCTTATCCAAAATCAAGGCATGGAGAATTGCACCATCCAATCTTCGTAACTCTTCAGATTTATCTGAAAGGAGTGTGTCCATGATTGAGAAGTTCTTCAATGTCATAGCATAGAATTTTCCATCATCCATGAACAAACCAAAGGAATGCTTTCCTTCCTCGAACATCTTTTCCATTAACTCGAACATTGCATTGCTTGAGTCATAGGTTTCAACATCAAAGTACTCGTTGATTTGTTTCAATAATGATTCCTGAGAGAAGTCCTCTATATTCTGAACAAGTCTATGCGTGGGTAGAACAACAAGACCCGGATTCGAGATGTTCACAAATGTCAACATTCGATATTTTGCACTTTCCAATTCAGGGTATTCTTTCGACAGGGCCAAAGCAGTCTTGTATCTGTGGTGACCATCAGCGATGATGATAAATTTCTCTCTCATGAGAGTCGTGATTTCATGTATGTCATTATTCTCGTCGATTTGCCACAGTCTATGTCGAATTCCAGCATCATCCATAACTTCGCCTACTGGATCGTTTTTCATATTTCTCTCTAGCACAGAATCGACATTGCCTTCCTGGTCAGGATAGATAACGAAGATCTGTCCAAAGTTTGCCATGCAAGATCTACACAAGCTCAATCTATCTTCGATATCCTTTGGGAACGTTTCTTCATGTTGCAAAACCCCAGTAAACTCTCCAGACTCAGGAGCGATAGTAGCAAACTCTTCAAGCTCGATCAATCCGATGAAACCAAACCGAAAGAGTTTCTTTCCCTCAATTTCAAATTCTTGTCCGTAGACATAGAATGACTCGGAATCATCTTGCTTCAGAACACCCTCCTTCACCCATTTATCGAGATGGATGCGCGGTCTTGTATACTGATTATTAGATTCTGTATCGGTATCCTCTGACTTATTCTTGATTATCCATGCTATGTTATATTTAGAAAGGGCTTGCAGGTGGTCAATTTTCTCTCCTTTTATGATATCATACGGAGGTGTAACCAGTTTCGACAATTCTCCAGCTTTTTCTTCATCGTATCTATAGGCTTTGAAAGGTTTGACTCGTACCATTTTATATCTCTCCTGTCAAAGGTATTCATTCTGCTGGGGCCGGCACTAAGTCTATTTGTCATAAATCTTTCTTTCTAAACCACTTGTTTGGGCAATTTTGATGATTTTCTTCCCAAACGTCAAACTTAAATGAGAAATAGATAGGAACACGCGAACCTAGTATAACGGGGAGATAGACATGGAATTCTGTGAGAAGTGTGGCGCGCTGTTGTTTCCGAAGAAACAAGAAGGAAAGAAGACAATCACTTTAGCGTGTCGAGAATGCGGACATGAAAAAACAGTACGTTCTGCTCCTGAGTATAGAGTAGAGCAACGAATTAAACACTCTCCACGAGAGAAAATCGTCATTGTGGAAGAGGAAACCCGAAAAACAGAAGAGCTGACTGAGGACGAACGTCGTGAACGACGAAAGGAAATCTTGGAACATTATGAATCCGAAGATTAGCCAAGTAGCTCCGGATAACCTTAATATCATCAGACTCTGATTGTATACTTACCTATCCTAATGGGCTATCTGATAAACTAACTCGTTTTACAATCCTGAACCTGTTGGATTGTAATCTCAAGATAAGGAGGACCTGAACAAGATGGGAACTATTCTTCATTATGACTTTCAAAACTATATGCTTTCAAACGGAAGTGTTGCTGACAAGCTTCGATTAGCGTCTGCTGGATTTGAAACCCCTGCTGGACTCGTTGATGAGTTGATGTCTGATGTGAAACAAATACTCAATAACGACGGTGGAATACCCTTTGGCGTTACACCTGGTAGTCCTAGTTCTGTAAAAGAAACTGCGGAGATTCTGGCATTGATTGCTCAATACAAGTCTAAGTGGCCTGAAGTAATCAATATGATGGCCGAGTTTCTTGTATCTCGCCAGAAGAACGATGGCGGATTCGGTGAGTCTCTGAAAATAGATCCCTATATTGAAGACAAGTGGGGGCCGATTGGTCGAGATTGGTATCCAGTTGCGAAGAGTGTCACATGGCTCACTGGCAAAGCACTAGAAGCTCTATGTCTTGTTGAATTTGATTCTGAAGAACGATTGAAACGAGCTCGAGACTTCTTACTTCACAGCCAATATGAGGATGGAAATTGGCCTGATTACACTGGTCAAGAAACATCAGACCCACTGGCAACCGGTAATATCCTAAGAGCTCTCAAGGCTATTGATGTGAACCCTGAAAGCAAAGTTCTCAAGGATGGGAAAGCAGCACTCTTTCAACACTTGAAGACTTCTATCGAAAATCGATCAACATTTGACATGGCTGATTTATCAGTAGTTAGCTCCCCAAAGACAGATCTGGAACGGGAAGTAATTCGTGATGGAATCGAGTTGATTGTTCAAACTCAGAATAAAGATGGTGGCTGGGCTCCAATAGGCATAAAGAAAAGTGATCCGGAGTTGAGTTCGATTCTTGCTTTCGTTTTAAGGAAGCTTAGCAAGAAGGCATTTTGAAGAGGAATATGAATGAGTGAAAAAGTCCTGGCAATCATAAAGAAGGATGGATTGTACGTCGCAGGAGTGTTCACTCTGAAAGGTCTCTACACATCCTCACTTCCAATGAAATCGAAATCGGAAGCAATCAAAGATGTCGGTGGTCAAAACCTTCTCCTTGTAGATGACACTTCAATGAAGCAAACACTTGTTGCAGTTTTGAGTGTTCATGAGGGAAATCAAGATGCTGTGATTCAAGACATATCACTAGACTTCTCTGGATTCACTGAGAAACAGATTGCAGTTCTTCAAGTGGTGATGCAGATTCCCTTTGGTTCAACTCTCGCTTATGGTGAGGTGGCAAGAAAGGCCGGAATGCCTGGTGCAGCACGGTTCGTAGGCAATGTGATGCGGATTAACCGTCTAGGACCAATAATTCCCTGTCACCGAATTGTTTCTTCAACAGGCTTGGGTGGTTATACTGGTGGTATTGATAAGAAAATAGACCTCCTTTCGCGCGAAGGAGCGATTCGCGGAGCTGTTTCCCAGAAAGCCTTACAAAGGATGATGTAATTATCCTAGTTGGACCATTCAGGATGGGTGAACTCGATGAACTTGAAAGTACGAAGAAATGGGGAAATCGTCGAGCTGCGTAAAGTCGAACTAGAGTCTTTGAGCCCTCCTTTATTTCGAACCCTCATTGGATATAATTCACTAAAACGTCTCGGATACTCGATCTCATTCATCCGTCCAAAAAAGAGTTCAAGTGGGGATTTTGAGCGAATCCGATATAATTTCATTGAACGGGGTATCATGACAAAACAGCTTGAAGGTGAACTTGAACCTGATATGAAGCGAGGTATTTTGAACCAGCTTCCTCGAGGGAATTTCTCAATCATTCTCCTCCTTACTCAAGTACCGAGGAGGGGTGTGAATATCCGTCTTGACAAATTCGAGTACGAGTTCTTGGGTTGCATCCTAATGAGGAACGATGAAACTCTTGATGTTGTTATGAACACAATTCCAACGAGAGATATCCTCATGCCCTTGTACGAACCAGATGAAGTAGTTGCAGAAACGACATAACAATCAGAATTTTTGCGTAAAAGGTGTGGACTTCTGTTCAAGTCGTTTTAATTCATCACGCTTCTTTTTGGCGCGGTAACCTGCTAATCCAGCCCTACCTGCAATGATGGCGATGGGAACAATCCACCAGATGATTAGCATAGTCATATCGAATTGCATGTTTGTCATCTCAACTGAAATACGAACTGAGTTAAGGGTGTCGGATATGGCATGGTTTTGCTTATCTTTATCAGGATGAATACTTAGACTCTTGATTGGAGGCTCCGTTTTGCCCCGAAGTGCCAGAGAGATTCCAAAAGAGATTGCAGCTTTCGGTGAGCGACAGTTCAAAGAAACAGGCGCAGCTGCAGTTGAAGTCCTTCGCGTGAAAGCAGCAGTCATGAGAAAGCATTTCAGTAAACTGAAAGGAATCACTTTCTTGGTAGCAGTCGTTTCGCTGGATAGGGTTCGAGTTTACTTCTTCAATGCAGCTGGCGTCATGCTCGTTGGAGAAAATATTGAAACCTCAATGTATGGTAAAATTCGAAGCAAATCAAAGCTGATTACCAAATATGAGAAACCCAAGATACTGACGCCAGAAGAATTACGAATTGAAGCAACGCAAGATCTTCGAGACTCGTTAACCAAATCGATACGGCGAATATCACGGTTTCTAGCAACCCGTGAACCAACATTCCCGGATATTTTCATCACGCGGATCACACCAACTTCTTCCATCCATTCGTTTGGAATGCAAATTAGTGTTGATGGTGAATTTCTCTTTGAAGAAACTGCATTGATTGAGAAATCTGCTGAAGGTATAATCGCGCGTTCAGCATTCCTGGCATTACTCGAAGGCAGGTTGACCAACCTTGAAATATCTAGTATTGTTGGCAACGGTATTTCATTGGCATTATTGAAAGGTGCTGAACGAAAAGCTATGCTGGAAAAATGGAGGAAGAAAAGCAAAGGCTCAGATTCACTTCCTCTTGTGAACCACATGATTACACATGCCGAGTGCTATTCCAATGAGGGCTTTAGTAGAATCCTTTTGCTATTGAAGAAGGCTCCAACAAGCATCAATATGGAAGACTTGATGCACGCCTTTGGCGTTATACACAAGAGTGTACAGGTTGCTATTGGAACTGAAGAGTATCATACAATTCAAGGATTTTGTAGAATTCTTGAAAAACCTCGTAAGCTCGAAGCTCGTCGACACAAACTTGAGGCGATACATCTTGCACCGCGTGTGCTCTGTGATCCAACACCTCTTGACATACAGCTTTCAGCATCGATTGGAAAACCTCACGAATCAGAGTGGGTAGAAGTGAACTTTATTGACGGAAATGATTTGAAAACATTCTCTATTAGGGAGTCCAGTGACTCTGTTATCAAATCAATCGAATACTGGTTGAATCTTGAGGATGTATATCCATCATCAGGAGGGCTTGTTTCACACGGGAATGATATCATT
Organism: Candidatus Thorarchaeota archaeon; assembly: GCA_004376265.1. Taxonomy (GTDB): domain Archaea; phylum Asgardarchaeota; class Thorarchaeia; order Thorarchaeales; family Thorarchaeaceae; genus SMTZ1-45. Next base: position 6,716 of record SOKL01000020.1, read on the forward strand.
CGAAGAGCTTTAGCGAAGTTAGGTCTTTCAGATGAACCCCTATCAACCTTCGAAAGAAAAGTAGAATTCTCAGGGAAAGCAATGAAATCTACGGAACAATCTGTCTTGGAGCGTCTTATTTCTGGGCAATTAGAAGTATTGTCGAACACGTTAGTCGGGTCACCTCAAGCTGTTGAAAGTCTGCTTAAGGCCAAAAGAATCGCATTAGTTCCTGGATTCAATCATATTGGTGTGAATCCCGATTTTCTAATTCGCGGTGAATACGATAATGTTAGCCGCGCCGCAAGATCATGTTGTCTGGAGGCAACTCTCATCAACACTGATTCTGAAACAACTGCGATAGTGTCAGCTCCCGGAAGTTGGAAAGAGGCGCTTCTTGAATCAGTACTTACTGATAACCTGAATCTCTGGCCTATTCATTCAACAAGTTCAAAGAGGAATATCCTGCGAAACGAACAACCATTTTCTGCAGAGGAATTTGTCATAACCTGGACAGATGGATCTATTTGATTATCTTGACAATAGTTCCAATAGCTCTTGTGTTGGCTTCTCTAAGAACAATCTTGTCATCGATTGTGATGGCTTCAGGTGATGACATAAACTCCAACCGCACTCGAGCAAAATCCCCTACACTAAGGAACTCTGCATCATAAATTTTCTTTAGAATCACTGTCTGTTGGATTGTGTGACATTGAAGAACAGGTGCATAGCCTACGGATATTTTCGTTGGATGCCTCGTGACAACAATGTTTGCTTCGAAAACTTTACAGCTCTCAGTTTCTTCATCGGGGTCGATGATTATTTGACCTCTTCTAACTACATGCTTGTCCACATCTTTGATATCAAAACCGAACAGATCACCTGCTCTGACAGTACTGATTCTCTTCTTGAACATCTCCATGCTGAATAAGCGTCCTTCTTGGAACTGATTTCCGGTGTCAGGTCCAACCCTCACCGTTTGTCCTTTTTTGAAGATCCCTGATTTGACCGTTCCTGTAACAACTACATTTGTGCCCTTTATTCCTCTGTACACCTTGTCAATGTAGGCGCGAGCAGGATTGGTCAATGCTGAATGTTTCGAGTTGGAGGGCAAGCTCTTTAGGAACTGAGTGATTAGCTCAAGTGATGCTGGATCTAACGCAGAAGTTTGAATCAATGGCACAATAACATCGTTGGCCAGTTCTCTCACAACCGGAGATATTTCCTCAATATTTCTGACTGAAACTGGTATTCGGCCTACTTCCTTGAGGCTGTTTCTAACAACATTCATCACGAGCTCAAGATCTTCTGGACTGGTCTTATCAATCTTTGAAATCATTATGATAAAGGGAGCTCCCTGGCTCGACATCAGGATCATATGCTCACGCGTTATTTCATCGAGTCGTGGGATTCCAAAATTTTCCTCTTCCTGACGAATTAGATGTGCTTCTTCTGGTCCCGGAATAAGAACAAGCCCATACTGGGCATCTGCACCAAGAATAGACCTGATCATAGTCTTACTATATTCTTTGTGACCTGGCGCATCAAAAAAAGTAATGATTTTCACAGATTGATCAAGAACTCTTGCTGATTCTTCTTTACTGAGTGGATTATCCTGATAGATAGTTTTTCCCTCTGCACCAAACCCCATGAACGCTAGATGGATGTCAGCAGTCTGACCTCGAGTTATCTCCTGTGGATGGGTAAGAAGAAATGACCTAGCACTTCCACTTCCATTGTCGGGTCTACCAGTTACAAGTGCCCCAATGAGACTTGATTTCCCTGAGTTTACTCTTCCTGCTACGTTGATCGAGCATGTTTCCTTGATTTCTTCGTCTGCAAGACGTTTCAGTAGATAGATTCCTACCATACCTTTTGGGGTTTCGACTCTCTCTTCTTCCACAATCTCGATAGCTGCCTCTTCGCAGAGATCTGTAAGAACCTTCTCTGATGTCTTTAAAGAACTTTCAGATATCCCATGAATTTTCCATTCCTTACCACCAATATCTTCTATACCAATTAGAAAAACACCCTCGAATGGATTCTCGCACGTCATAAACCTGATACGTGTGACTAATTTCTGTCTTCTATCAGTTTTCAGGTCTGCTCGTGTGAGTTTTCTCTTGAATTCAGTATTCCTATTCTCACCCACTTTGAGGATGTTAAGAATCTCATCTAGGGTTGTCATACAATGTGCTCCATATTACCTCCTGTTTTTCTTGATTGGTTATAAGCCCTATCACCTATATTGAGAAATTGCAGTTTCTGAAGATGTCTTCTTTACTGTGATTTCTGCTCATTCATATTCAGAAGCCCATAATGACAGTGAAATCCTCGAAATTGTCGGTTATCTTTTCGCGCTTATCACAACCTTATTAGAGATATTAGAAACGGCTAGTAATACCTTCAAAGAGGACCTGGAGTTAGAATAATGTTTGATATCCTAGAGAAAGTCGTTGACAAAGGTCGGGAAATGGGTGCGACTTATGTTGAATTACGCGGCGAACAAGGATTTGTGGAATTCATCCAGATGGATGATTCTCGGATCAATGCTTTGACGCAACGAATCGAACGAGGAGTTGCAATTAGAGTCCTTGCTGATGGTGCATGGGGTTTTGTTTCCACTGGGAATCTCGATATGTTGGAGAAAGGCGTGGCTGACGCGACATCAATGGCTAAAGCTGCTGCAAAAACAAGGAATGAACCAATTGAGCTTGCAGAAGTTAAAGCATATGAAGACAAAGAGTCACACAAAGTTGAGAAAGATCCTAGACATGTTCCTATTGAAGAGAAGATACAATACATGAATGACATGACAAAAGTAGTCCGTGATCATGATGAGCGGATATCTAATGTCACTGTTAAGATACGAACTGCTTCAGGTGAAAAGTTTCTTGTGACTTCTGAAGGAACCAAGATCCAGTCGCCTATCATGCTGGTTTGGAGTTATCCATGGGTGACTGGAAAGGATGGCGCACGATTGAGTGCTGCAAGATATGAGGAAGCCACAACACATCAAGGTTGGGAATATCTTGACAAAGTAGCAACGGCTGAATATGTTGGTACGAAGGCTGCAGAGAATGTAATTCTCCAACTCGAAGGAGTTGCTGCAAAGGGCGGATTATTCCCGTGTGTAATGGGACCAAGAGTTGTCGGGACGCTCGCACATGAGGCTCTAGGGCATCTTGCTGAGGCCGATCTAACCGTTAACAGTCCCTTTCGTGGTAAGAGAGGAGAAGTTGTTGCCTCTGAAGGTGTCAACATGACAGATGATGGTACCAACGCTGGAAAAGTTGGTGTTTCAAAATACGATGATGAAGGTGTTCGATCCAGGAGGGTTGAAATCATCAAGGATTCTGTACTGAAAGAACTATTAATCAACCGTGAGTACGCAACTAAAATTGGGCAGCGTATTACTGGAAATGCACGTGCAGATAGTTACCTCTATCCTCCAATAATCCGAATGAGAAGTACAATTTTCGAACGCGGTGATTACGCAGAGGATGAGATGATGGAAGGTATTGAGTTTGGATATTTCTGTGAAGATTTCAGAGCAGGCTCTGCTCAAATGAATGCAAGTTTTCAGGTCGGAATACAAAGGGCTTTTGAAATTGTAAAGGGCGAAATTGGTCGTCCAGTGACTGATTTATCGATATCTGGCATCGCAACTGATTCTTTACATAAAATAGAGGCAGTATCAAGTGTGGACTTTCCGTACGAAGTAGGGAGATGTGGAAAAGGAGCTCAGGAAGTATTTGTGTCATCTGGAGGACCTGACCTTAGGTTCTCAAAGGGTGGTATTACTTTTGGAGGAGCTACATAGGAGGAGAACAATATGGAAAGTGAAAAAGAACTTCTAGACCTCTGTCAATACATTGTCAAATTTGCCCAGGATTCAGGAGCTGATGCTGTCGAAGCTCATGCCCAGGCACATACTGAACTTGAAACTGATGTTAAGCTTGCTCAAATTAACAGTGTAAATCAACAAATCGCTGCTCAAATTGCTATTCGAGTTTTTATTGGAAAGAAAATGGGGAGTGCGTTTACTAACATTGCTTCTCGTGAGGCAGCTAAGGAAGCTGTCGAACTTGCATTGAAAGCTGCGAAAGTCACCACTGAGGACGTTGATTGGATATCACTTCCATCACCGAAGCAGTATCCCCAGATTGATGGGTTATGGCATGAGGCCGTTGTGAAGCAAGATCCTGGAGTCATAGTTTCAGCTACTGGGGAGCTCATATCAAAAGCATCAGCCGCTGAAGAAGGACTCATTGTAGCTGGAGGTGGTTCTGGAGTTACATATGGTACTGCGGCCTACGCAAACAGCAATGGGATTGTTCATTCTGAGAAGGCCACGGTGTCGTATATCGTGATTGTAGCCGTTGCACAAACTGAAGCTGGAATGACTCCTGGTGTGTTCACTTATGACCTCCGACGAGATCTCAATGTAGATTTAGATAAGACCGTATCCACAATAGCCAATCAAATTCGTTTGTGCAAAACCGTCGTCAAAGGAAAAACTGGAAAACATACGGTCGTCTTCCATCCTCAGGCTTACTCTCAATTGCTAAACTATACTTTGATGGAGGGTGTCAAGGGTGATAATGTAGCCCGTGGGAAATCCAAGATTGCGGATAAGATTGGTGACACAATCGCATCAGAATATTTTTCCTTACTCGATGATGGTCTCTATGCCGGCGGAGCTAATACTTCTATAGCCGATCATGAAGGTGTACCAAGACAACGTACTCCTATTGTGGATAAAGGTGTGTTGAGAACTTTCCTTTGGGACACATACTGGGCAAATAAGATGGGCGTTCAAAGTACTGGAAATGCTAAGCGTAACATGAGGCAGGGACTCGTAGAAATTGGGTTCACAAACTTAGTTGTTGACCCAGGCACTCGTGAGATTGAAGAAATCATCTCTGAGATTGACCATGGATATTACATTCAGAGTGTACAAGGTGCTCATAGTGCAAATCCGGAATCAGGCGATTTCAGTGTAGTTGGAAATCCTGCATTTCTTATCGAGAATGGAAAGATGGTGGGAGCTATCAATGGTCTCATGGTATCAGGCAATGCGTTTGATATGTTAAAGAACATCGTTGAGATTGCTAAAACACCACATGCTCTTATCAGTTGGATTGGTCCTGAAATCATCTGTAAGGATATTGACGTGATAGCTGCTGAAGAGTAGTTGGAAGAGAGAGGGATAGGGTAGGACTTAATGTTCTCATTCCTCTCTTTACCCAACGACTCAACAGAAATGCATATCAGTTGAACATCAAAAACGACATAGCCATTACTCGAGAGGGACTCTAATGTACCGACGATATCTCATATTGGTCATCTTAATCGCACCAACCATCTTTGTACCAACATCAATAGCCACGCGGATATTGCTCAGTACCTTTGATGAAACATCCCACTTGATTGAGTCACGGCTCAGGATGGAGATTCAAAACTTAGGAGATAGTGGAGCAAGTGCACTTCTTGAATTCGCGGATGAGCTAACAGCTGATGAGATTCATACTGCTGAATCCCTTGGAGTCAAGTTTACTCGACGAGGTTCTTCCATCGTTAATGTTGGAAAGATTTACTCTGCAGAAGTGACTAATACAAACTCCTTGAGCAAACTACAAGACCTAGATCTAATTCGTGCGACATCAGGAACTAAACAGTATGTTCCCTCAATCACTTCCTCTGTGTCTGCTATCAATGCCGATGATGTTTGGAACAACATCAAGATGGATGGTGGAGCAGTTGATGGTACAGGAATCACGATTGCAGTCATTGACACTGGCGCATCCTGGTTGCATCCAAGTTTCTGGAGACAGTCTCCTGGTCAATATCACACAATTCAAAATGGCAGCGATTACTTTGTTGATTTGAATGATGACACGATTGCGGATTCAAATGAAGGTCCCATCGCTAGAGTGAATGGACTGATTGGCTCAACATTTTCCTATGCTTCAGATTACATGTATATCGATGTGGATGGAATTGCAGGGTTTAGCTATATCTCTGGTGACCGATGGATTGGTGGAATTGACGCGAATGAAGATAGCATCATCACTCTTGGAGTTGAAGATGTTGTCATGCTGGATGTCAGCAAAGTAGCTATTCTATATGACCAAGAAGCATCCAATGTCTATATTCGTGATGTCAATCTCACGTTAGGAGTATCTGTGGGTGATCCGCACGGTCATGGAACCCATGTTGCCTCAACGATAGCAGGAGGCCAAGTTGGCTTCACATCATATGTGGGTGTTGCCCCAGGTGCAGACCTGATAATCATCAAGAGCGAACTACAATCAGCAGATATCCTCGATGGAATCGACTTTGCAGTTGAGAATGGTGCTGACATCATCAATATGTCGTTCTCATCATACCTTGGTTTTCTAGATGGAACCGACTTGGAGGATTTAGCAGTGACTGAGGCATTTCTCAGGTATGGAGTTGTTTCTGTCACAGCCGCCGGAAATCTCGGAAATAAGAACAAACACGCACGATTTCTTTCTCCGTCAGGAGAAAATGGTACTGCGAATTTTACTGTTAACAATGCACCCGATTATTCATTCCTGAGTCTGCTTTGGCATTCTTCTGATAGGGATGAAAGAATCATTCTTACAGGTCCGACTGGTGCACAGATCGATTTGGGCGAGTTTGCACAAGTTTCTTATCGGTCCTGGGCTATCGATGAAACTGAACTCTCAGCCTATGTTTTCGCAGATATCAATGCACGAGGTCTTAACAACATTATCATTCAGATTTCGACCGAAGACCATGATTGGGCTGATGGCACATGGACATTAACAGTGAACAATCAGGCAGGAGATCCCGTATGGATTGATGTATTTGCGTGGGATGGACAATGGGACACAACCAACATGATTGTTTCAACCCACATTGATTCCGGTAGGACAATAAGTTCGCCTGGAACAGCTGATATGGCTGTAACAGTAGCGGCTTATAGTGAGTCATCCTTGAATATCCTCGCCTCATCTAGTAGAGGCCCAAGAGTCGATGGCACTCCAAAACCCACGGTAGCAGCACCTGGATACAACATTCGAGCGGCATCACAAACGCTGACTTCTCCACTTTGGGTACGAAGAGATGGGACCAGCATGGCATCACCTCATGTCGCGGGAGTTCTTGCATTGATACGTCAGGCATCCGGTGAGAACTCTGCTTGGTTAGATTACTCCGCGTTGGTCAATGGGGCTGGTGGTCAATCAGCTCACTATGAAACAGCCTCCAACTCTTGGGGTCATGGACTCGTAGATGTATTATGGTCTGTCACTCAGGTTATTGAAACCCCTGCGTCCGATAATTCCCCATTATCCAATTGGATTGGAGTTGGAGAATTGATTGGTGACACAGAGGATCTCACTCTTGAGGGTGGTCTTGACATCACATCGGTGAAGACTTTCATCGATAATGACACTCTTGGATTAGCAATAATTTCACGCGAAACACCTGATTATCAGGGAACCAATGTGCTCAGTATTGGTTGGGACCAAGATTCAAATCTGGGTACTGGTGTGAATGGAGCTGACCTAATAGTCAATATCACTGGAGGTTCCTCTGATGTCTTTGAATGGGGTGGTAGTTCGTACATTCCCTCTTCATTGTCCTCGACTTGGTGGTACAATGCAACCGCCATTATTCTCAGAATTGACGGTGCTACCCTCGGCACTCGTGGGGATATTTCAATTTCAACACATAACACAACTCTGGCCAATGCAGATCAAGTAGGACCGGGTACCCTCGTTGATATGCTGTTTCCTCTAATGTCAGATGTTTCTCTGGAATTCAATGATGGATTAATCTTAGTTCACATAACTGCTCAAGATCAAGACTCACCATTAGGATTTCTTTCAGTCAATTGGAATATTATTGATGGTCCATTGACTGTTCTGAATTCATCATCTCGCGCAGGTGATGGAGCATTCACAGTTACTGTTCCTGAGAGTCTAATTGGGACTTTGTACATCAATAGCATATTGCTGAATGTTACATCAGAAAGTCTGACTTTAGTGCTTCCCCCTATAATGCTCTCCACACAGATTGGTCCTCATCTTCTCTTCACGAGTGCCTCACTTGATAACGAAGTTGTTAGAATAGGGCTCTTTGTGGCTGATAGAGTGTCTGGGGAAGTTGTGCTTGAAGGATTTGCTTTGGCATCAATAGTCTATCTTGCATTTCATGCAGAATCAGGATCGTGGCTTAATCTGACACTAAACAGTGGGACAGGTGTATATACATTCGACTTCTCTCCATCTTACTTCCAACTAGGTACTCACGAGGTTTTCGCAATCGCTATAGGGCAAGAAGTACCTGGTACTTCGATGAACTTTGCAACACTTACTGTTGTACAAGACTATACAATAGTAATGGTGGGTGCTGCTTTACTGATTGTGGGTGTTTGTGTGTACGTCCTGATACAACGTCGAGGAGGTAATCTGGAATTAGAATAGTAATTGTCGGTTATGGTCCTGGAGGTGCTGCAGCTGCGGTGTCTGCGAGGATGTTTAACTCTAAGGCAGAAATAATAATCATCACTGCTGAAACATACGAGTCTCATCGAAAGCCAGGAGCAGCAATGGCTTTAGAGTTTCCAGATACTGGTGATTTAAAGATCGAAGATTGGTCTTTCGAGGCATTATCCAAGAATCGAATTGAAATCCTCTCGGGCACAGCTGTCACAGGTGGAGATTCTAAGTCGAAGACACTCAAGCTTGAAGATTCAAAAACTCTTGAATTTGACAAGCTCATCCTTGCAACAGGAGGAATTCCGGCTGTCCCAGAAATTCCAGGAATCACACTCCCTGGTGTACACACAATTCAAACTATGGCTGACACTAGTGAGATTGGTAAACAACTCTCAAAAATGAACTCTATTGTCGTTGTTGGTGCAGGTTTCAGCGGACTTGAAACCGCAGAACGACTCATCTCTTTAGGAAAGGAAGTTCATCTTGTTGTGCGTTCAAGACTCATGAGAAAACAACTCGAGGAACCAATGAGTGCAGAACTTCTGTCTCGACTACCAGATAAGTTGAATGTAAACACCGGTGTATCTCCGACTGCACTGTTAGGAGAGAAGAAAGCTGAAGGGTTACTTCTTGACAATGAGCCTCTCGCCGCAGATGCAGTCATATTCATGACAGGTGTTCGCCCCAATACTGTGCTGGCTGAATCTCTTGGCTTACAGATTGGGTCACTCGGTGGAATTGTAATAGATGAAACGATGATGACTTCAATCAATGACATTTTTGCTGTTGGTGATTGTGTCGAGATGAAAGATCCATTAACAAATGAACCGATTTTGCTTCCGATTGCGAGTGTCGCCGCGCGTGCAGGGCGTCAAGCAGGTGTCACAGCAGCTGGTCGGTCTAAGATCTATGATAATCTTCTCAGACGCCTTCAGTACGATCATATATTCAATACTGACATTGTTGTCATTGGTCACTCCTCAGTAAGTGCTAATGCACTTGGAGTGAAGACTAATATTCAATATGTAGAGTACCCAACTGAGTTTGCTAAAGTTGCATTAGTCACCACCGAAGACGGGCGATTAATCGGGGGTCAAATCATTGCATCTCGAATGGGTGCGAGACTTGGATATGAGATATTAGACAGAGTCGAGCGAGGAGCATTCCTAAAGGATACCCCTCTACTGAAACCGCGGCACGAGCGCCTTCGTGAATATATTGAATCAACTTTTGGTCCTATTCGATAGATGGCGGTGGAAGTTCCCACTCATCATCTTGAGTTTCTTCAACATGTTGCTTGGGAGGTTTCGGTCTACCGCTCCTTCTTGTTATCAGGACATATGCAAGTCCGATTCCAACTACTCCTAGCAAAGTATAGATGAGCGATAACACAAAGATGTCGTCGGCTGCATCCACTGGAACCAATACTACGCGTTCGTATATTCTACTATTGCCGCTTGAATCTGAAGCTACAACACGTATCGAATAGAAGCCGCCACTATTGAATGTGAAACTGGTAGAGAAACTGTAACCAAGCTCCTCTGTTACTATGCCTGTAAGGTTCGTTCCTGATGGTCCAATGACACTCATTGAAACACTATCGAGATCACTGTCGAACACAAAGGCTGTTACATTTGCAGGATCTCCAAACTCACCGAATTCAAGAACGACATCGAAAATCCTTGGAGATTCAGGAGTAATTGCACCTGCAAGATTCCTCAACAAACGGATGTTGTCAGCACCTGAATTGATTGCGTCATAGAGAATATCATCATACAAGGTTGAACCATCAGATATTACAAACACTTGTCCGTTACCATATTCTGCCGTAGCAACAATGGCATGCGTTCTTTCTGAGTCCTCCCATAAGAGACCTCGCGCATTTGATACACTTGGATTTACATGTAAGGTGCTTCCTTGAATCACATAGAGATTATTCACACCGTCCATTAATGGATCAGTCTCTACGTAACCACTGTAGTTCATACCATAGACCAGACCAAAGCCAGGAGGTCCAAAACCAATGCTTCTCTCTTCAATCTGTATCCCGAATGGTTGCAAGATTTGGTTATATGAATCAAAAGCGAACGTGGGTTCTCCTGTATCTTCAGAGAATGTTTCAGAGAAGACCAACAGCGTTCCGCCATTCTCGACGAAATCATGCAAAGCTGCAATCTCTCCATCAGAGTAGGTGGTTTCAGTGTCCATTATTGTAAACACATCGGCACTGGAAATCGTGCTCAAATCAATATAGCTTCTAGTCAAGTCTTCAGGATTGCCAAACTCGGAAACAACCATCCCACTCTCTCGGAGGTATTCTGTGAAATATCCATAGTAAGATGGATCATCGATGTCCGCATCAGCACCACTAGCTGTGTGATGCTCCATGTCCACCATCATTCTTCCACCGAAGAGAGTTACCGTGAAACCTATCTCAATGGATGAAATAATTTCTTCTCCTTGGGTCAAATTGAGATATCCTGAGTAGAAGCCAGCTGCTGAGAGAGGCATGCCCCACGGCACCTCAAGTGCAATTCCAAAGTGAGAATACCCTGAAACGACATTAAGCTGGTTTACGTTAGTTTCTATGAATTGGCTCATGTTTCCTGAAGTTGATATGTTGACTAATCCTATTGGCTGTGTTGAAATGACAGTCACATTCTGAGGTGGACGATCATCTCCAACAATGATGACTTGTGAGCTCCATGGCAGAGTTGGAAAGCTGCGAGGAGTCATCAGTGTGATATCTCGTGATGAATTAGTCAGAAGATACGAGGCCAGTGATACATTCGCGAGACCCCAACCTTGACTCATCGAGTCAGCACCAATATCTGTAGCAGTCTTCATCAAAGCAGCCTTTGCTTCTACAGGTGTCAACAACAAGTGTTTTTGATGTAATAATGCAACAAGACCTGCGATTATTGGAGTTGAGGCTGAGGTTCCAGACCACCGAGTGTAATTCATTCCGAATTGGGATGAGTTATAGATTGAGTACTCGAATAGACTGACACCGCTACCTCTCCCTGACACGACAAGATACCCCGGTGCAACAAGATCAGGTTTCACCACATATCCTTCAGGATCAGACACGGTTCGATACACAGGTCCAACACTGCTGAAAGCTATCACACCACTACCACCATAGGAGGCACCAACTGTGATTGCCTCTTCAATAACACCTGGAGAATTGATTGAGAAAGCTGCTGGTCCAGAATTACCTGCGGCGACAACAACTGAGATACCATCGTCAATTG
>SOKL01000121.1 GCA_004376265.1 Candidatus Thorarchaeota archaeon
GGTCGAAATCGTTCTGAAGACCCCGCATAGTAGCAGGCTCATGGCCGGTGTAACTCTGTGGAACCCCAAGATCAGGACCCCCTGGACAATATGCACATTTCCCATGAGGACATTCATGTGGGGTTGTCATTGTTGCCACAACAGCAACTCCAGAAATCGTTCGCACAGGTCGTTTCCGTAAAAATGGTCGGAGAATTTCAGCTTCTTCTGGAATAGCTGCCTGAAGAATATCAGCATTTGTGGGAGTCTTTGCACGTTTGTATTTAGCACAGACTTTGTTCTTGATACGATTGATCACCTTCCGCTCTAGAGGTTCACTTGAACTCAGTAATGCATCGATTATCTCCCTATGAACTTGATAATCGTCGTCTGGTGTGATCATGACTGTGTCTAACAAAACTTCCAGATTAATAGAATGCGGTCTAGCCTACTTATCTGGAATAGTAGTGATTTCGTCCAGATTTTGGGTTTCAGGAGTTGCAGTCCCCATTTCTTCTTTCGCGCCAACAGATACTCCGTGAACTTCAATTCCAAATCGTTTACAAACATCATGTAATGTAGATGTGGCTATCTTAGTCCAACCAGAAACATCGAGTTCCCCAGGAACAGCCACTTCTCGTACCATTATGCTGAATGGTTTGACGTGTTCTGCCGTGAGTACTTTCGCAACCATGGAGAGTACGAGTTTCCTATCATCATTGAGTGACTGTACATAAACCAGAATCAGTCGGTCCACAGCCTCGGTTGTACCCAAGGCAACTAAAGTGCTAATGGCTGTGAGCCAGTTCTCGTAATCATCTAACCCTAGTAGATTCTCACAGTAGTCCATGAGGTGAGGATCCCTTCTACGAGCTAGTTCCTGTAAAGCAGGTTTCCTAAGAATTAGATGGACTGTTGCATCGGTGACCAAATTCCACAGACGCGCACTATCAACATCGACATAAAGAGGGGAATGGTTTTCGATAGGGGAAGGCGTAGATAGAAGGCGCAGCTGTGGCTGGTTCATGTAATCCGGTGTCGTTGGGGGTTATTAAGGTCGTACAGGCAGGAGTGTCAATTGGATAGCTTTTTATGAGAACATTTCCGACTCACTGATAGAGCCCAGATAGGAGAAATTAAGATGCCTGGTTCACACGGTTCACTCACAAAAGCGGGTAAAGTTCGCGAGTCCACACCAAAAGTACATAGTCGTGAACGTCACTCACCAATTCCTCGCGTACGTAACAAGAGGAATTACATGAAGAGAGTTATCCAGGGGCAGACAATCGGCGTTAAGAAGTAGGTATTCTATCAAATTCTACTTTTTTCATTTCTAACTCAATACGTCCGAGTATATTGTTCCTCAACGTTCCAAGGTCTCCATGGTTTCCGTGCCTTCTTTTCCGAGTACTGTGACTGATAACGTTGGTAGGTTTCAGGTGTAAGATTTGATGCCGCAGCAGGGGAGATTTTCAACAGGATTGAAACATCACCAACCACTCGTTCTGCTAGTGATTCGAGATGCTCTTTCTTCAATATGCCTGGATTTGGTTTCATAGTTTTGTAATCTTGGAGAAGTTCATCTATCACCTGTTGTTGCTCGGCAAGTTTTCTCATGTATCTCCAGATTCGATATTCAGACCCGATTTGTCCAAGCTGATTCCGGATATTCCTGCTCACAAGACCCGATTTGAAATGAGGGGATAGAACAGTTCGAAACACTCCCTTTGGATGGGAGATGACGTCAACACCTAGTTTGGTTATGATTTGGTCTTCTAACGTACCTAAAGTTACGAGCTGTCCAGGATCTTCAATCCCCAGAACCTGAAAGATTGAATCGGATATTGGAACATTCGACCAATCCATGTACTGTTGTTTCGCTCGAAGTACCATTGCTTGCATAAGAGTCTTGAAACCGATAAAAGGGCGTAGGAATGATCCTGTGGTCTTCTTCTTGATGATTGTTTTGTCCATCTTGAATACAGTTTCTCGGTAAGGTTCTATCTCAATCCATTCACTACCCACAGCTCCTTCTTCCACAAGCCAATACACATGAATTCCGTGCAATCCACTAAATTTGATTGCGGGAGAGGGCCATTGAAGCTGAGCCCCCAGTTGTAGGACTGCGTCAACAAGAGCACACTCTAGGGACCATGTAGTTTCAGGACCCAGTAGAGATTGTAGCATCCATCGAGCATCAAGGTCGATACATACTTTTCCGACTTCACCTTTCTTGGTTTCACAGGAGCTGTAGAAAGCATAGAATTCCTTCTCTTCAACAAGGTTGATGATATCGGAGGGTTTGTCAACCGACAGATGCTTCTTTGAACCTTTATCGTAAAGATAGCGCCTGACTGTTTTTTCTCCCCGTTGTGCTTTGTCCGCCATCATGTAGAAACCCTTGCATTCTTCAACTAGTAGTTCAGCAACACCAGGGGTGTGGAAGTATTCAACGGCTTCAGCTCGATTTTCTTTTCGCAACCATTGTTTCCATGGGACTTTCTCACCCAGTTCTCGATGGACTATTACATCTTTGGGATTTGGGGGAACGGTTGCCCATGTGGTCAGACTAGCACTTTCAGCATATTGAAACCAATCAGGTGTGATCATCTTGAGAAGAACTCGTAGTACTATCATCGTGGACTTGAAAGACTCCCGACATGGAATAGATACCTCAATTGACTGAAGAAACTGATTTTTCCCCGATTGTACCGCTGTTGTGATTCTATGAGGTAATGTACTATAAGCAAAATCTAGTATATTGAACATGTTAGACCTGGGATTCGTGATAGTCCATTCAGTATCGCTGAACCGTTTGTGTATCTTTTCTGTCAATTTCTCCGCATGATGATTCCATCGATAGTTGGTGTCTTCTAGCAGGTTCAAATCAGGATAGACTAGATCCAAAGTGCAGCTTACAAACCCATCAATATGATTCTTAGATGCAAAGTCAGTAAGCACAGTTAGTGCATTATCTACTAGAGAATCAAAGTCAATTTGATAATCGAGCTGGTTGATGTCATAGGTTCGTGTCGTTCTGTAGGTCATCAGAATCGTGTCCAGTCCATGTGTTCAGAAGGCTAGAAATTCTAAGCATTACTGGTTACAGCGATTGTCAATATACGCCCCTATAATTGAAAAACAATACTTTCGGATAAGCCCCTGTGCCATGACTATGTATAGGACCTTAATAAGACCGAATGCGCGTAATTATGGAGTTCGTGAGTTTTTTCAATGCTAATCGATACATGATTTTGGTGTACAAATTATATCAAACAGCAGCTCTAAGGAACTGTACGTGATGGAAACCTCTTGATGATGCCGGGACTCACAATTTCACCAAGTGGGGAGATGGTGTTGATATGTCCCTCTTGTCACAAGGCATTCGTTGTTCAAGTTTAACTGGATTGACCGTATGATAATAAGTCACCAGCACCACAAGTGAATCATGACCAGAAGGAATCACCTTTATGGGATTGCTGGAGTAGATGAGGCAGGTAGAGGTCCGATGATTGGTCCTATGGTCATTTGTGGAGTGTTGCTAGATCCAGATGTGATTCCTAGGTTGGAGGAAATTGGTGCAAAGGACTCGAAGAGATTGTCACCTTCACGACGTCTATCTTTGAGTAAGAAAATTGAAAAACTAGCTGATAAGATTGAAATTAGGTCTGTTTCTGCTGAGGATATTGACCGACTCAGAAAGCGTACTACGCTGAATGAAATCGAGGTGGTAGAATTCGTTTCAGTGGTCAAGTCGTTGAACCCGCGGGAAGTATACCTTGACGCTGCTGATGTCAACGCAGAGCGTTTTGGAAGCAAAATCGGTGAACTAAGCGGTCTTGCCGCGAGAGGTTCCGTAATTGTATCAGAACATAAAGCGGACTCAAAGTATCCCATTGTATCTGCCGCATCAATTCTCGCTAAGGTTGAGCGAGACCGAATCATTGATGAAATGCATCAAGAGTTTGGTGATTTTGGATCCGGTTATCCCTCTGATCCAAAAACCATTGGATTTGTGAGAGATCTAATCCAGAATAGCCGCAAGTTACCTCCCATCATCCGAAAAAGCTGGGATTCTGTTAGAAAGATTCGTGAGTCTGTAGAACAATCCACACTTGACTCGGTTTGAACTATTGATTGGATCGCTCCTCAATTATTTTCTTGAGCTCGCGAGGTTTTTCTATCTGAGCCAGTTCAAGCTGTCTAATTACAGGAATATCTGATACGCTTTCATCAGCTTGGCCTTCTTCAACTATAATCACTGCGTTTGATTCAGTGACTTTTGATACACTCTTCAATATCTCCACACGTTTCTTCAAAGACCAACTCGTAATCGATCCAACTCCAGACATCAGAGGAGGTCCTTCTTTCTTTGCTGCAACATGAAATGGGGCTCTATCAGTCCAAAGGACACACATACCCAACCTCTCAAAAAAGTGGTTCACACGGACTTCTAAATCTGGAATATCCTGTGACTGACCTGTTTTCTGCAGAGTCTTTTCAGCAACACGTTCATGTAACAAATCAATAGGAATTATCAAGTCCGTTTCAAGTACCTTCTCCAGTCTTTCAGCAGTATCAGTGCTAACGCCTATGTGTTCGTAATCATTTTCATACGCCAAAACAGCTCTAGCGGAAACTTGCACACATTCAGCCAGCTCGCCCGTAGTCATTTTGTGTTCGAGTCTTGCTTGCCGAAGCTTGTCTCCATCAATCGCGACAAAACGACCTCCTTTCTGACTGAACTCTCTAGGCATTCTTTCTTCTGCAATCATACTCTGAAAACTAGGAGGGGCGATGGTGGATACTCCATACCTCTTATACACAACATCAGAATCTAATTTTCCCTTCCTTGTTTTTTGTCCAATGACAAGAGGTGTTGCATTAAAGAAATGAGCAATGAGCTGTAAAGCCATCGCGTCTTGGCTCGTGAGTACATCGATGTTTGCCAAGACCTTGACAAGAATCAGTTTTTCACCTTTCCGGGCAACCAGATCAAAGCAGCTAGGTCTCACATCACATTTAGATGAGAGCCTAAACCCAGCATCCTCTAACTGAGAAACCACTTCTTGAGTTAGCTGGGAACGTGCTTTTGTCAACTTAGACGCCAATTATTTTTCAGTCTTGAACCTTTTTCAGCCTATCTAATAACGAAAATCGCTCAAATTCTAGTATTTGGTATTTCATTTTCTTTTGTGGACATCGCAATACCGATACTGGTTGTAGAGGGTAGTTTTTGTCTCAACACTTGGACTTGTGGTCTCGCAAGCTTCTCAACAGGTTTCCAGTCCCCAATATTTTCCCATTCTAGGTCAACATATCCTATAATTCGGAAGATCATGAACAGTTCTACTTTGTTGCCAGCTATGGTATATATTCCTACTCCGTAGTCCAACCTTCGCAGTAAGACAATAGGAAGACGAACATCATCATGGAACCTTGAGGGAACCTCTGCTGCTAGTTCTTCAAGCTCATCTTTTCTGAATACCGATACATTGCTATCTCGCGTTCTAAATTGGGGCGAGTCAGTTTCAAGTAACTCTGACAAGGGATGTCTTGATTCGGGAAGATGGTCATTGAGAGTATCGATATCTCGTTCAATCATCTTTTCGATGAAGGGACTCACTTCAGGTCCTCCGAAACTCTGCACACAATGAATCGATGGTCTTTCTCAAGGGGATTGAGGTCTATGTTGTCCACAATCTGCAGACCCAAATTATCCAATGTTGCGATTTCTTTGCTGTAGATCTCATCAAGACTTGATGTGGAATCAATACTTCGAGCTTTGATTGCCAACATACCCCAAGCTCCGAAGGAACAAAAGGTTTTGAGGTTCTCGTACAAAATATCTGCCTGGTTGGGTTGTGCAACATCCTGATAGACCACCTCAATTGGTCCAGCAACTACAGAAGCATATCTTGTAGGGTGTCTAGCATCTTCAACAATGGGCATGATGTTACTGCGAGCTGCAGCTAAATGAATGAGGTCACGTGCAGTTCGTTCTGAGAATTCAACAGCGTAGATTGTACCCTTATCACCTACAATATCAGAACAATGACTGACAGTTGTACCTGATGCAGCTCCAAGGTAGAGAATCTTTGAACCAGGTTGGATTGGCATCTCTGAGAGCCCACTTTTTATCGCCGCAGAAAGTTTTGATCTTCTAGTGGACCATATCCGATATTCATTGTCATCCAGAGTGATTAATTTCTCACCATAGACACGTATTCCTGGTGTTAGTGATTGTGTGCAAAGCGAAGTGCGGTCCTTGTCTTTGAGTGAATAGACTCCTTGGAATTTGTATTGAAACACATTCATCGTTGACGACCTCCTCCACGTCTTCTGTCGGGATGTCCGCTTCCTCTCCCATACTGCTTCTTTGGTGCGGGCTTAGGTCTGGGTTTTGGTGGTGGAGCCTCAGGATTTTGTCGTTTAATTTCCTCAACTCTTGTAAGGAATTCCTCACGTAGTTTCTCACCCATATTCTTGTCAGAATACGCGTCAACGCGTGAAGCAATAGATAACTTTCCTGCTAATGATCTTGCGATTTTCCCTCTCTGCCAATATGGGGCAGTATGGACTTCAGCGACTCTATAGATGATTCCATGTTTTGGTGGATCCGAACCTGTTTTTATGCTCCTGAAGAGCGCTTTTTCAGCCCCAAACACTTGGACTGTACTAGATGGTTTTTGTGCGAGTCCTTTTAGAGACCCAGCCAGACTAATCAATCGTGCCCCAATCAATGGACCAGCAAGGGCACTGAGATTTGGTGCTATGGTGGACATCATTGATGTAATGTACTCCTCAAGATCAGTTCTCATTAGATAGAGATCATCGACAGTCTTTGCGAGACCGCCAATCACTGAAAGGTCAGATTCAGCGAATTCAGCACCGATATCACCAGTAAGTGCGCTCATAATCTGCTCAGCCACACCTGGAGGAACACCTACTGATTCAAGGCATTCTTTGGTGGTTTTTGTTTTCCCGGTGCAATTGTTCAATATACTTGCATACTGCTCTTGGTCCTCAATTAACCGAGTCAAAGATGGATGATGTAAAGAGTACCACTCACGAAGACGCATGATGAGCACGTTTATCGACTTGTCAACTTCATCCACTGCATCAATGGCATTTTTCACAAGGAGATCCTTTTCCTCACTTGCCGCGCTTACTTTGCTCTTTGCCAACCTGATTGAAACATCACGTCTGAATGTTGCGATATCATCCGTTGAAGGAACTATCCCTTCCTTGATCAGATACTCATCTTGACCATCTCTGAACCATCGCGGCGCAGCACCTGCCTCTACGCGAATCTTTAGATCTTTGACTTGTGACAATGCTCTTGCGAACATGGGATCTTCAACTACTACATCAGCTCCCAGAACGCTTTTCGCAACTGCTTCTAATAGGTCAGTAGTCACCTCATCATTTACAGCCATCAAACTAGTTGCTGCAACGTCTGCATCTGGATAGAACAGGTGTTTCGTAGTCACTTTGCCTTCGTCATCAAGAACAAAAACTCCGAACACAGTAAGCGAGAGATATGTTGACACCTTGAATCCTTCCTGTTGAACTCTGTTACCTGAAAATGTTGAATATCGGATAAGGTTAACTGAAGGATACACAAAATCTCTCTTGATGAGCTTTTCCTCTCTAATACCCTGGCTTACAACTCATGGAATATCAATTGTATGAGTTCATATGCTTGCATCATTATAGAGCATTATGATAGGACTAGGTGAGTGGACTAGAACCATGGACATGGTTCAAAGTGTGCGACCGAAAGCCCGAAGGAAATCTTCCAAAGGGAAGTCCTCACTCTCCAAGAAAGGATTCATATCAGATTCCGGAGAGTCCGCGGCTGTTCACTTTGTCGAATCGAATCTCGCAAGTTTCAGTGATGAAACTGGTGAGGGTGATAATGACCCCGCTGTGGTAAGAACTGTGGAAAAGCTCTCTGTAGCTGGAAATGATGCTCCAGTCAAAGAACAGGAGAAAGAAACCAGTTCTGAGGGAGGGATTCCATCTCAATGATGTCAGACAATACTCTTGCTAATCTTGATATCTCTTGGATTTCGAGAGGTGGTGACGCTGGCAGGAGAAGGGTGGAACACAGAGGTTTCTTGTTTTTGAGGTTCACATATACCGAAATCTAAGAAACAGGTCAGAAATCTGTTGACATGGTTCCATTTAGCTTATTACTGATTGTCATTTAGTTCGAACAAGGTGAATAATTGAAGATTCAGGGTTATTGGCTTGCATCAGGAATCTTAGGAGTCACAGCATCCACAATGATTCGTGTGATTGAGTCCAGTGCTGATGCAGTGGTCACGAAATCAATAGGACCAAGCCCTAGAAAAGGCCATCCGGGACCTGTGTTGACGTCATCTCATGGGGGGCTCCTAAATGCTGTGGGTCTTACCAATCCAGGAATTGATGCTTTTAGTGATGAGATGGACTTGTTGAGAAGAAAGAATGTACCAGTAGTACTCAGTATCTTTGGAAACACAATCCAAGAGATTTCTGAAGTAGCAAGAAAAGGCGAGGTAATGAAACCACAGGCTATAGAGCTGAATCTCTCCTGTCCCCATGCAGAGATTAGTCAGATAGCACACAATCCAGAGCTGACTCATAAATTTGTGAGTGCTGTCAAAGAAATCGTGGATTGCCCAGTCTATGCTAAACTCACCCCAAATGCTGCGGATATTGTGGCAGTTGGCAAGGCTGCAGAGGAAGCTGGTGCAGATGCAGTGGTTGCAATAAACACCGTTCGAGGAATGAAGATAGATATCAACCAGATGCGCCCGATCTTAGGCAATAAGGTCGGGGGGTTATCTGGTGCTCCGATCTTTCCTGTTGCGGTCAGATGTGTGTACGATCTGAGTCAAACACTAAGTATCCCTATTATCGGTGTGGGAGGTGTTTCGACCTGGCAGGATGCTGTAGAGATGCATCTTGCAGGGGCTAGTGCTATACAGATTGGTAGCGCATTGATTGAGGGGCTTGATGTTTTCTCAAAAATCAAGATTGGTGTGAACAACTATCTGAAAGAGATGAACTATTCCAACACATCTGAGATTGTGGGTATGGCTTGGAGGTCCAACAGATGACTGTTGACAGACTGATGGGCAACCAAGGTTCTGTACAGGTTTCTAAGATAATCATGGAAACTGATACAGTACGTACAATTCTATTCAAAATACCTAATATAGATTTCAAAGTGGCACCAGGACAGTTCTTAATGGTCTGGATTCCCGGAGTTGATGAAATACCTATGAGTGTTTCATTGTGGAATCCGCCAAATGTCGGGATTACAGTTCTCCCAATCGGAAAGGCAACATCATCATTGTCTTCTCTACAATCGAATGATTGGATTGGTATCAGAGGGCCTTTTGGATCAGCATTCACAATAGAATCAGAGAAAGCCCTGGTTGTGGGTGGTGGTATTGGAATGGCTCCATTGAGACTGTTGGTCTATGATTTACGTGAGAAAGGTGTCGATGTGACCCTGTTGATTGCAGCTAAGAGTAAGCAGGAACTCGTATTTCTTGAAGAGTTTTCCAAATTGTCAGAAAGAAGATTCACACTCAAGACATCAACAGATGATGGTTCCTCAGGATTCAAGGGATTTGCTACAGACGCGGTGGCTGAGGATTTGGACATTCAGGATTATGACACTGTGTATACGTGTGGTCCTGAGCTTATGATGTCAGGTTTCTATGAGATTCTCAAAGGTCTTGATGTGAAGTTTCAAGTGTCTCTTGAACGGTTCATGAAGTGTGGTAATGGTATTTGTGGAACGTGTGCGATGGATTCAACAGGAACACTGGTCTGTGTCGATGGACCTGTATACACAGGAAACCAATTAGAAGAAATCACAGAATTTGGGAAGTATCATCGTGATTCAATGGGTCTGAAGAGGTCATTTTGAAAAACTGGGCATGGCGGATGGACGAAAGCTAGTCCAAATGATTTGTTGGTCATAAATACATGAATGTGAGAGATGGTGGGGACGGGGAGAGTTTCCAGTTATGTGCGAATGCACATCACTTTTTGAACTCCCGATCGACGAGTATCTTCGTGCAACGGGTAGATATTGACCCCGTGTCTTCAGGACTCGAATTGAGCCCAGATCTGGAGCCCGTTACCATACCTGACTAGGCCACGTCCCCGGTGTTGATCTCTGATGACCAGCGGGTGCGCAAATGACGGAATCGATATGAACCTTTCGTCAGATATAGTGTTTCCAGCTCTTGAATTTGGAAGTTAATTACATAAGATGTTGTGATTTTGCCAAATAAAGGGCACCAAATTAAATTCAGGTCGATTGTATGTTTTGATAGTTTTGTTCATTACTTGATATCTGACCTATCAATCAATGTTCTGGTAGTAAGATTAGATGTTTGCTTGTCACAATATGATAGTGATAAAATAATGACACCCAATGATAGAGTAGGCGAACCAGAACCTTGGTTCCGTTAATGAAACATCATTCAAATTATCAGTCATAGACTGTAATTTAAATACTATATCGTCCCACATAAGGGACGACCTTGTTTTTTTTTTGCTGCGATCTTAGTCAAATATAACCCTTAATCTTGTGAAAGTAATTCTAAAATGTTTAACCTTGTCAATAAAGATGCACATTCTTGGAAACATTCGAATGATCTCATTAATGGTTTGTCAAAGAGTAATGCTTAAAACCAAACATGGAAACCCATCGTCTTGATGGCGGCCATAGGGAGTCGGGTAACACCTGATCTCAGCCGAACTCAGAAGTTAAGGCGACTTCCGTCATGGGAAATGTGCGCTGCGCGAGCGCGTGACAAGCCCATGAGCTGCCACATTCTTCTTCTTCTTCGATATCTCGTGTAAAAATGTAGAGATAGAAGTCATTAAAAGACTAACAAACGACACCGAGTCTGATATAGATGCAGCTCGGTGAAACAAGCGAATTAGGTGTTTTACTCAACATCGGTTTCTTCGCTTTCATTATAATTTTCAGTCTCTACGGAGCAAAGTTCCAGATCTGGCAGTACCTGAAGCAGATTGAAGCAGGACTGCACGAGTTCAAGCGAATGTTCATTGAATCGAGACAAATCGCTATTGACACATTCAAAGAATTTGGTAGGTCAGAGGAGGAAGTAGCCAAGGATCTTGATAGATGGATGGATTACTTTACAATCATGCCTGTTAGTTTAGATCCAGCAGGAATTCTCAAGAGACTCGACCACCTTCTTGACGAACGCAGAGATAGGTTCCAAGAGTTTGTAGAAGAAGTGGCTCCAGAGTCTGGTGAAGGAATGAATCAGAACCTAGAGAACACATTGGAGGTCACTCAGGTTCTTGGGCTCATCTACAGAGTTGTCAGACACTTCTACATACTTGGAAAGAAGACTGGTAGCCAGATTATGATCATGCAGATTCAGATGCAACTGCCAGATTTACTGAGACTGGCAAAAGCATACTATGATGCTCTGGACGCATTCTCAAAGGGTAAACCGATAGGAGATGGAATTGGCCCACTTATTGTTACTAAGTTTGCTAGAGAATACGGTGCAACTCCCGAGAGTTACAACCAAGAGATTGCCCGTGAAGTTGGATACTACAAGGTTGAAGCCGAGGGAAGAACTGTCTATGCCATGAGAGCGACCGGTCCAGGAGGCACAGTGGGAAAACCCGGATTGGGTGTAAAGAAGCTCGTAGACAAATATGGCGATAAAGTGACCCGAATAATCACAATTGATGCTGCATTGAAACTCGAAGGTGAAGAGATGGGACGTGTTTCAGAGGGAACTGGTGCCGCCATAGGTGATCTAGGACCTGAAAAACACG
Organism: Candidatus Thorarchaeota archaeon; assembly: GCA_004376265.1. GTDB lineage: Archaea > Asgardarchaeota > Thorarchaeia > Thorarchaeales > Thorarchaeaceae > SMTZ1-45. The sequence goes on from SOKL01000121.1 coordinate 11,815, forward strand.
CAATGGAACAATCAGCAACAGAACGCGGAATCGGCATTGAGGCCATTGTCATCAAGGAGGATGAGGCTGCAGCCGTAGGTGTGATGGACAAACGTGTCTTAGATTCAGTGCCAGAAGTAATTGAGCGTATTAAGGCATCAATACTCAAACGTACTAAACCCGGCGACAGTGTGATTCTCGCGGGGATTGGAAACACAATAGGTATCGGTCTATGAGGTGTTGTTGATGGGATTAGCTAGTAGAATTATTGGACTTGCAATTGCTGCAGCGGGATTCTTCATTCTCTGGGTCGGTATTGGAACAAATGATTCGTTATCTATTGTCTGGTCATTTGTAGGGATGTTCGTGATGGCAATGGGCTTTGCAATGCTGACATCAAGAAGTAAGCAGAGGGAAAAGAAACCTCCACCACCAACAGTCACAGAAATCAGATGTAACAGCTGTGATTTCAAAGAGATTCGTGACTTCCAAAAAGGAGAATACATCTTGAAACCAGTCGAGGTTACTTGTCCTAAATGTCAGAGTGCTATGACTATTGAAGGCATATACATTGTTCGAGAAGAACCGGATGAAAAGTACAACATCTAGTCTTGTTTTGTCAGGACAATGGGACCGTTCTCTGAAATGAAGACTGTGTGTTCAGACTGACTCACAGGACGGTTCTTTTTCTCGATTTGTATTGGAAAACCACGAATTGCTCTCTCCTTGAGCAGAATTTTAATTTCTTTGATGATGTCTATAGCCTTGTCACCAGTACCAATCCAACGCAAAGCAAATGGAAAGGGGCCATATTGGTCGCGTAGATACTTTCTGAGCTTTTCTGTTGTTCCTTCAAGTGGTTCATCAAGTCCAGTGTTCGCAAAGATGTAGACATACTCGCTATTAATTACAGTTCCTGCACCACTTGTAGCAAAGGGTTCGATAGCATAGTATTCTCCCACCTCTACGATATCAGTAGTTCTTGTTTTTACATTGGGAACATTTTTCCCAGCGTGTAATCTGTTTCTTTGGAGATTGTGACCAGACAGATTCTTGATTGGTCTAAGACCATAATCTTTGATTACTCGCTCTATCTGTATTCCAATTTCTCCCAAATTGGTTCCAGGTTGCATCAATTCCGTAGCTTCTGCTAACGCATCTACAGTAGAAGCAACAAATCCTTCTAAGGTTCCATCAATGTCCACGGTCGACGCTGTATCTGCAATATAGCCATCAACAACCACACCCACATCCAGTTTCACAAGTCCAAACTCTGGAATTTCACTCTTATCACCACGCGGGGATGTACTATGGGCTGCAATGTGATTTATCGAAACATTTAGTGGGAATGCAGGTCGACCACCGTACTCTTTGATTTTGCTCTCTGCAAGGGCACAGATCTTGATGATTCTCTTTCCGGGGGCAATTTCCGTATGTATCTCACTCAACACACGTGCAGCAATTTTTCCCGATTTAATGGCTGAAGGACTTGGACCTTTAGGCACTGAATCACCTAATACAAAAAAACCAGTAGGTGCTCTTAAGCGGTTCCATGCGCGCTAAGAAGTTTCATCACCACGTCTTGTGGAAACAATCGCCCCATTCTCACCGACAAATAAACTGTGCTCGAATTGAGATACAATTCCATCCTTTCCCTCATATAGGACAGCATAACCATGAATTGCTCCTGATTTCTGAAGCTTTTTGATTGCTGCATCTACATCAATATCTCCACTCTTTGAATGGACCCATCTTGAAGCCCAAGGGAGGTTTCCGAATCTCTTGCGAGCAATATTACGGACTCGAAGAGTTTGACTATCAAGCTTCTTCTTGTTCCTTACGTCATTCGAGAAGATGTACATTTTTGGTCCACTCTTGATAGTACCATTCCCATTAGTGGCAAATGGTTCAATTGCAAAGGTTTCTCCAAGGCGCATCTTTCCAGTTAGTTTCATTCCTATGTTTGGAACATTTTTTCCTGCATGAAGGTTCCAAGGTTTTAGCTGATGTCCTGTGAGCTGATGAACAGGTTTCAGACCAAATCCTTTGATGGTACGTTCAATTTCTTTGCCGACAGCACCAAGTGAAACATCTGGAACCACTGCGTCGATAGCTGCATTCAGGGCACTTTTCGCAGCCTCTACATAGTTCTCATAAGACCCATCTAGATCCACAGTAATTGCGGTGTCAGAGATGTGACCATTCACATGAGCACCAATGTCAATCTTTACGAGACCTTTGTCGGGAAACTGCTTGGTATCTCCGTGGGGACTAGTATAGTGTGCAGCCTCATTATCGATCGATATGTTACAGGGAAAAGCAATCCCACTTGCACCAAATTCGAGTATTTTTTTCTCGGCTAGTTGACATATTTTTAAAACTTTTACTCCTGGTCGAACCTCACAACCAACTAGACTCAGTACCCGAGCTGTGATTTTTCCAGATTTCATGAAGTCTGGGTGAGGTTTTACCATGGATTGTCACTCTGAATCGTTTCTTCCATGATGTATTAACTTTCAGATTGGGTAGGTTTAGTCCTGTATAGCACAAAACATAGAAGTCAGGAAGAGTGATAATTAGGTTGGAGATACTGAATTATGAAAGTCACGTTTCTAGGGCATGCATCGTTCAAAATAGAAGAAGATGAACAGATTTTATATGTTGATCCTTGGCTCACTGGTCCAACTTCACCAATCACGATAGATGATGTTGACAAAGCTGATATTGTACTAGTCACACACGACCATACTGACCATGGGTTTGTTGAGGGCAAGGAGATATGCAAAAAGACTGGAGCCTATTTTGTAGCACTAAACGAGCTAGCACATAAAGCAGGAGAACAGGGTGTTGAGAATATTCACACACTCAATATTGGAGGTAGTGTGAATATCGGAGGAGTAACGGTAACCCTTGTTCAAGCATTTCACTCTGCAGGAACAGGGGCACCGACGGGATTCATAGTCAGATTCCCAAGTAGTTCATTCTATCATCCAGGAGATACAGGTGTGTTTGCATCTATGAGTTTGTTCTCTGAACTATACTCCCCAATCGACGTTTTTCTGTGTCCCATAGGTAGCTATTTCACTCAAGATATTCATCAAGCGGAATTGGCTGTCAAACTAATAAAACCAAAAAATGTGATTCCAATGCATTACAATACATTCCCTGTAATAGAGGCAAATCCTGAGAAATTCAAGGGAATGGTAGAAAATTCAAGCCCTGATGTAAAAGTGATCATCATTAAACCTGGAGAATCAACAGAGATTTAGTACAATAAGGTGGTCGATGCCTGTTACCCTGCACACTAACTCCCAGCATCACAGCATCAGAGATTGCCTCTGGCTCCACTGAGCTGTCTCGTGTCGGGCATTCTGGCATCAACCGGCCCGCCAATGTACGAAACCAGGGTGACCCGCTGTTCATCTAAAGGACAATCATCCCTATCAAGCGAGTCCGTTTTGGCTCATCCTATTGGTGTTTGGCAGGCAAACATTCAGGATGTGACCCGCCCTATGCGCAACACCTCATGGGCATAACCTCAGTGCGCCCTCGAGAACGGGACAGAATGCTCCTGAACAAGAGAAACTGCATTTATTTCGTTATTAGGATTGTCACTTGGCGCGAATCTGTCATTTTCTAAGATTGTTTAGGACATTAGGACACAGATTATATGGTGATAACGACATCTTCAAATACACTGGGGAAACAGCCCCCGTGTACAGCATGGTGGACATAATCCAACCATGCTCTGCAAATCATCATATTACAGCGCCATGTGACCCCCGGCTATAGACCAAATGTGAGTCGGTGAACACACTGCGCAAAGTCTTCGGACGATTACCATTCACAGGATTATCATCACGATTATCAGAGTATATGTTCGGGCATGGGTTAGAGTAGCATCAAGAGAGGTCTTATTCCAATCACAGTCAAGAGGCATAGGTCAGTCCGTGACAAAACGCAGGTGGGTTTCACCTTGGTCTATACACGAGGAACGTGGTAGCATTACATAGGAGACGTGTATAGAAATAGGAACAGACTTCGACCAGAGTGCAGCTAAGTACGTCATCCGCGCAAGAATTGAAATTGACGGCGTGATAGACAAGCATGATGTTGTTGGTGCCGTGTTTGGTCAGACTGAAGGGTTGCTCGGAGAGGATCTTGATCTGCGTGAACTTCAGCGCACTGGTCGTATAGGAAGAATTCAGATTGCTATCAGATCATCAGGTGGAAAGAGTACTGGGGAGATTGTAATTCCAGTTTCACTCAACAAGACTGCCACGGCAATACTTGCTGCAGCTCTAGAAACTGTTGATAGAGTAGGTCCTTGCGCAGCAAAGGTCATTCTTGAGAAACTAGAAGACATTCGCGGTGCAAAGAGACGGAAAGTCGTCAGCAGAGCAATTAGCATCTTAAAAGGATGGGAGGAGGATATCTCACCAGGCACTGATGAGATAAGGACTGCCGTCACAAGAGGAAGTAAAGTCCCTGTGTCCAAGTTCGGACCGGACAAACTACCAGCTGGCTCAGATGTAGCTAAAAGCAAAGAGATCATCATTGTAGAAGGTAGGGCTGATGTCATTAACCTGATTAAGTGTGGAATTATCAACACTGTTGCTGTGGAGGGAACTCACGTTCCGAAAAGCATTGCTGACCTCACAAAGAAGAGGGGTAAGAAGGTGATTGCTTTTCTCGATGGCGACAGAGGCGGGGATTTGATATTTAGGGAACTTATGCAAGTAGCAAAAATAGACTACATTGCTCGAGCACCCCAAGGCAAAGAGGTTGAAGATCTCACCAGACGTGAAGTGACGAAAGCACTTCAAACTCAAATTCCAGCTGCTCAGGCACTTGCTTTAGTCAAAGGAAGAAGGACAAGTCCAAGGAAACAAAAACGTGTAGAAAAGAAACCTATTCGTTCCAAAAGAGAACCAAAGAGAACAACGAGAGCGCCAAAACGAATTGAACGTCGAGCTCCGCCTGCTCGGAGACCTTCACGAAGGGAGCCCATAACAGTTGATGAAGCCTACATTGAAAAAATTGGTGAAATCAAAGAAGCGTTCAAAGCTATCTTGTTTGACAAAAACAAGAAGGTTCTTGTGGAGTGCGGAGTGGCCGAACTGGCAAAGACCTTGGAGGCTCAAGAAACAGTTCCTGCAATAGTTTTTGACGGTGTGATAACACAACGCCTTGTGGACATTGCCAGCAAGAAGAAGACAGAGATCTTGATTGGAGCTGCTGTCGCAGACATCGAGAGTAAATCTGATAGCATGAAGATTTTTACATTTGACGATTTAGGTCAATAGTGAGGCTCCTCGGAGCTTCACAATCCTCTTTTTTTAGCAAATGAGTAATACTCACAATTATCTCGTTGCCTCATGAATTTAACATACGGAGCAGAAGTGAGGCTCTTCAATGTGACATCAATCTTGGATGGATTAGAAACAACTGCACAGGTGGAAATCCCATCAGATCCATTCCAGAGAATAATAGGACAGGAGCATGTCGTTTCTCTAGTTCGTTCAGCTGTAAAACAACATAGACATGTCTTACTCTGTGGTGTGCCAGGAATAGGGAAGTCGATGATTGCAAAGGCCGCATATTCACTCCTTGAAGCACCAAGTGAAGAGATACGACTTCGATACAATCCTTCTCAACCAGACCGACCAGATATCGTGATCAAACGCTCTTCTCAGAAAGATGTAGAGTCGGAATCCAAAGTCATCAGCATCCACGATACTCTCTATGTTACGCCAGATAGACTTCCATTTGACATATCTATCAAAATGGGATTCAGATGCCCAGCGTGCAGTAGTATTTCCACACCAGATGAGAACTCATGTATCAACTGTGGGGCTGAGAAACGATTCGATTGGGCACAAGGGGAATCATATCATGGCCTATTTAGAATGTTAGACGTAGTGAGAGAACCCGCGCTTAGAACAATAACGAACCTGGAAGATATTTCCGGTAAGTCCTATCAAGTCACGTATGAGCGTACGGAACAGGGTGAAATTATGGTCACCAGAAAGGGGGCGAGTATGCAACAGGAACATCCGCTGGATGACACAAACAAGCAGGAACGCGTGCTTGTTCCATTAGATTCTAATCGTTTTATCAGGGTTAGTGGAGCCAGTCCAGTTGAGCTGCTAGGAGACGTGAAACACGACCCATACGGAAGTGCGGAATCACTTGGATTGGCAGCGCATCATCGAGTCGTTCCAGGGGCAATACATGAAGCGCATGAGGGGATTCTCTATATTGATGAGATCGCTGCTCTGGGAAGTTATCAGAACCATTTGCTCACGGCGATGCAGGACCGCGTATACTCTATTTCAGGACATAATCCACTCAGCTCTGGAGCTGCAGTTCGCGTAGATGATATTCCTTGCGATTTTATCCTGTTTGCTTCTTGTAATGTTGAGAATCTCGTGAATATCCTTTCACCTATACGATCGCGGATTCGTGGATATGGTTACGAGGTGATGTTGGCTTCTTGGACTGAAAAGAGTCCAAAGACGACTAATGGAATAGTGAGATTTGTATCACAGACTGTGGAAGAAGATGGCAG
>SOKL01000064.1 GCA_004376265.1 Candidatus Thorarchaeota archaeon
TTTGATGTAGGAGCTCAACAAGGTGCGGACCTGACAGGCAAAGCTTTGATACTATCCAGTCAGCTCTGGTCTATTATTCGAGGAACCAGAGTCTACTCGATTCTGATTGGACCCGGAATATTCAAGGGTATGGCCAATAAAGGAAATATTCGTGTGGATGTACTCGAGCCACTATCAGCACTAATATTCGATCCAACGATGCTACGCTATGATGAACCACTTCCTCAGGTTGACATTGTATCACCAGAGGTTATTGATCCTCTCGGTGAGAGAGAAATTGAAGAGATTATTACCCTAATCCGGAACCTTGTAGTAGAGAGAGGGAACGTGCTCACAGCAGACAAAATTGCTACAGTACATACTGATGCCACTGTTCCGCAAACTGTACATTATGAAGAAATCTTCAAACGGATCAATGTTTCACATGTGTCCGGATTACAACGTGCGAAATTCATACTTGCAGGAACCAATAGTCCAATGTACAAACCTTTTGTTGAACACTTTGAGAGTGGAAAATTCAGGTTTCGCCAGAGAACAAAAGTGATGGCTGCTCCATTCTTCAAATTCAGCAGTTTTGATGATATCGATGTTATGTCCGATTGGATGATTGTGGAAAAAGCCGGACAGAACACAAAGACTGGAATAGAAGCAATTTGGGATGAATATGAATGCGCTCTTGGTTTAGTAGACAAAGAAAAGGAGCAGTATATCTTCGAGCTTTGATGCAACCGCAAGAGTCTTTGGTGCATTCTTTTGCCAATCGATAGAGGCCAATCTAATTGGAAATTGCTGATGCTGATATTCAGAAGAGGCTTGCCAAACCCTATACAATCGTTCTACGTCCAGGAAGGCAGGAAATGACAACTAGGGTTGATATTTTTTCTGATGTCTTGCGCGACCGACAAAGAACTTTACTTGGAGGAATGATTGAGTTTGGTCGTCGTCCAACAGGGCTACTGGAAATCAAACGATTTTGGTTTGTTAAGTACAATAAACGCGTCTACATGTTTGTTCCAAAGGAAGCCCATGAGATTCTCAGAAAAGCTAAACACATCATCATACCACGGGAACAGAAACCAGAGTTTCTCAAGGATCTCTTGGATTTACTCTCACGTCTCAAGACTCAGAAACCACGAATTGTACCGACTTGTCAACATTGTCTTCGCGAAGATAGATTATCTGTTCTTACGAGACGAAATGCAGTCAAGATATCTGAGAATCAAGTCACATGCACAACCTGTGCACAAAGCGACCTCAAGACTGAGTTGAAGACTCTAGGGATTCATCTCTCACGAGCTATGATAAATCAGCTCGAAAAACAAGTTTCTCGGATCAAGTCAGTTCCTAGACTAGTTGATATGATGACCCCTGGATTTGATCCCACTCGCGAACCTGATCTGACACTAATCGACACAGTTGTAGCTGAGGACATAAGCAAATCTAACAAGATCAGAGATCTTCCAATTCCAGACAATTTCAAAGAGATTCTCACTTCAGCCGGTTTGGAGTACCTTCTACCAATTCAGAGCAAGGTGGTTAAAGCTGGCCTCTTCAAGGATGTGAGCATGCTTATTGTTTCATCAACCTCTTCTGGAAAGACGCTACTCGGGGAACTTGCCGGTGTCCCAAAAGCTATGAAGGGCAAGAAGATGATCTACATGTCTCCTCTTGTTGCTCTTACAAACGAGAAGTATGAACAGTTCCGAAAGAGCTACAAACCCCTTGGTCTAAGAGTTGGGATTAAGGTCGGTATGTCCCGCTTAGATGTCGGTAAAGAAGGAAGACCAATTGTTGATACTGATATCAAAAAGGCGGATATTATCTGTGCGACTTATGAAGCACTTGATCTGATTTTTCGGTCTGGAAGAACAGATGACCTTGGGGAAGTTGGGACAGTCATTATCGATGAAATCCAAAATCTAGCTGACCCTGAGCGTGGACCTGAGTTGGATGGGCTTCTATCACGAATGAGGTTTCACTATCCGAAAGCGCAATATCTAGCTCTCTCTGCAACTGTTGGTTCACCTGAAGTTCTGGCTAAAGAGATGAAACTCAAATTGGTCAACTATGAAGGTCGTCCAGTTCCACTTGAACGACACCTCGTTTTTGCACGTTCAGATGACGAGAAACGTTCCATTATCCGACGTTTGGTCAATGAGGAATTTCGGCACGTAAGTAGTTCAGGCAATAAAGGGCAATCGATAATTTTTACATATGCAAGACGACGGGCACATAGCTTGAGTGATTGGCTTCGCGAACACAGAGTTTCTGCGGCAATTTATCATGGAGGTCTCTCGTACTCGAAGCGGCGTCAGACTGAACGTTCTTTCTCAAAGCAGCGACAATCGTGTGTCGTTACAACTGCTGCCCTCGGTGCTGGGGTTGATCTAGCGGCTTCCCAGGTAATTTTTGAATCACTTGCAATGGGTGCTGAATGGTTATCCACAGCTGAATTCGAGCAGATGCTTGGTCGAGCCGGTAGACTTGGTAAACATGACCGAGGAAAGGTCTACCTTATAGTCCAACCTGACAGAAAATATCATAGCGGTCAAGACAAAGTTGAAGATGAAGTAGCGGTGAATTTGCTAAATGGAATTGTTGAAGATGTGGAACCGTTTGCTGACAAAGAAGCAAGTTCTGAGCAGCTTCTCGCAACCATTTGTTCTACTGGCCTTGTTGACCTCAAAGCAGTCGCTTTAGCCTACAAACGAATGCTATCCATGTCAGTTCCACCTTCTGAGGCTCTAAAACATCTTGTTCGAAAACACATGATTCGCGTGAAAGATGGAGAAGCTCATCCTACTGACCTAGGGAGAGCGACCTCACTCTCATTCTTGACTCCTAGTATGGGTCTTGAAGTCATGAAGCTGACAGCTTCGTATGATGTGATTGACATTGCAGTCATGTTAGAACCGTTTCGGAATGTCTACCTCAGCAACAAGCTACAGGAAGAAGTAAACTCTGCTTTCCGAACGCACATGCCCACTCGTTTCTTCTCAGGAGTGTTCAATGATATCAGTGATGCAAGTCGTCCACAAGGTGGAGCAGGACGACTTCCACAGTGGGTCTTCGAGATATTTGGGCGTTGGGCAAGTACTTTCTTCACTTGTGGATGCCGCGATTATCCTGAGTGTGATCATGGCAAGATCACCTTTGGAAGGTGGCTCGTTGAACGAAGAAAGGAAGGTTTCAACCCTTCAGGTCTTGCGAGAAAATTACATGATGATTTTGAACTATGGGCATATCCAGGAGATATATTCTCTTGGCTCGACTCTCTCATTCATAGTCTAAAGGCAGTTCAGAGAATAGCAAATGTAGCTGGAAAGACTGACCTAAGTGTAGAGATTGAAGGACAGATTGCGAGTATTGAGCGTCCTTTGGATAAAGAAACTCAAAAAGAACAATCATGATTTAGTATTGTCTTTCCCAATTTCGAATGTTACGCTGATATTGCCTACAACTTCAGGTGACATAGAATCAAGATTTAGATCGAGCCATCTGTGTAAGTCTCTGCGAATAGATTCCTTCTCTTCAAGAGCTTTTGGAAGTTCTGAACGGTCTTCCGATACTAGGTGGAAGTGGGTGCAACCACAACCACACGCACCTTCAAGAACCATGTCGATGTCGACAGATGACTCACCACAGGACCTGCAAACGAAGATCATTTTCACATTTCTCCACAAAAACATGTGTTTCAACAGACTATGAGTATTGGTATGGCATAGGTAATACTTCCAATTTCATATGTAGACGTATTTGTCACAGGTAATGCCTTAGACTGTAGCTCAGGTGGCTAAGCTAGAAACATAAACACAATGAAGAGCAGGATTGCGATGATTCCTATCAGTGATACCAATCGTGTCCTTTTGCCATATCCCCACACTATCGGAATTGGTCCGAGAAAGATTATACCCTTGCTTTCAGTTCTCAATTGAGTTGTTCCATCATCAGTGTGCCGGAAAGACAATATTAGTGCAAGAAAAATGAGCAAGATCCCACCGATAACTAGGAACCATCCTATTGATTCCAGCAGCATACCCGATTGCATCATTGTCACCTTGTATCAAGAACGATGTTTGGCAATTCGAATTCCATTCTTTCGTATCCGCCCACATCATCTCCCTCCAGAGCCCAGAGTGTAATGATATCATCATAGATCTCATAATCCAATGTTGTTTCGATTTTTGATATTCGAGTTCCCACTGGGAATCTCCACACAATCTCAAAGTCATACGGGGCAATTTCTTCCTCTAACCAAGTTTCTATTTTGTTGACACCCTCTTTGAACCTTCCAGCGAAATCAATCAAGTACATTACTGAAACTACGTCACTTGGTCCCTTGAGAAAGATATCACAATAGTCAACACGGGACTTCACTCGCTCCTCGTTGATTTCAACTCTCTCTATATCTAGAAAGTGCTGCATGTTGTCAGCTAGTTTCTCAATTTCTTTCTTCAATAACTTCTCGTCACGGATTACTCTACGGTAATACCCCTCTGGGTCTACATATTCAAAGCTGAGTCGTTCATGAATCTCTCCATTTCTAGAAACTGAAAAGAACGAATCTGCGTGAACAGGTTCAACTAACTCCGATAGAGCTTTTTCCACGATTCATCACCTATTCAATTGGTACAGAATGTATCCCCTGGTCTGAAAGATGTTTTGAGAGTATTCGGCCGTTCTCAGTGAAACAGTATGCAACTCGTGGTTTAACTGATTCTGCAAAGCTCAGGAGTCCTTTGAAATCTGAGTGGGCACTGAGTGGGAATCCCTGTCGGCGATATTTCCCAATGGTCCATCCAGAGAGGTTGAAATACTCTATCTTTGATTCTAGTTCACGAAATTTCTTTTCACCATAAAGACTCTTCATGCCATTCAATGTGTGACGAGATGAAGAGCTCACAATTGCAGCTCCTTCCTCTAGAGCGCTACTTGTTTCAGTTGACCGTAAAGATAGATGTCTAAGATCAACTCCATGGCGCATGTACACTGAACAGACCTTGTCAATACTTGTGTTCCCTGATATTACATTAAGACCACCAGTTTGGAGCAGTGCGATAGTTTCCTGAGCTTTTCCCAGAGAGTATGCATGAAACAGTGGAATACGTCCTCCATCAATCATCTCAGTCGCAGCATTCAGGATTTTTTTATAG